>JBEARP010000168.1:0-3689 GCA_041163105.1 Pseudomonadota bacterium
GTGCAGCTGCATGAAGCGGTCGGGGCCGATGGCGTCCAGGAGCTGGCCGGTGGCCAGCGCAGGGACTTGGGGTTCGATTGCGAACATGGGGTCTCGTTCCGTTGTTTGACGGTTGAAAAGGAATGGATGGATGAGAGGACTTTGGTTCAGACGTGATCCGGCGGACCGGTGGTGAAGGGTCCTCCGGCAGCCTCGGCAATCGCTGGCGCGGTTTCATCATCGCGGCGGCGCTTCTGGCCCGACTGGGCGAGCGACTGGATGATGCGATAGACGGGCTTCTGCTTCGGCCTCTCGGCCTTGCGCACGGCGATGTATTCCCAGGCGCCCATGCCGATGCGGCGCTGGATCAGATGCACCCAGTTCTCGTCGCCGAGGTTCCAGGCGGCATTGCCGAGCTCGCCGATCTTGCGGCGCACGGGCTCCTCATAGCCCTCGTTGTGCATCATCCGGTCACGGCTCAGGTGGCCGCGGTAGTAAATGATCCTGTCACCGGGCTTCGCGTCGGCGACCCAGACGCAGAGGTCGACATCATTCATGATGTCCTTGGGGGTGAGTGCACGGTTGGCGATGTGGTGCACGAAGTTGTTGGTGTTCAGCATGGCGGGTCTCACTGGCTGACTGCGACGGCGTTGCGGTTCTGGATGACGCCGGCAGGTGCGAGACCTGCTGCAACGAGTCGAAGACGCAGCTGGCGAAGGGCGCGATAGAAGCTCGCGGCCGGCTGACCGCTTATGGCCTGAGCGTCGGTCACGCTGGCCGTCTCCATGAGCGTGGCGAGGACATCCCCCAACGAAGCGGGAAGGCGACGCTGCAATGTTCGCGCATCGATCATGGTCACGACTGCGCGTTCGGCATGTCCATGCGGTTCCAGCATGAGATCGTCGACATCGCAGTCAGCGGCAAGCGGCCGGGCGCAGCGCGCGCGGATGGTGGTTGCTGCATTGCGCGTCACCACCGTGACGAAGGCGCCCCAGGAACCGCGCTCAGGATCGAAGCGATGCGAGCGGGCGACGAGGTCCAGCAGGATGTCCTGACGGTGATCGTCACGGTCCCATGCGGGATCCCTGACCTGCCGCGCCAGACGTCCTGCACGGCGGTTGGCTGCGCTCATGGCAATGGAAAGTGCCGTCTGGTCCTGCAGTGGAAGGGGTGTGGAGTGGTGATGCATTCTGCGTCTCGTCGGTGGCGTTGTTGTGAATGCCCTGAGGAGAACACTGCCGTTCCGGGGAAAGCGAGGCGGAATGGGGAATAATGGGGAATAAATACCCGTGCCGATTTACTCCCCGGGATTCTGTGAACAGGAACAAATACTTCTCAATGATTTTTGTCTTCCGGGGAATAATTCCGGGGCCGTATTGGCGAGGAATTCGGGGAACAATTCCGAATTATTCCCCGCCTCGAAAATCTCCCTCTGGACTCTTTTGACCAGCGGAACATATAGTGAACACTCAACAGGCAATCCGGCCGGGAGGGCTCCCCATGACACTGTCACTGACCTACGCTCCATCCTTCTCCGACCGCCGGAATGCCGATGACGCGCCGCGCTTCTGGCTGGTGGCGAACATGCTGCGCCGGCAGGTTTTTCCGCAGGAACCGGAGCAGCCGCTGGAGGCCTCCGACATGCCGAAGCTGTTCCCCGGGATTGTCGTCAATGGCAGAGTGGTCGAGATCGCCTGGGACTTCCAGCACCACGTCCATGATGCGGCGGGACTCGAGGTCTATGGCGTGTGCGAGACGGACGGGGAGCTTGTCGGCACCGCAAACGTTTGCATCAACGGCCCCCTTCTCCACAACCGGCCCGACATCATGCTGAGCACAGCGGCCCACGAGTTGGGGCATGTGGTGTTCGATATCCCCGAGACGCTGGGAGGCCAAGCCGCCTCCTACAGGCACTATCGGTCGGCCGAAGCTGCCGACAACGCCTTCCGGAGCGCGGCGGCGGTCTGCTTCTGTGAGTGGCGCGCCAACGAGTTCATGGGGGCCCTGCTCGCCCCAGCGCTTGCCGTTCACCGCCGGCTTCTGCACCACGCTCGCAATGAGCGCCTCGCCATCGTGAGAACCAGAAGCGCCGGGCATCCGGCATGGCCAGTCGTCTCGGGCGACAATGATCCGGAAACGGTCGCAGGCATCAACGACGTGCTCGCCCAGGAGTTCGGGGTATCGCCACGCTTCATGAGCGTGCGCCTCGACCAATACAAGCTGATCACGCGCAGAAACCGCAGGGGAGGACGCTCATGAGCTTCGGGCTCTATATCCGCCAGCGCCGCATCGAAATGGGATATGGCCTGAACGAGTTCTCAGGCCGGATCGGCATCTCGCCCGCCTACTGGTCACGCATCGAACGCGGGATCGAGAAGGCGCCGCGGGATGAGCTGATCGAGAAAACGGCGAGCCTTCTCGGCATGAGCGTCGATGAACTCTTCCTTCAGGCCGCCCGGCTTCCACCCGACATGCAGAAGGAATTGCCGCAGGTCGTATCCCTCTACCGGCGCTTCAGTTCTTCCGTCCGCCCCTAACCTTTTCGACCCCATCTCACCGAAACATCACACCTGCGGGACGGCGTCCGGCGGCAGGCATCGTTTTTTCTTCCGGAGCGTTCCATGACCTATTTTTCCAAGCCCTTTTACTATGTCGATGAAGTCCTTCCTCGCTGGAGCCTGACCGAGCGGGACTTGATGTCTTTCGTGCTGTCTGGGGCATTGACTGTTTCCGCAACAGTTGCCGGCCTGAGGGTCACCTATGGCCTCTGCCGACCGTCCGCTGCGGGCGTCGTCGACCGGATTGCTACCAGCCACAGCTACATCATCGGTCTCATTCCCCTGCAGCAGAGCGATGCCTGGCGTGTTCTCCGCCATGGCGAGGTTGCGATCACGACACTGGCGGCCCCCGCCGAGCAGTTCGCCATGATCGAAAATGCGACCGGCGAGAACCAGCACATTGTCAAGAAGGGTGATCTCGTCATCTCTCACGAGGAATTCACGCGCTTTGAAAAGGTTCACCCGGCCTTGGGGGCCCTGGATGGTGGCCGCGATGCCAACCGCCGCGGCGCTCCCTCGAAGTTCGACTGGGACGATATCTGGGTCGAGCTTTGCGCCATGATCTTTCTCGAGGGGATCCCGGAAACCCAGGCTGAACTGGTTCAGCACGTAGCAGCATGGCTTGAGGGCCAAGGAAAGCGCGTTCCCGACGACAGCACCATCAAGAAGAAGATCAAGCCGCTGTGGCAGAGGCTTCGCATGGAACAGGCGGTCAGACAGCCATCGACCCCCTGAGAGTAAATCGCGGCCTCCCCAGTAATACACAGGCAGAGACACATGGAGCCCTCTGCCCGTGAGAAATTCCCTGTCCACCAGTCACCTGTCAGATGCAGAGCGCATGACCGCGCTCGGTCGCATCCTTGCGGCCGGCTTCATCCGCATGAAGGCTCGACAGTCCAGTGGTTTATCTGCTGACCGGGGAGAAAGTTCCGTCGACTTGTCGCCCCAACAGAGCGGTCATGCAACCCGCGACTCAGGAGGCATGACACGATGACGGACCCGGTACTGGCGCGATTGACGGCTATCAAAACCACACCCACTCCAAAGCTCAAGGAGCAGTGGCGGCTCCTGTTTGACAGCGAGCCACCGCCGTTTAACCGGCGCTACATCGAAAGCAGGCTCGCATACCGGATCCAGGAACTGGCCTACGGT
>JBEARP010000169.1:0-23602 GCA_041163105.1 Pseudomonadota bacterium
GCCCAGTCATCCGCCGGCAGGACGCGCGCTGGCTCATTCACATCGCGCGTCCACACGTAGAGACCGAGGAAGGGCGCCGGCCCGACCTTCGTGAGGTGTGGCTGCAGCGGTGGGTTCCAGACAGGCTCTCCCGCGGGCTTCACGACCAGTGGCCGTCCGGGTGCAAAGCGCCAGGCATGTGGGCCGGTGAGGGGCGCATAGAGTTCGGGCGCGATGTGGCAGCGATCGCGATAAAGAGTATGGGGCGCGATCAGGAACAGCCCCAGCTCAAAATCCTCGGCGGCATAGGACGCATCGCTCCCCGCGATGGCGGCGAAGGCGTGGCCGTCAGCGAAGTCGCCGCCGATCTCGTTTCGGGGGTAGGCATCGTAACTGACCCAGGTCAGATAGGGCGTGGCCGTGGCAATTGCCGTGGCAAGCTGGGGCTGAAAGCCGAAAGCCTCGTGCAATGCGGGCTGCAGCCAGCGCGTGGCAATGGGGTGAGCCCTTGCCGCCGGCAGCTTGCCAGAAGGGCGGCACTTGGACAGGCCGCTGCGCACCTCGGCAGCGCCGGGGTGAGACAGCGTATCCAGGTAATCCACTGCAGCGACAAACAGTGCCTGAAGAATGGCCGCGGGGCTGCCGGAGGGCGGCGGCGGTGCGGGCAAACGCCTTTCCGTGAGAAGCACGGCCGGATCACGCCCATCATGGGGAGATGCATCGCGATAGGCATCGAGCTGCGCTTCGCTGATCACGCCGTTGCGAAAAAGTTCCATGGCCGCGCCATAACGCACCCGACCGGACCCCGCCACGCCGAGTGGCGCATGCAGAAGCAGCAGCGTCTCATCCATTGGCGCGGAATGCCATCTGCTCGTCATTCTGGCGGCGCCGCTCGGCGCGATGCATGACGATGCCGGCGATGAGCACGCCGATCGCCACGGTGCCAACCATGAGGGTGGCCAGTGCGTTAATGTCGGGCGTGACCCCAAGCTTGACCTTGGACCAGATGAGCAGCGGCAAGGTGGTGCTGCCGGGGCCGGTTGTGAATGAGGTGATGACAACGTCATCAAGCGAGATGGTGAAGGCCAGAAGCCAGCCGGACATGATCGCCGGAAAGATCACCGGAAGCGTTACATCGCGCAGCACCTGCCAGGGGCGCGAGCCAAGATCCATCGCCGCCTCTTCTATGGATCGGTCCGACTGCAGCATGCGCGCCTGCACAATGGTGGTGACGAAGACCATCGAGAAGGTGATGTGGGCGAGCGTTACCGTGGTGAAGCCGCGCTGCCCGGGCCAGCCGACCCATTGCGCCATGAGAATGAAGAACATCAGCGAGGAGATGCCGGTGATCACCTCGGGCATGATGAGGGGTGCGGTGACCAACCCGGAAAACAGAAGCCGCCCCCGGAACTTCGTGAAGCGGGCAAGCGCAATCCCCGCCATGGTGCCGAGGATGGTCGCAATGCTGGCGGAAACAAAGGCAATTTCCAGAGAGAGGATGAGCGCGTCGATCACCTGCTTGTTGGAGAACAGCGAGACATACCACTTGGTGGAAAATCCACCCCACACGCTGGCCAGCCGCGATGCGTTGAAGGAATAGACGATCATCGACAGGATCGGGATGTAGAAGAAAGCGAAGCCGAAACACAGCATGCTGAGCAGGAAGGTGTGGCGGCGCTTCACTTGGAGCCCTCCGCCTTGGCTTGAAAATGGCCGTAGATCATGGCGGGCACCACCATGAGCACCAGCAGCACCACCGCGATGGACGACGCCATGGGCCAGTCGCGTGCCGAGGAGAACTGGTCGGAGATCACGCGCCCGATCATCGGGCTTGCGGCGTCGCCCACCAGCGTGGGGATCACGAGTTCGCCGGCTGCCGGAATGAACACCAGCATGCCGCCGGCGACGATGCCGGGAATGCTCTGCGGCAGCGTAACGTCGCGAAACACCTGCCAAGGTCTTGATCCGAGGTCGAGGGCAGCCTCATCGAGCGTCGGGTCGAGCCGTTCAAGGCTTGCGTAAAGCGGCAGGATCATGAAGGGCAGATAGGTGTAGACCATCACCAGCACGACGGCGAAGTTCGAGTGCATCATCGGCATGAAGTCGACGGCCCATCCGGCCGGCACCAACGCATTCCAGATCTTCGTGATCCCGACGTTGAACCAGCTCGACTTGCCCATCAGGCCCATCCACGCGTAGACGCGCAGCAGGAAGGATGTCCAGAAGGGGAGGATGACCAGCATCAGCAGAATGTTGCGCCAGCTCTTGGACACACGGGTGAGAGCCAGCGCCATGGGATAGCCGATCAGCAGGCAGAAGATGGTGGCGATGCCCGCGCTGACCAGCGAAGTGATGAAGGAGCGAAAATAAAGCGTGTCCGAAACTGCCCGGACATAGCCCTGCATGTTGATCAGCGGATAGTCGCCACCGAACGAGAAGGGAGGTGCTGTTGATGTCTTCGTGGCGACGCTCATCCCCACGACAATGAGAAACGGGAGCAGGAAGAACAGCAGCAGCCAGATGTAAGGCGCGGCAATCAGCACATCTGACCAGCCCCTGCGATCGAACCAGCCTGACAGGCGCTTGCCCCCCATCGTCCTACTCCGTCAGCACGATGGCCGAGGATGGGTCGAACGAAATCCACACCCGGTCATCCCAGTCGGCGGCGCGCGTTGCCTCGCCACCGCGGCTTGCATTCACGGCATGGGCCTGGACAAGTGCCCCGGAGGGAAGGACGACGCGATACAGGCTGTCCTTGCCGAAATAGGCGAGGTCCTTGACGGTTCCCTGATACGCATTGGTACCTTCCGGGCGTTCCTTCGAGATGTGAAGCTTCTCCGGGCGGATGGCGAGCGTTGCCTCCTGCCCTTCCTTGAGCCCCGGCACATCGCGCGCCAGGACATCGCCTCCCAGTGCCGGAACCGAGAGGCGCAGCTGCGCGGAAGCGCGTTCGACCACGGTGGCTGGAAACGAGGTGATGGAACCAATGAAATCGGCCACAAAGCGGCTGTTGGGAAATTCGTATACTTCGCCGGGCTTGCCGATCTGCCTCACCTCGCCCTTGTCCATGACCGCGATGCGGTCGGACAGCGTCATCGCCTCTTCCTGATCATGGGTGACGACGATGAACGTGACGCCGGTGCGCTGCTGGATCGACATCAGCTCGAACTGGGTGCGCTCACGCAGCTTCTTGTCCAGCGCCGCGAGCGGCTCGTCCAGCAGCAGCAACTTGGGCTGGCGGGCGAGCGCCCTCGCAAGCGCCACGCGCTGGCGCTGGCCACCCGAAATCTGGTGCGGCTTGCGCGTGGCATAGGGAACCAGTTGCACGAGTTCCAGCATCTCCCGCACCCGGTCGGCTCTCTGCTGGCTGCTCATCTCCTCGTGCTTCAAGCCGTAGCCAATGTTCTTCTCCACACTCATGTGCGGGAACAGGGCATAGGACTGGAACATCATGTGCACGGGCCTGCTCCATGGCGGAACCCCGGTCATGTCGCGGCCGTCGAGGAAGATCTTCCCCGAGGTCGGCTCTTCAAATCCCGCCAGCATGCGCAGCAACGTGGTCTTGCCACAGCCGGAGCCGCCGAGCAGCGAAAAGATCTCGCCCTTGGCGACATCGAGCGAGACATCCTTCACGGCCTGGAAAGGACCGAAGAACTTCGAGACGTTCTCAATCCTGAGGAAGGGCTCCCCCGCCGCGGCCATGATGTCAGCCGCCCGTCTTGATCTCGGTCCAGGTCCGGGTGAGCGCTTCTTCCTGCTCCGGCGTCATCGGTGCGAGCGTGAACAGTCGTTCCTTGGTGGCGGCATCCGGATATACCGCGGGATCACCCGAGATGGACGGGTCGACGAGTGCAGTTGCCGCCTTGTTGGCATTGGCATAGCCGATGAAGTTGGTGGCGGCGGCGACCACTTCGGGCCGCAGCATGTAGTTTAGGAAGGCATAGGCGTTGTCGACATTCTTCGCATCCGAGGGAATGGCCCACACGTCGAACCACGCGGGCGCACCAGACTTCGGCACGAAGTATTCAAGATCGAGCTTGATGCCGGCATCTGCGGCGCGCTTCTTGGCCACGCCATAATCGCCTGACCAGCTGTTGACGGCACAGACCTCGCTATTGGGCAGCGTGGTGAGATAGTTGGTGTTGTCGAAGGTGGCGATGTAGGGCCTGATCTTGGCGAAGGCCTCGGCGAGCTTCTTGTAATCGTCGGGCCCGGCCTTGTTCGGGTCGATGCCCAGCCACTTCATCACGATGGGACCGATGTCGTTCGGGCTGTCGAGAATGGACAGGCCGCAGGTGGCGAGCTTCTGGGCATTGTCGGGATTGAAGATGGTGTCGAGGCTGTTGAAGTCGGCGTCCGGCAGCACCTTCTTCACGAGGTCCATGTTGTAGGTGAAGCCGACAGTTCCCCAGGTATAGGGAACGCCATACTCGTTGCCGGGGTCGAAGCCCTGAAGGATCGTCAGGATCTCTGGATCGAGGTTGCCCCAGTTGCTGAGCTTTGTCTTGTCGAGCTTCTGGTAGACCTTGGCGGTGACCATGCGAGGCAGATTGAGACCAGACTGCAGCACAACGTCGTAACCCGACGAGCCCGCGAGCATCTTGGCCTCCATCTCCTCGGTGCTGGCATACATGTCGTAGACGACCTTGATGCCAGTTTCCTTGGTGAAGTCAGCGATGGTGCTTTCGCCAATGTAGTCGGCCCAGTTGTAGACGTTCACCGTTCCGGCATCGGCGCGCGCACGGCGCACATAGGGCATCGCAAGTCCAGCGGCGGCACACATGGTGACAAGCGCGTGACGTCGGGTAATCTTCATGAAGTCCTCCCGGAAGGTTTTGTTTTTTGCCAGCCTAGAACGAGTTGGACGACTGGCAAATTAAATCTTCGTTCGAGCGGGAGAGTTGGCTTTCCGGCGGCGCTTCGGGCAACGCCATCACCGGCATCAACCTGCGCAGGCCATCATGGTGGCGACGCAACCCATATTCGAGGTCGGAGAGGTGGAAGCCTTCGAAGGCATCCGATTTCATCGACTCATTCGACCAGATGGACAGTTGCTGGTCCTCCGCCGAAGTCAGACGATCGATGCGGAAAGCAAGATAGCGGGCGAGCCTGGTCTGGCGACTCTCGTCCGGCCAGCGGTACATGCGGCCGGTAAGCCGCGTGCGGCCCGGCCCCACGGGGATCTCCTGGTAGAACTGCGCCCCTTCCGGGGTGATCGCAAAGACCGCGTTGGGGAACAGCCCATAATAGGTCCAGGCCTTCTGCAGGTGCGAAGGAAGTTCCGGACGCGCCGGCGAGATGCGGACGTAGTTCTTCACCGACCAGCCGCGCGCCATGCCCTCGTCGAACCAGCCGATCGACACCGACAGTCCGTTCCTGAGATGCAGGTCGCGGTAGGTACGGCCGTAAAGCTCCTGCAGGCTCGGATGGGCGAGCGCCACGTGATAGCCCTCGTTGTCGACATCGCGCACCGACTTCCAGTTCACCGGCAGTTCCGACGTCCAATCGAGATTGCGCACCGGCAGCAGCTTGTCGAGGCCATAGGCCGCAAAGTCGGTCGCGTAAGGCGCAAGCAATTCGGCCACCGAAGGCTGCGGTCCGTCCTTGAAGCGGAGGAAGATGAAGCCGTGGAATATCTCCATCTCGATCGGCTTCAGTCCGAATTCGTCGCGCTTCATCTCGCCGAAGCTGGAGGGCCGTGCAGCACCCCTCAGCGTGCCGTCGAGATTATAGACCCAGCCATGGAACGGACAGACAATGGCACCCTTGCAATGGCCCTTGGTGCCATCGACCACGCGCGCACCGCGGTGGCGGCAGAGATTGTGGAAGGCACGCACCACACCGTCATTGCCGCGCATGACAACGGCGCGTTCACCAAGCAGATCGTAGGCCAGCCAGTCTCCGGCAGCAGGAATATCGCCCACGTGCCCCACCACCTGCCAGTGGGTGAGGAACAGCTTCTCGCGCTCGAGTTCGAAAAGCGCGGGTGAGTGATAGGTCCAGGCCGGCAGACCGCCGCGGTTCCAGTCATTCGGGACAGGAATGCTATCATAGGGCAATTCAGTCATGCGTGCATCTCCATCTCGTTCAGCACCCACTGGTGAAAGCGGTGGATTTCATATTCTTCGGGCATGAGGCGCGCGGCCTTGAAGATGGGCGAGCGCATGCCGCGCTGGTTCATCTCGGAGGCGGCACCGTCCTGTTCCATGACCATCTTGGCGAAGCCGGCAACCGCTGCCGCATCGAACCCATCCTGTGCAAGTGTCGCTTCCGGAAAGTGCCATTCGGCGATGAGACGGGTGCGCTCGGGTGCCAGCGGCTGGATCCTGACCGACCGCACGTAGTCGACGTGCGCCACGATGTAGGTTGAGGGCCACAACGTCACAAAATTATAGCCCGCGAGCCTTTCGGCATCGGAGAGACCGGGGAACACCGGGCCGCAGGGCTGGCCGCTCTCCGTCCAACTCGTCGCGCCCGCGCGCAGATTGGGGCGTGCCTGTTCTTCAGGCGTCCAGCCGAGGGCTTCGGACTGTCCCATGATTCCCTTGCCGTAGATCGGCACCATGTCGCAGAGTTCCGGGTGAATGCCTGGGCAATGCAGGCATTCCGAATAGTTTTCCCAGAATGTCTTCCAGTTGCAGGCGATTTCGGTTTCCCAGCGGTGGCCGGTGACAAGAGTGGACATCGGCCAGTTGTCGAGCGTCCGCAGACCGACATCGGCATAGAGATCGCCCGGTGTGGCGTTGAGATTGAGGAACAGAAATCCATTCCACTCTCGGCAAGCCACGCGCTTCAACCCATGTGCTGACCTGTCGAAGTCATCCGTGGGAACGGCGTGACCGGTCGCAACCAGTGCACCGTCAGAGGCCGCGAATGCGAAGGCATGATAGGGGCAGCGAATGAGCTTGCCGAGCGGCTCGCGCTCGGCGCGGCAGAGTTCGGACCCACGGTGAGGACATGAGTTGTGGAAGGCGGAAACCGCGCCGTCGACGGCCCGCACCACGATGACCGGCGCCGAACCCACCTGCACGCGCTGCATCTGGCCCGGGGTGAAATCAGCCAGCCGGCCCACCATTACCCATTGCCGCGAAAACACCGTCGCCATCTCGCGCGCGAACCAGGCGGCATCCTGATAGGCCTCACGCGGAAGGCCCTCCGGGCAGCGCGCAAGGCGCGGCGAAAGCGGATGGCGCTCGAGTCCCATTACATTCTCCCCGGCGCACTACAGCTGTCTTCCATCGGCCGGACAAAAACAGGCTGCCATCTGACTGGTTGAACTGTCAATCAACTTCTTCCCGGTTGCTCTTCTGGCTTGGTCGTTTAGAAAACGCCTATGAACAAGGTTCATTCGTGACAAAAACTGTATCGGCCCCGCCGACTCGCACGCCACGCACCTTGAGCCGCGAAGAGCGCCGCACGCAATTGTTCGAGGCGACGCTTGCCACCATAGCAGATTGCGGCTTTTCTCACACCACCCTGACCGAGGTGGCGCGCCGCGCCGGCCTTTCCCATGGCCTCGTGTTGTTCCACTTCGAGACCAAGGAGAAGCTCCTCGTCGAGACTCTCGATTATCTTTCGGAGGAGTACAGGAAGAACTGGCAGACCATGCTCGAGGGCTCCGGTCCGGCGCCGGAGCAGAAGCTGGTGGCCCTCATCGACGCTGATTTCAGCCCGCAGGTCTGCCAACCCAGCCGCGTCAATGCCTGGTCCGCCTATTGGGGCGAAAGCCAGAGCCGCCCGCTCTATCTTTCGAAATGCGGCGAGAATGACGAACTCTACATCCGCACGCTTGAGGGCATCTGTGCTGGATTGAATGCCGCGCACGGCTACACGATCGATCCGGCGCGCGCCGCGCGGCTGATCCGCATCACCATCGAAGGCACATGGCTGGAGATGATGACGCTACTCAATCCCTATGACGAGCGGGAAGCCAAGGCCACCGTGTGGACGTGCACCCAGCTGCTCTATCCGCGCCACTTCGGGCCTGATGGCCCGCTGGGTCGTTAGGCGTCACTGAAATCCGGGATAATACTGGTCATCGCCAATGCTGAACCACATCGGCCTCTTGGTCCATTTCGGATAGATGCAGTTCTTGAACTTGCAGTTCATCTGCTGCGGGTGGCGCGCCTGCCATTCGGTGGCCTCCGCCGACACGCGCAACCGTACAGCTTCCTTGAGCTGGTTGTAGTGCTGGTCGCGCAGCAGCGGCGCCAGCGGGAAGCCCCCCGCTGCCGCCAACTCGAACCAGAACAGCGCCTTGGCGGGATCCTGCCGCACCCCGCGCCCATTGCCATAGAAGCGGCCGGTCATGTATTGCGCGTCCGCGAGGCCCTGGTAGCCCGCCCTCCTGTACCATTCGAGTGCCAGCTTGAAGTTGCGCGGCACGCCAAGGCCGTCGTCATAGGCCACGGCAAGGCTGTACTGCGCCCAAGGGTCGCCCTGCTGTGCCAGCGGCCTGAACAGTGCCACCGCCTCCCCGTAATTGCCGGCACGATAGGCGGACAGGCCCTGCGCCAGCTCACCCGCCTGGGCAGGCTGCAGCCAGAAAAGCAGGGCGAGGATCGCAACAATTCGTTTCATCCGGCGGTCCAGGAGAATCACGTTGGCGGCAGTCTAGCGGGAATTCGCGGAAAAGGTGAGAGCTGCCGCCATATTCGTTGCCTTCGCAGTCGCGAGACAGCCGTCTTGTCTGTTTAGTGATTCCGTGTTCAGTAAACATGATCACTAAACAGTGGACCAAAGGCCCGATGGCACTTCCCCTCGATAACCTGCTCGACACGCTGTCAGCCCGCATCATTGCGGCTGCGGAAGAACTCACCGAACTCGACTCGGCCATTGGCGATGCCGACCACGGCCTTAACATGAAGCGTGGCTTCGAGGCGGTGCAGGCCGAACGGACGAACATCCTCGCCAAGCCCACCGGCGAAGCCCTCAAGACGGTCGGCATGACGCTGGTCATGAAGGTGGGCGGCGCCTCGGGCCCGCTCTACGGCACGCTGTTCATGACGCTCGGCAAGGAGCTGCCCGAGGATCCCACGCTTGCCGACATCGGCCGCGCGCTGCAGGCATCGGTGCTGGCGCTCAAGGCGCGCGGCAAGGCCGATGTCGGCAACAAGACCATGCTCGATGTGCTGGGCCCGGTTGCCGCGCATCTCGAATCCGGCACGGCCAGCTTCGCCAGCGTGCGCGCACTCGCCACCGAAAGCGCCAGGGCCACCATCCCGTTGAAGGCGATCCGTGGCCGCGCCTCATTCCTCGGAGACCGCTCCATCGGCCACATGGACCCCGGCGCGCGGTCAAGCGAGATCCTGATCACCGCGGTCTGCGATGTGCTGGAGGGCCAATCATGACGGTCGGCATCGTCATCGTCTCGCATTCGCCCGATGTGGCAAAGGGTGCCGCCGACATGGTGCGCCAGATGGTCGGCGACGACGTGCCCTTGGGCTTCTGCGGCGGCAATCCGGATGGCGGCCTCGGCACCAGCGTGGAGAAGATCCTGACTGCCATCGACGCCGCATGGTCGGAGGACGGCATCGCCATCCTTGTCGACCTCGGCGGGGCAGAGACCAACAGCGAAATGGCCATCGAGATGCTGCCCGAGGACAAGCAGAAGAAGATCGTCATCTGCAATGCACCTGTTGTCGAGGGCGCGGTGATGGCCGCCACCGAGGCCTCGGGCGGCGGATCGCTCGCCGAGGTGAAGCGCACCGCAGAGGAGTTGTCCCCGCAATGAGCGAGACCGCGAACGGATCGGTGGTGATCACCCATGATGTCGGCCTCCACGCCCGACCCTCGGTGAAGCTCACCAAACTTGCCAAGGGCTATGCTTCCACGCTCGAGATCGCCGGAACGGCGGACGGCCCGTGGATCGACGCCAAGAGCATCGTCAAGGTCATGGCGATGAAGGCCAAGCAGCATTCAACGCTGTTCGTGCGGGCCGCCGGAGCGGATTCGCAGGCCGCCGTTGAAGCGGTGATCTCCCTCGTGCGTCGTGACTTCGACGAAGCCGGCGATGGGCACTAGCCACCACGGCACGGCCGCCTCTGACGGGCTGTTCATCGGTCCGGTGCGCAGGCTCGGGTTTGCGCTGGCTGAACGGCAGGTCACCGGAGATTGCGACAGCGAGCGCGCCGCGCTGCAGGAGGCCATTGCACTTTCCGTCTCTGACCTTGCAGGGCTGATGGCGCGCGTCGAGGGCGAGGCGCAGGACATTCTCGGCTTTCAGGTCGCGATGCTGGAGGATGACGCGCTTGCTGCACCTGCGCTGTTGGCAATCGACAGCGGATCGCCCGCGCATGTCGCCTGGCGTGCCGCGCTCGAGGGTGAGATCGCAGGCTATGAAGCCTCCGAGGATGACTACTTCTGCGCCCGCGCCGCCGACCTCCGCGACATTCGTGATCGCGTGTTGCGCAACCTCTCGGGCGATGGATCTTCCAGCAGCACCTCTGGCGCCGTTCTGGTGGGCGAGGACATTGCTCCCACCACCTTCCTTGAAACCGACTGGAGCGGCGGCGGCGCCATCGCGCTCATGAGGGGCAGCACCACCAGCCACGTCGCCATGCTGGCGCGGGCGCGCGGCATTCCCATGGTCGTGGGGCTTGGGGAGCTGCCCGAACATGCAGCTACACTTGCCGTCGACGGTGGCAGCGGAACCGTCCTCGCCGACCCCGATGACGTGCAGCACGCAGCATTCAACGCCGCGCTCGCCTCTGACGCGCAGGTGCGGGGCCTCGAAGAGCAGTTCCGCCTTCGCCCTGCCACGCGCCGCAGCGGTGCGCGCATCGACATTCTGATCAACGTGGCCGGCGTCGAGGAGCTCGATCACATCGATCCTTCCTCCTGTGACGGAATTGGCCTCATGCGGTCCGAATTCCTGTTCCGAGACGGGGCGCCTCTGCCTGACGAAGAGACGCAGTACCGCGCCTATCGTCGCTTTGTCGAATGGGCGGTGGGCAAGCCTGTCACCATCCGAACGCTCGACATCGGTGGCGACAAGCCGGTCCGCGGGTTGACGCCCGATGGCGAGGCCAATCCCTTCCTCGGGCTGCGCGGCGTGCGCCTCACCCTGGCGCGCGAAGACGTGTTCCGCACCCAGTTGCGCGCCCTGGCGCGTGCCGCCGTGCATGGCAACCTCAAGGTCATGGTTCCCATGGTCACGGTTCCCGAAGAGATCACCCGTTGCGCCGCGCTGTTTGATGCCTGCGTGGCCGAACTCGATGCGCAGGGCATCGCGGCCCAAAGGCCGCCGCTCGGCATCATGGTCGAAGTTCCCGCCGTCGCCGTTATGCCTGAACTCTTCGCTGCAGCGGCCTTCTTCTCGATCGGATCCAACGACCTCACGCAGTACGTGACGGCGTCTTCGCGCGATGATGCGCGGGTCGCGGCGTTGAACGATCCGTCTCACCCCGCGGTCACGGCGCTCATTGCCAAGGTGGCGCAGTATGGCAGAGGGGCGGGCATCCCCGTCAGCCTGTGCGGCGACATGGCAAGCGAGCCACGGCATCTTGCCGCGCTTCTCGATGCAGGCCTCACCTCGCTCTCTGTCGCGCCCGCGCGCATTGCCCGCCTCAAGGCGGCGATCGCGGAGCTCTGAGCATGGCGCAGGCAAACACAAGCCAAACGCCACAGGATGCGGTTGCCGCCTACAAGCGCCTGCTCGCTGCAATCATCGACCGTCGGCCATCGGGCACGCGCCAGCGGCTGGCCACCGCACTCGCCAAGAACCGCAGCTTCGTGAGCCAGATCACCAACCCCACATATCCGACGCCCATTCCTGCCAGCCATCTGGCGCAGATCTTTGAGGTCTGCCATTTCTCGGGTCCTGAGCGGCATGAATTCACCAGGCTGTATGCCCGCGCGCACCCGAAGAAGATGCTGGCCGAGACGCCGGCGCGCGGTGCCGCGGTGATCGAACTGCCGGACCTCGGCGACGAGATGCGGAACAGAAAACTGCAGGGGCTGGTCAGCGCCTTCGTGCGGGACATCGCAAGGCTGATCGAAGACCAACGGGAGAAAGGGAAACGGCGATGAAGAAACTCATCAACGACGTGTCGACGGTGCTCACGGAGAGCCTGGACGGTTTCGTGGCTGCACATGGCGACATCATCACGCTCGGTGCCGAGCACAAGTTCGTGCAGCGCAAGGTGCTGAAGCCGGGCAAGGTGGCGCTGCTGTCAGGCGGCGGCGCCGGCCATGAGCCGTTGCATGCGGGCTTCGTTGGCCATGGCATGCTCGATGCCGCCTGTCCGGGCCAGGTCTTCACCTCGCCCACGCCCGACCAGATGATCGCAGCGGCGGAGGCCGTGGATACCGGTGCGGGCGTCCTGTTCATCGTCAAGAACTACGAAGGCGACGTCATGAACTTCGACATGGCGCGCGAGATGGCGGGCCGCGACATCGAGACCGTCATCACCGATGACGACGTCGCCGTCGAAAACTCGCTCTACACCACAGGCCGCCGCGGCGTTGCCGGCACGCTGGTGGTCGAGAAGGTGGTGGGTGCCGCAGCTGAGCAGGGTGCCGACCTCAAGAGCCTCAAGGCGCTGGGCGACAAGGTGAACCGCGCCACGCGCTCGATGGGTGTGGCGCTCACCAGCTGCACCGTGCCCGCCGCCGGCAAGCCCACCTTCGACATCGGCGCGACCGAGATGGAAATGGGCGTGGGCATCCATGGCGAACCCGGCCGCCGTCGCGTCACATTGCGCACGGCGAACGAGATCGCCGAGGAGATGGTCGCCGCCATCGCGGGCGACCTCAATGTGAAGGGAAATGCCCTGCTCTTCGTCAACGGCTTCGGCGGCACGCCGTCGATGGAGCTTTACCTCATGTACAACGCCGCCGTCGCGCAGCTGGCGAGGCACGGCATCACGCCGGTGCGCTCGCTTGTGGGGAGCTATGTCACCTCGCTGGACATGGCCGGCTGCTCGATCACCGTCACCATGCTGGATGACGCGATCGCCAAGGGCTGGGATGCGCCGGTGCACACCCCAGCCCTGCGCTGGGGACTTTAGCGCTGGCCGAGGAGGTTGGCGACGGAGAAGGCCTGCTGCAGCTGCTCCTCCGTCATCAACCCTTCGGAAAGCACCACATCGCGGATGCTGCGGCGTGACTTCAGCGCCGTCTTGGCCACGCGGCTCGCCGCTTCATATCCGATATAGGGGTTGAGGGCCGTCACGGTCACGAGCGAGCCCTCAAGCAGTTCCGCGCAACGCTCACGATCGGCTTCGATGCCGACGATGCACTTCTCGCGGAGCACCGCCATGCCCTTCAGCAGCATGCGCATGGACTGCATGATGTTGAGAACGATGACCGGCTCCATGGCGTTGAGCTGCAGCTGGCCTGCCTCCGCCGCGAGTGTCACGGTCAGGTCATTGCCGATCACCTGATAGGCAATCTGGTTGACCACCTCCGGGATGACCGGGTTGACCTTGCCCGGCATGATCGACGAACCCGCCTGCACCGCCGGAAGCCTGATCTCGCCCAGGCCGGCGCGCGGCCCCGAGTTCAGGAGACGCAAGTCATTGCAGATCTTGGAGAGCTTTACGGCGATGCGCTTCAGCACGCTGGAGAAGGTGACGAAGGCACCGAGGTCGGAGGTCGCCTCGATGAGGTCCGCCGCGGGCACCATCGGCACGCCGGAGATCTCTGCCAGGTTGCGGATCACCCGCTCCGAATAGCCTTCCGGCGTGTTGATGCCGGTGCCGATCGCCGTGCCGCCCAAGTTCACCTCGCGCAGCAGGCCGGCAAATTCCTTGAGGCGCTCGATGTCCTCGGCAACCGTCACCGCGAAGGCGCGGAACTCGGAGCCCAGCCGCATCGGAACCGCGTCCATCAACTGCGTGCGGCCAACCTTGATGACGTCGTCGAATTCCCTGGCCTTGGCCATCAGCGCATCGACCAGCAGCCGCTGCTCCTCGATCAGCGCAGGACAGGCGCGCAGCACGGTGAGCCGCACCGCGGTGGGATAGACATCGTTCGTCGACTGCGACAGGTTCACGTGGTCGTTGGGATTGATCGTCGCATAATCACCGCGCGGCTTGCCGAGCAGCTTGAGGGCCAAGTTGGCGATCACTTCGTTGGCATTCATGTTGGTGGAGGTTCCGGCACCGCCTTGCAGCATGTCGACCACGAAGTCGTGATGCTCGTCGCCCGCGATGACCAGGTCGCAGGCCGAGACGATGGCCTGGGCAACCTCCGGCTTCAGACTTCCAAAGTCGCGGTTGGCCAGCGCCGCCGCCTTCTTGACCATGGCGAGGGACTCGATGAGTTCCGGAAAGTGCGCCAGCGTGATGCCGGTGATGGGGAAGTTCTCCACCGCCCTTGCCGTGTGGATGCCGTAGTCTGCCTCCGCAGGAATTTCCATTTCGCCGATGGAATCACGTTCGGTGCGCATGCGCCGCATCATCAAGCTCCCATTTCGCCGTTGCCCTGTTGCCGGGGCGTTTTCTTGGAATGTATACTGCAATCATAGGATGGAACGGAGCTTGCCGCCCCTGAAATCGGCGCAATGCTCTCACCCGTGGAGGATCATGGACCTCACCCGCCCCGACCCCCGGCCAGACGGCCGCCAGTCCGCAACCGCGCTGATGATCCAGCGCGGCGTGGCCCGCCTGCTGCGCGCGGCCAATTTCGCGGTGCTGCCGGAATTCACCCTGGCCTCGGGCCGCCGCGCCGACATGATCGGCATCTCGGACGCCGGCGAGATCTGGATCGTCGAGATCAAGTCATCGCCGGAGGACTTCCGCAGCGATTCGAAATGGCCGGAATACCGTGACTGGTGTGACCGGCTGTTCTTCGCCATTTCGACCGCAATGGCGCCTGAAATCATGCCCACCGAGGCGGGCCTCATCGTGGCCGACAGCTGGGGGGCGGACATCCTGCGCCATGCGGACGCCTCGAGCCTGCATGCCGCGCGCCGCAAGGCCGTGACGCTGGCCTTCGCACGGGCCGCGGCGCTGCGCCTCCACGGCCTCTACGACCCGCTGGCCGACTCCCTCTGATTACTTGGGCGCGCGCTTGGCCAGGATGCGCTGCAGGGTGCGGCGGTGCATGTTGAGGCGGCGCGCCGTCTCCGAGACGTTGCGGTTGCAGAGCTCATAGACGCGCTGGATATGTTCCCAGCGCACCCGGTCCGCCGACATCGGATTGTCGGGCAGTGCCGCCCGTGAATCGGTGTCGCCCACCAGCGCGGCATAGACGGCATCGGCGTCGGCGGGCTTTGCGAGATAGTCGATTGCGCCGAGCTTCACGGCCGTGACGGCCGTGGCGATGTTGCCATAGCCGGTCAGCACCACGGCGCGCGCCTCGGGACGGGCCTGGTGCAGCGCCTCGATCACGTCGAGGCCGTTGCCGTCAGCCAGCCTCAGGTCGACCACCGCGAAGGACGGCGCCGAGCGCTTCACATGAGCCACGCCTTCGGCCACCGATCCCGCCATCAGTACCTCGAAGCCGCGGGCTTCCATCGCCCGGGCAAGGCGCGTCAGGAACGGGTGGTCGTCATCGACGAGCAGCAGCGTCTTTTCGGCAGGGATCACGGCGTTTGTCATGGCGCTCCGGTTTCAGTGCTCCATGCGCTCTCTAGCCCCTTGAGAGCGCGGGTTCAAACACTTCCCAGTACGCAATTAGGAGCGACCGAGATCAACGAGGCTCCGCGGCCAGACCACGTGAACCACCGCACCGTGTTCCGGCGTGGGCCGGTTGGCGAGGGAAACCGTGGCGCCGGAGCGTTCCAGCAGCGTCTTGGCGATGAAGAAACCAAGCCCCATGCCCTCGTGCTGGCCCGCCTCGCCGGTGTCCTCGCCATAGCCGGGCCTGGTCGTCACGAAGGGATCGCCCAGCCGGTCGAAGATGTTCTCATGAAAGCCCGGCCCGTCGTCACGGACGGTTATCGAAACCTGTGCCGGTGTCCAGCGGGCGTCGACTTCCACCCGCGTCTCGGCGAAGTCGACGGCGTTCTCCAGCAGGTTGCCAAGCCCATAGGTAATGGCAGGGTTGCGCCGAAACACCGGTTCGTTGCCCACGGCCTTGTCGTCGGGATCGGCGGAGCTCGTTACGGCAATCACCGCGTCAGAGCCGCGCAGCGGCGCCACCAGGTCCTCGATCATGGCGAGGATCGCGGTGCGCTGATACATTTCGTCGGTCTGCGCCTCGCGGTTCGAGAGCCGTGCGAGGATTTCCCTGCAGCGCGCCGTCTGGCTGATGAGGAGGTCGATGTCCTCCGTATGCGGAGCATCATGCGGCATCTCACGCTTCAGTTCCTTGGCGACGAGCGCGATGGTGGCCAGTGGCGTGCCCAGCTCATGCGCCGCGGCAGCCGCCATGCCGTCCAGCGCCGAGAGACGCTGCTCGCGCGCCAGCACCAATTCGGTGGCCGAAAGCGCTGCCGACATCTGCCGTGCCTCGTCCGCGATGCGCCGGGCATAGATCGCCGAGAACACCACGCCGCAGATGATCGCCGCCCACATGCCGCCGAGATAGATGTCCGGCAGCTCGAACCTGTCGCCCGGCAGCCACGGCAGCGGGAAGTGCCGGTAGGCAAGTAAGGTCGCACAGGCGAAGGCGAGCAGGCCCAGCCACAGCGTCCAGCGGTTGGGCAGCGAGGTCGCCGAAATGGTGACCGGCACGAGGAACAGGAAGGAGAAGGGATTCTCCAGCCCGCCGGTGAGAAACAGCAGCACCGCAAGCTGAATGACGTCATAGACCAGCAGAAGGCCGGCATGGGTCTCGTGCAGCCGCACGCTCTTGCGCCAGCGGATGGTGAGAAAGATGTTGAGCCCGGCGCTGAGCGCGATCACGGCCAGACACGGGCCGAGCGGAAGTGGAAAGCCCAGCACGAAATGCACCCCCAGCACCGCACCCGCCTGCCCGACGATGGCCAGCCAGCGCAGGCGCACCAGCGTGCGCAGGCGCAGCATGCCGATCTCGGCGCCGCTGGCGGTCGGCCTAGGGTCGATGGCGAGGTCCTGTGGCATGGGCTTTCCGCGGCACGTTGGATTGGTGTTGAGTTCGGATCAGTCTAGACATATGTGCCTCGGTATTGAAGGACGAACACCGATGCCGCGACGCCCCGTGCTGATCTTCGCCGCCATCATGCTGCTCATTGCCGCAGTGATCGGCGGCTATGCCTACATGAGCCGTGGGCCTCACCAGCAGCAGGGCTCCGGCGTGGCCCTGGTCGGCGGGCCCTTCTCGCTCATCGATCAGGATGGCCGGCGGGTGACGGAAAAGGACTTCCTCGGCAAATACATTCTGGTGTTCTTCGGCTACACCTACTGCCCTGATATCTGTCCAACCGAACTGCAGGTGATGTCTGCGGCACTCGACCAGATGGGGCCGGAGGCCGGCCGCATCCAGCCGATCTTCGTATCCATCGATCCGGCGCGGGATACGCCCGAGGTGCTCAAGGCCTATGTCGCGAATTTCGGCCCCCGCCTCATCGGCCTCACGGGAAGCCCCGAGGAGGTTGCCGCCATCGCCAAGGCCTACCGAGCGTATTACGCAAAGGCAGGCAATGGGAGCACGGCCACCGACTATCTGATGGACCACTCCAGCATCATCTACCTCATGGGACCGGATGGCCGATTCGTGAAGCACATGCCCTACACGACCGATGCCGCGAAACTCGCTACGGAACTGAAGGAAACACTTAGAACTTCCCCCTAAAGTCTAGAATTGACGGGTTGCCCCGATTCGGGGGAGTTGCTACCGTCGAGCGTTAACGAGGGGTTTCCCGGTTGTGCTGTATTATCTTTACGAGATGAATCATGCGGCCCTCGCACCCTGGCGTGCGGCGGCCGATGCGGGCCTCAACTTCTGGCGGAGCCCCGCCAACCCATTCGCCGAAACCCAGATGGGCCGGTCTGTCGCCGCCTCGCTCGAAATGTTCGAGCGCACCACGAGACGCTACGGCAAGCCGCCGTTCGAAATCCACGACGTCATCATCGAAGACGACATCGTCGCGGTGGAGGAACGCAACGTCCTCAGCAAGCCCTTCTGCACGCTCATCAACTTCGAGAAGCAGTGGGAGACGCCGAAGAAGCAGCACAAGCTGCTGATCGTCGCCCCCATGTCGGGCCACTATGCCACGCTGCTGCGCGGTACGGTGGAATCGATGCTCCCGCATTATGACACCTACATCACGGACTGGGTGGATGCCCGCGGCGTGCCCATGTCCAAGGGTGGCTTCGACATGGACGACTATGTCGACTACGTCACCGAATTCCTGCAGTTCCTCGGGCCCGATACCAGCGTGATGGCGGTGTGTCAGCCCTCCGTGCCGGTGATGGCGGCGGTGGCGCTGATGAATGCCGCGAAGGACCCCGCGGCGCCAAAGACCATGATCCTCATGGGCGGCCCCATCGACACGCGGCGCAACCCGACGGCCGTGAACAACCTCGCCCAGGAAAAGGGCGTCGACTGGTTCCGCAAGAACGTCATCATGAAGGTGCCCGCACCTCATGCCGGCATGATGCGCGACGTCTATCCAGGCTTCCTGCAGCTCGGCGGCTTCATGACCATGAACCTCGACCGCCACCTCGATGCCCATCGCGACCTGTTCTGGCACCTCGTTGACGGCGATGGCGACTCCGCCGAGAAGCACCGGGAATTCTACGATGAATACATGTCGGTGATGGACCTCACCGCCGAGTTCTATCTGCAGACGGTGGAAAAGGTCTTCGTCAGCCATGACCTGCCCAAGGGCACGCTCACGCATCGCAATTCACGCGTTGACCCGTCCAAGATCACCCGCACCGCGCTGATGACCATAGAGGGCGAGCGCGACGACATTTCGGGCGTGGGCCAGACGGAAGCCGCGCAGGACCTGTGCTCCAACCTGGCGCCTGAAAAGAAGCTCCACCACCTGCAGCCGGGCGTGGGCCATTATGGCGTTTTCAACGGCTCGCGGTTTCGCAAGGAAATCGTTCCGCGAATCGTCGAGTTCGTGAATAAGAACGCTGATGATCGGACTTCTCAGAAGCCTTCAGCGAACGGTCGCGCCAAGACCGCTTGAACCGTCCCGGCTCCTCGTCGGTGACGAAGTGCTGGAGGTTGTCTTCCGTCGCCATGCCCAGGCGCGCCGCCTTGTCCTGCGATTGAATGCTACGGGAACCGGCGTGCTGGTGACAGTGCCAAGGGGCGTGTCGCGCGCCCGCGCGCTTGAATTCACCGAACGTTCGCGCAGCTGGATCGAGGGCCGGGTGCGGGCGCGTGGCGGGCTGATTCACCTTGCGCATGGCAGCGCGCTGCCCTTGCGCGGCATCGAGCATGATATCCAGCACATTCCCGGCCGCCGCGGCGTGGTGACGGCCGACCGCGACCGCTACTACATCAACGTGCCTGGCGACCCCGCACATCTGCCGCGCCGTGTCCTCGACTTCCTCAAGGCCGAAGCGCGCGCCGATCTCACCAGCGCCACCACGAAATATGCCGCGCTGATGGGCGTGAAGTTCCGCCGCATCACCATCCGCGACCAGCGCAGCCGCTGGGGCTCCTGCTCGGCCGGCGGCGATCTTTCCTATTCCTGGCGGCTCATCCTCACGCCTGACTATGTGCTCGACTATGTGGCGGCTCATGAAGTGGCGCATCTCTGCCATCTCGACCACAGCCCCCGCTTCTGGCGCGTCGTGCTCACCCACTGCCCCAACGCCACCCGCGCCAGAAACTGGCTGCGCATCCACGGACAGGACGTTCACCGCGTGGTGGTGTGAGCGATCCTTGTGCCACCCTGCCGCCTGACGGGCGAAAGGGCCCGGCTAGGGCTCGTCCAGCTTGTCGCGCAGCGCGCGGTCACGCGCGCTGGTGTGCTTCTTGGAGGCATCGTGATTGTTCTGCCCACCGCCACCAAACAACCGCTCGAGGAAGTTTCCGGCATTGATCTGGGGCGGCGGTTCGGGCTCCTCGGCAGCACCCATGTCATACTGCGTGTCGGTCACCGTGGCGGGTCCGCTCAAAGCCACCTGCGACTCGCCCGGCAGGGGGCGTGGCGTCAGCCCGCGATGCGCAGGCTCCATCACCTTGCGCCAGATCGACGCCGGGATCAGGCCGCCCGTCACCTTGTTGGTCGGCGAGTTGTCGTCATTGCCCACCCAAACGCCGGCAATCAGCTCACTGGTGTAGCCGATGAACCAGGCGTCGCGGTAATCCTGGCTGGTGCCCGTCTTGCCGGCAATGTCGAAGCCGGGGAAATTGGCGCGCGTGCCGGTGCCATCGGTCACCACCAGGCGCATCATGCGGTTCATGCCCCAGAGGTCATTGTCGCTGATGGCTTTGGGGAAACCGGAGCCGTTGCGCTCATAGACCACCTTGCCGTCACGCGTGAGAATACGGGTCACCGCATAGGCCGTCACCGGATAGCCGCCATTGGAGAAAGGAACGAAGGCGGAAGTCAGCTCCAGCGGCGTCACTTCGGAGGTGCCGAGCGCGATCGAGGCATCATTGCCCAGCGGCGACACGATGCCGAGCCGGTGCGCCACCGCCGCCACGGCCTCCGGGCCGATCTGCAGGACGAGCTTTACCGAGATGGTGTTGAGCGAAAGTGCGAGAGCCGTTTCCAGCGCCACGGGGCCCAGGTATTTCTTGCGGTAGTTCTCCGGCTGCCAGTTGCCGACACGCACCGGTTCGTCGACCTCGATCGTATCCGGGGTGAAGCCGTGCTCGAGGGCCGCAAGGAAGACGAAAGGCTTGAAGGCCGACCCCGGCTGGCGCTTGGCCTTGGTCGCGCGATTGAATTGGCTCTTCTTGTAGGACTTGCCGCCCACCATGGCGAGCACCGCTCCCGAACCGTCCATCACCACCATGGCGCCTTGAGAGGCCTTGAGCTTCGTCCCCTGCGCGCTCAGTTCGGTGGCAACCGCGAGTTCGGCGCTGTTCTGAAGGGCGGGATCAATCGTCGTCTCGACCACCAGTGACTGCTGGTAGTCCTTCACGAATTCCGGCAGTTGCTCGCCGATCCAGTCGATGACGAAATTCTTGGCCGAGAGATAGCTGTCCGTCTTGGCCTCCGCCGGCCGGTCGATGGCAGCGGCAGCTTCCTCGGCTGTGATGAAACCTCCATCCGCCATGCTCTGAATCACCAGCCGCGCGCGGTCCGCCGCGGCCTCCGGGTTGGACAGCGGATTGGCGGCACTCGGAGCCTTGACCACGCCGGCCAGCGTCGCGGCCTCGGCGATGGTGAGCTCGGAGGCCGGCTTCTTGTAATAGGCCTGTGCCGCCTTTTCGATGCCGGTGGCACCGGATCCGAAGTAGACGCGGTTCAGGTAAAGCTGGAGGATCTCGTCCTTCGAGTAATGCTTCTCCAGCCACAGGGCCAGAACTACCTCCTGCAGCTTGCGCTGGATGGTGCGGTCCGGGTTGAGAAACAGGTTCTTGGCCAGCTGCTGGCTGAGCGTCGAGCCGCCCTGCACCACGCGACCGGAGCGATAATTGGTGTACATGGCGCGCAGCAACCCAATCGGGTCGACACCGAAGTGGCTGCGGAAGCGATGGTCCTCGATGGCGATGAAGGCATCGGGCACATAGGGCGGGAGGTCGGCGATCCGCACCTCGTCGCCATTGAAGGAGCCCTGCTCCACCAGCACCGAGCCGTCATTGGCCAGGATCATGATTCCCGGGTCGCGGTCAGGAATCTTGAGCAGGCCCTGCTTGTCCAGGGTCATCCAGATGTAGCCGAACAGGCCGGCAAGCCCGATGGTGCCGAGGATGGCTAGGGTCACACCGAAACGGATGACGGGCCACAGGAATGAACGCCCGCGCCTGCGGCGCGGCTCGCGGCCAGTGGGCTGCTTGCCGCCGCCCCGGCCCTTGCCGCCGGCCTTGCCGGCAAACAGCTGCGGTTCCTCCCGCTGCCGTCCCTGACCTTTTCTGACCGTCCGACCCATCGCTCCCCCGGAATGCCGGATGCGGGCCAAGGCTAGCCGTGGTTCACTTTACACTGCGTGAACCGGGCCTCTCCCGCTGGGTCAGACCATTGTTCCGCAATCATGGTGCAATGATGGCTCGGGCAACGACCGAGATGCATCCGCAGCAACGCAAAAATGCGTCTACATCATCGCGCCGACGTGCCACGGCACATACTCGTTGTCGCCATAGCCGAGCTCTTCCGACTTGGTCTTGTGACCGGAGGCGACCTTCAGCATCAATTCGAAGATTTGCTGGCCCTTTTCTTCGATCGACACGCCGTCGAGGATGTCGCCACAATTGATGTCCATGTCATCGATCATGCGATGGTAGATGTCGGTGTTGGTGGCGAGCTTGATCGACGGCACCGGCTTGCAGCCATAGGCCGAGCCGCGTCCCGTGGTGAAGCACAGGAGATTTGCGCCGCCCGCCACCTGCCCCGTCGCAGCGACAGGATCGTAGCCAGGCGTGTCCATGAAAACGAAGCCCTTGCCCGTCACTGGCTCGGCATAGCGGTAGACGTGGCGGAGCGTGGTGGTGCCGCCTTTGGCGGCTGCGCCCAACGACTTTTCGAGGATGGTGGTGAGCCCGCCCAGCTTGTTACCCGGAGACGGATTGTTGTTCATCTCCATGTTGTTGCGCCTGGTGTAGTCTTCCCACCACTTGATGATGTCGACGAGCTTTTCTCCGACGTCGCGGTTCGCCGCGCGGCGCGTCAGAAGGTGCTCTGCGCCATAGATTTCAGGTGTTTCCGACAGGATGCCGGTGCCGCCGTGACGCACGAGAATGTCGACCGCCGCGCCGAGTGCCGGGTTCGCCGTGATGCCGGAATATCCATCCGAGCCGCCGCATTGCAGGGCCACGATCAGGTCGGAAGCGTGGCATGTTTCGCGCTTCACGTTGTTGACATGAGGCAACATGTCACGAATTGCGGCAACGCCTGCTGCAACCGTTTTTTTGGTGCCGCCCGTCTCCTGAATGGTCATGGTACGGAAGGTCTCGTTCTCGACCACGCCATAGGCTTCCTTGAAGCGAGGAATCTGAAAACCTTCGCAGCCGAGGCCGACCATGAGCACACCGCCCATGTTGGGGTTCGTCGCATAGCCCCAGGCCGTGCGCTTCAGGATGTCAAAAATCACGCCGCGGTAATCGACCACGCAGCCATTGTCCATCTTCAGCGCCACGATGCCGTCGATGTTGGGATAGCCATCGAGCATGCCGGAGCGCTTCACTTCTTCGGCGATGAAGCCCGCGACCGTGGCAGAGCAGTTCACCGAGGTCAGCACACCAATGTAGTTGCGGGTTCCGACCTTGCCGTTGGCGCGGCGGATGCCCTGGAAGGTTGCTTGCTGGCTGAGGGGAAGAACGTCCTCGGGTTGCGCATCCTGCGCGAACGCGTAGTCGCGATCGAAGTCCTGCATTCCGGTGTTATGTTCATGCACCCACGCGCCCCGGGGGATGTCCTGCTTCGCAAAGCCGATGATCTGCCCGAACTTGCGCACCGGTTCCCCGGCGGGGATCACCATGGAGGCCATCTTGTGGCCCTTGCCGATGCGGTCGAGGGCTGTGATGCCCTCTGGCGCAACGGCACCCTTGTCGACCGTGTCGATGGCGACGAGGACGTTGTCAGCGCCGGACAGGCGGAGCATGCGGGGCGTTTTCGGCACGGTTGCAATCATCTGTGAAACTCGCTTTGTGCTGTAGGCCTTGCCGACCTTGGGAATATCGC
>JBEARP010000170.1:0-4283 GCA_041163105.1 Pseudomonadota bacterium
GTCCGGTGTATCGCAAGCCCGGCGCCACCGAATCCTATCGCCGGCTGATGATCGCACAGGACACGGGCGCGGCGATCAAGGGCCCGGCGCGCGGCGACGTATTCTACGGCGCCGGCGCGCAGGCAGCCGACTGGGCCGGCCGCATGAACAGCGACGGTCGCGCCGTCGTCCTCGTTCCAAACAAGAACTGACGGCCGGGACGCATTCCCGGCCATCGGCGGCAACGCCTGCGCTCCGGCGCCCTCAGAGGCTGGCCGGAAATGAATTGAATCAATTCAAGCACTTACCTCATCCTGAGCCTCCAGCGCGGATGGCGCTGCCCACGGACCATGAACAGGTTATCGTGTGGGGCTGAGTCTTGTCGGGAGCAGAATAGCCGCAATTCCTTTGGTGCGCTCTGCCCGGCCCTGAGGTTGGCACCGATCGCGGACTGTTGCGCATTTTGGCGAGCCTTGAGCTTCCCGTTGGAGAGGTTTGTAACTTTAGACGCGGTCGGGCTTTCGACGAGGCTCTGCGCCCGTAAAGGACGTGGAGGAAGGAATGAGTGCTCTGGCTGTGCTTGATCCGCGTGCGGCATTTGTCGATGTCGGCAGCGAGAAGATGCATGTTTCGATCGGCGGAGGACTGCCTCGGGTGTTTGGCACGGTGACCTCGCAGTTGGAGGCGCTGCGGGACTTTCTGATCGAGCATCAGGTCCGCTCGGTGGCGATGGAGGCGACGGGCGTGTACTGGCTGCCGCTGTACGGCGTTCTGGAAGCCGCCGGCCTGGATGTCCGGATGGTCGATGGGCGCCAGACGCGCCATCTTCCGGGTCGCAAGAGCGACATGCAGGACTGTCAGTGGGGCTCGACCCTGCACGCTCATGGCTTGCTGCGGGCGGGGTTCGTTCCGCCGGCGCATATTCGTCGTCTGCAGGACTATGTGCGTCTGCGCGGGGAGCACATTGTGGCGGCGGCCGGGCATGTCCAGCACATGCAGAAGGCGCTGGAGCGGATGAATATCAAGCTGCACGCCGTGATCAGCTCGCTGACGGGGGCAAGCGGTCTTGCGGTGGTGCGCGCGATCCTTGCTGGCGAGCGCGATCCTGCAGCTCTACTGGAGCTGTGCGACGTGCGGATCCGCAAGGTCAAGGCCGAACGGGTCCTGGAATCGCTGCGCGGCGAGTGGGCCGACGAGCATCTGTTTGCGCTCGGGCAGGCGGTTCAGAGTTGGGACCATTACCAGGCGCAAATCACCGACTGCGACCGCAGGATCGAGGCAGTCCTCGCGCAGATGCCGGGGGGCGATGGGCCAGCGGGTGACGGGCCGGCGGCTGGGGTGGAGAAGCCGGCGAAGCCTCGGACCCGACCCGGCGTGAACACGCCGGAGATCTCCAACCTGCGCGAGCTGCTCGAGCGCATGTGCGACGGCAAGGACGCGACCACGCTGCCCGCCCACAGCGAATATACGGTCCTGCAGCTTATCGGGGAGGTCGGCACGGATCTGACCAAATGGCCGACCGAGAAGCACTTTGCGTCATGGACCGGACTCGCGCCGGGCAGCGCCCAGAGCGGCAAGCGCCGAACTGCGGTCAAGCGGCGCCGCAACCGCGCCGGGCAGATCTTCTGTGTGATGGCCCGCGCCCTGGCCCGCAGCAAATACATCGCCCTCGGCGGCTATTACCGACGGATGGCCGCGCGTCGCGGTGGCCTGGTCGCCAACAAGGCCCTGGCACACAAGCTCGCCATCCTCTTCTGGCGCGTCATGGTCAAAGGCATGGACTACGTCGAAAAAGGTCTCGCCCACTATGAGGCCCAGGTCCTGGAAACCCGACAACGCCTCCTCCGCAGTCTCGCCAAACAGTTCGGTCAGCAACTCGTCCCGATCCAAGGCTCCCCATGACCCCAACCCATGTGTTCATGGAGAGGAGCATCGCGCAGCGATGCGTCTCGAAGGGTGGGAACGAGCACCCCGTCCGTTGCCCATCCTTCGAGACGCGCCGCGGGGCGGCGCTCCTCAGGATGAGGTAAGTGCTTGAATCGACTCAGTTCATTTCCGGTCAGCCTCTCAGATTCTATGTGGCGACGAGAGGTCGAGAGGTAGGTTTGGAGTTGTGAGAACCGAACCTACGGAGAAGTCATGATGTCTTCACATCCCATCGACACCCCCGCCGCCGGCGAGAAGGATGCCACGTTGTACGTGGCGTTTGAACTGAGCAAGTCGAAGTGGCTGATCGGTATGGTGGTGTCTGGCGAGAGCAAGATGAGCCGCCATCAAGTGGTTGGCGGCGATACGGCGGCGGTGTGGCAGCTGATCTCGAAGAAGCGCGCCTATGCGGAGAAGCAGGGCCGGCGGGTGCGTGTGGTGAGCTGCTACGAGGCCGGCTATGACGGCTTCTGGTTCGACCGTTGGCTGGCCGAGCAGGGCGTCGCCAATCGGGTACTCGATCCGTCGAGCATCGAGATGCCGCGGCGCGCGCGGCAGGCCAAGACGGACCGTCTGGACCTCGAGCGTCTGATGCGGGTGCTGATCCGCCACGAGGGCGGCGAGCCGAAGGTCTGCAGCGTGGTTCATCCGCCGACCCCCGAGCAGGAAGACGCCCGTCGAGTGTCGCGCGAGCGGGACCGGCTGATCGGCGAGCGCACCGCCCATGTCAACCGCATCAAGGGTCTGTTGCATGGCCAGGGGATCCGCGACGTGCATCCGCGCCGCAAAGGCTTCCTCGAGCAGCTTGCCCAGCTTCGGACCGGCGACGGCCGCGCCGTGCCGGCCAACCTGGCGGCCGAGATCCAGCGCGAGCACGCCCGCCTGGTGCAGGTCGGCGAGCAGATTGCCGAAGTCGAGAGCCAGATGAAGGCGGAGCGTGCCGCCGCAGCGCCGGACAGTCGGGCCAGCCAGGTCAACCAGCTGATCAGCCTGAAGAGCGTCGGGCCGGTCGGCGGCGAGACGCTGGTCAACGAGGTATTCTGGCGCGACTTCCAGAACCGGCGCCAGGTCGGAGGCTATTTTGGTCTGGCCGGGACGCCGTTCGACAGCGGCCAGAGCTCGCGCGAGCAGGGCATCAGCAAGGCGGGCAACGCCCGTGCCCGGACCTTGGCCATCGAGCTTTCCTGGCTATGGCTGCGCTACCAGCCCGCCAGCACCTTGAGCCTGTGGTTCACGAGCCGCGTCGGCGATCAAAAAGGCCGTGTCAGACGCATCGCCATCGTCGCCCTGGCGCGCAAGCTGATGGTGGCGCTGTGGCGCTTCCTCACCCAAGGCCTGGTGCCCGAGGGCGCCAGGCTGCGAGCTGCCGCACCGGCCGGCCGCTGAACGGCGGCGGCCCGGTGTGTTGCGCAGGGAGCTGATGATGACCGTCCTCATCCATGGACCATGCGGTACCGCTGTCTCAGAAGGGTCTCATCGTTTCCTGGGCAAGACCTCGACCGTGCATGAGGGATTTGGGTGCGGGGCGCAGCGACGCCCGACCGGATATAAGGTGATGCCGTCGACACAACGTGCATTGGCCAGACGCCCAGACTTCCAACGCAACGCGCCGAAGGCCGCCTCTCGACGCACCCATTCCAGCGCCGCGCTCGCGCGCAGCACTCTCAAGCTTCCATTCCCGAGAGGGCCCGATGACTGAGGGACAAAAATATCCAACCAGCCCCTTGACCGTTCAGCGCTCATATAAGGATGAGGCAAGTGCTTGAATCGATTCAGTTCATTTCCGGCCAGACTCTGAGGAGCGCCCCGCAGGGGCGCGTCTCGAAGGGTGCGCAACAGGCACATCGCTCTTGAAGTAACCCTTCGAGACGGCGCTGCGCGCCTCCTCAGGGTGAGGGCTGTACCGATCTTGCGCACCTCAGAGGCCCATCATCTTGGCGATGGTGTTGCGCTGGATGTCGTTGGTGCCGCCGCCGATCGAGCCGACCCGCACGTCGCGGAACAGGCGCTGGATGTCGTGCGCCATCGTGTAGCCGGCGCCGCCCATGATCTCCATGGCGAGATGGGCGCATTTGAACTCGCCGTCGGTGCCCTGGATCTTGGCGATCGCCGTCTCCTCGACCGGATCAAGGCCGGCGTCGAGCATGTCGGCCAGGCGATAGGTCAGCGCCTGGGTCGTGCGCAGCAGGATGCGCATGTCGGCGAACTTGTGCTGGATCGCCTGGAACTTCGAGATCGGCTGGCCGAACTGGATGCGCTCCTGGGCGAAGCGCTTGGCGTACTCGATGGCGAAATGCATGTTGCCGCACGCCTGTGCGGCCAGACAGAGCCGCTCCAGGTTCAGCCCCTTCATCAGGCCGGACCAGCCGCGATTCTCC
>JBEARP010000171.1:0-22961 GCA_041163105.1 Pseudomonadota bacterium
CCACATCGGAAGGTCTTCCGCAACATGCGTGTCAATGGCGACCAGCGTGCTGAGGGTCAGACCATCAATCCCGACATGCGCGAGGTCATAGGCAGCACCCAGCAGCAGCGTCTGCTCGCCGTCGATTCCCACCAAAAAGGCGCTGATGCCAAATTGCAGCATCGTCTCGGCGAGACGGTCGACGCCGTGGCCCTTGGCGATGCCGTTGAGGTCCAGCGAGATGGCCTCGCGCTTGCGCAGCGCGGCCTCGCCGATCTCAACCGCTTCCCAGCTTGGGCGACGCGGCGCCTGCAGCGCGATGCGGATGCGCTCGCCCGAGGCCGCATCGGGGCCGAAGCCCCAGGCGGTGACTGCGTCTCCCATGCCGACATCGAAGGCGCCGCCCGATGCCTTGCCGATGGCAAGGCCCAGGCGCAGCACGGCAAGCAGCTGTGCGGGCGCCGCAATCCACTCGCCCGGCAGCGCATGATTGATGCGCATGAGGTCGCTGTCCGGCTTCCAGCTCGACATCTGGATATCGACCTCGGCCACCGCCGCCTGCAGGGCGGCCTGCAGCGGCGCTGCGTCGACATCAGCAGCGGTGAAGAACAGCGCCGACCAGCGCGTGCCCATGGTCGGGCCATTGAGGGCGTGGCGCAACGGCTCAGTAGACATCTTCAAGATAGCGCCCTTCCGCGCGCAGCATCGCAGGCGTGAGGCCTGCGGGTGCGAGAATTCCGGCCAGCGCCTCGCTCACGCCCGCCGCCATGTCGCGCCCGCCGCACACCATGATGCGCGCACCCTGCGTGATGAGCTGCAGCACGTCGGCTGCCTCGGCGCGCAGTGCATCCTGCACATGATGCGGGCGCTTGCCGCGCGAGGCGGCAGTGACAAGGCTGGCGAGGCGGCCCTGCTCATGCCACTGCTGCAGCTCCTCGCCATAGAGGAAGTCGCTGGCGGCGTGGCGCATGCCGAAGAACAGGTGCATGGCGCGGCCCGCCGCATTGGCGCGGATGAAACCAGCGAGAGGGCCAATGCCGGAGCCCGCACCAATGAGGATCACCGGCGCCTTGCCTGCGGCAAGACGGAACCCCGGATTGGGCTTGAGGAAGGCGAGCGCCGTTTGCCCCGGCTCCAGCTGCGTGAGCTGGCCAGAGCACAAGCCTCCGGGCTGGCGGCGCACCACGATCTCGATGAAGCCATCGGCAGCACCTGAGGCCAGGGAATAGAAGCGCGGCATGGTGGAGCCTTGCGGAACCACGCCAATGAGGTCACCCGCCACGAAGCGCGCAAAGCCCGTGCCGGTCAGGCGCTGCCACAGCGATGTGCGGGGAATGCCGAAGCGCAGGATGGCACTGGGCGCCTGCACCTCCGCCCCATGGTCGCGGCGCGAGAGGAGGGTGAGGGGCATTGCGGCGGGCAGTACCGGCTGGTGCACGAGGTCGAGCGGCAGGCCCAGCCTGGAGCCCAGTTCCCTCCCCCAGCCTGCGAAGTCCTGCGGCGACTGACGATCCACCGTGGCGATGTCCATGAGCTGTTGCCAGCCCTTGGCGGCCGCAACATCCGCGATCTGCTGCGCATAGCCACAGAAGGCCTGAAAGCCGCTGTCGCCAAAGCCCAGCACGGCCATCGGTGCGGCAGGCGGCGTGTCCATGGCCTGCAGCCTGGCAAGGAAGCCCTTGGCGGAGGCCGGCTCGTCGCCATTGCCATAGGTGGCGGCAAGAATGATGACGCGCCGTGCATTGGCCATCGCCGCCGCGTCGAAGCGCGCCAGAGGGGCGGCATGCACCTGCTGGCCTGCGGCGCGCAGCGCCTTGTGCAGGGTTGTCGCGAAGCCCCATGTGCTGCCGCCCTCGCTGCCGACGAGAATGACAGTCTCGGCCCGGCCGAGCGGCGCATTGCCCTGAAGGCGCGGGCGGCCGCGGCGGGCGGAAAGCCAGATCAGCGTGCCGGTGGCGCCCATCAGCGGCACACCCAGAGCCAGAAGGCCGAGGATCAGCCCCAGCACTGCGGCACCCTTGCCGGTGTGCAGCATGTAGATGGTCTCGGAGAATTGCTCCCAGCCGGTCAGGTCCTGCCAGGCGAGCAGCGTGCCCGTGCCCTGGTCGATGTAGCCTGAACCCTTGTCGGTGGTCAGCGTATAGACATCCGCCGGGTCACCCGGCGCGGGGAAGGACAGTTCGCGCAGGCTCGTCAGCGGCGTGCTGCGCAGGGTGCCGACCAGGCCGAGCGGCATGCCCGCCTCGCCGCTCGTCTCGGCCGGCATCTCAAGTGTCGCGGGCTGGTCGGGAAGCAGGCCAAAGGTCGATGCCGTCATCCACAGCGCGGTGACGGAGGACAGCATCAGCCCGGCCACCGCGATGCGCGCGATTTCCACATGCAGCCGCCCGGCCAGCGGACCCTTGAGGCCCGAGAACCAGTGGCGCCAGCCGCCCGCCCGGCGCGCCACCAGCATCACGCCCGAGATCGACAGCACCAGCATCGCCAGCGCGCCCAGCGCCATCACCAGGCGCCCGGCATCCTCGAGGAAAAGCGAGCGGTGGAAATTGGTGAGCCAGCGCTGCACAGGGTTGGCATCGGCGGAGCCCGCGGCCTTGCCGGTCGCAGGGTCGATCGTGGCAGCCGCGGCCTGATCGCCGTCGAACCAGTAGGCAGTGATCCGGCCTGACGGGGCGCGCTTGATCTGCTCCACCGCCGGATACTGCTTCTGCACGCGGCTGGCGAGATCCGCCACGCTCAGGGCCGCATCGGCCTGCGGTGCGGACAGGCTGTCGGCTGCCGGGAACACCGACAGCGCGGCGCCGCTCACCGACAGCAGGACGACGAGCAACAGGGCGGCAAGGCCCGGCCAGCGGTGCAGCAGACGGATCATCGTGATGTTACCCTTACATGCCGTAGGTGAAGGTCGAGACGTAGCGGCGGCCCTTCACGGGCTGTCCGGCGCCCGCCGAGGTGAGCGGCACCTTCACGTCGTCGGGGCTGTCGCGCCTGTCCTCGACGCTGGCGTCGACGTGCAGCGTGTAACCCGCGTCGAACAGCGCGTCCTTCAGGTCGAGCGTCACCTCGAGGGTGCGACCGGACCCCACCGAGGCACCGGTGATGCCGTTGATCTGCGCCCGGTCGCCGCCGGTGGCCTGGTACCAGTTGGCGAGATGCTTGTAGTATTTCGACTTGCCACCAGCCATCCACAGGCTGCCGGCATAGGCGCCGTCCTTGTCGGTCACATAGAACGCAAGATAGGCGCCGTTGCCGCCATAGTCCTTGAGCGTGGTGGTGAATGTCACCGGCTTGGCCATGGCCGCGGCGGGAAAACCCAGTGCCGTGGTCACGGCAAGGGCAGCGAGAAGCGATTTCAACATGTCAGTCTGTCTCCGAATGTCCTGGGGCCGTCACTTCACCTGAACCTGCGGGGTTCCGGTGTCGAACAGGCCGTTCTGTGGCGGGGCCAGCGTGCCGGCGGGTGCCGCCTGGCTGACGGTGGAGGCGCCACAGCTGCCGTCATCGTCATCGCAGTCTTCCGCGTCGTCATCGTCTTCGTCATCGTTAGACGCGCCACGCGTCTCGTTTCCGTCTTCGCCTTCGTCCTCATCATCGTCATCATCGTCGTCGACAAGCACGAGCAGCTCGGCAGTGTCGGTGCTGCCGAGCACGGCGGACATCGGCGTCACGGCTGCACCCTGCTGCGGCAGGTGCATGGCGCTCCAGGCGGGAACGCCAAGCCCGGCGGTCAGCGCGGCGGAGGCAAGAAGCAGGCTCAAGATCTTCGACATGGCAGGGTCTCCTGTTGGTGTTGAGCCACTGTGGAGCGGACAACTGAGGCGATCCTGACGGCGCGGCGAAATCAGCTTCAGCTTGCCGTCAGGAATGATCCCGCGCAGCACCCAAAACCCAATTGTGGAGAATGCCCGAAACTACCACATCGAGCGCGCGCTGTCAAGGACTAAATTCCGTTTGTGGGAGAAAGTCTCCGGCCGTGGCCGGGCCGTGGTGGACGATCAGTCCTCGTCCTCGTCGCCTTCCCGCTCTTCCTGCTCGACCTGCAGCACCTCGAGCGTCGCCGGGTGAACGGTCACCTCGATGCGCTGTCCGGCCTGGTCCTTGCCGTCGATCTCGTAGCAGCCGTCATCGATCTTGATGCGCCGCACCGTCCAGCCCTTGGCTGCGGCCAGCTTCACCACCGCCTCGCGCGGCTGCCACTCGCCCATCGGCGCGAAGCAGCCCTCTTCCGCCAGCGCGGAACCGGCCGAAAGCCCGAGGCACAGGGCCAGGATTGCCGGTATCGTCAATGTCTTCCGCATCGGGCTCTTCCATGTTACGGCCTGTGAGACCGGACACTGCGCGCCGAAGCTGACAGCAGCCTGAAGCCCGGCACAAGGGGCTGTCAGCAAGGCGTCAGCCGCCGGGCACAAGACAGGCCGGGAATGACGAGCGGAGCACCATGCGAATCCTGCTGATCGAGGACGACACGGTTCTGGGCGCCGCAGTGCGTGACCAGATCGCCGCCGACGGCCACTCGGTGGACTGGATGACCCGCCTCGACCAGGCGGGCGATGCCATGGCGGGGGCGGCCTATGACCTCGTGCTGCTCGACCTCATGCTGCCGGATGGACGTGGCCTTCCCTTCCTCAAGGCGCTGCGCGGGCGGGGCGATGTGACGCCGGTCATCATCCTCACCGCGCTCGACCAGGTGTCGGACCGCATCGACGGCCTCAATGCCGGGGCTGACGACTATCTGGTCAAGCCCTTCGACCTCGCCGAACTCTCTGCCCGCATCGGTTCAGTGGCGCGACGCTACACGGGCAATCCCAATCCCATCATCACCCATGGCACGCTCGAGATTGACCGCGCCGCAAAGAGCGTCCACCGCGCCGGCAAGCCGATTGCACTCACGGCGCGCGAGTGGGCACTGTTCGATGCCTTCCTGGCGCGACCGGGCCAGCTCTTGTCCAAGTCCCAGCTGGAGGAGAAGCTCTATGCCTTCGACTCGGAGGTGGAGAGCAACACCATCGAGGTGCACGTGAGCCGGCTGCGCAAGAAGCTGGGCAACGACGTGATCGATACCGAGCGCGGCCTCGGCTACCGGCTGGGTGTGCCGTGCGCAAGCCGCTGAGCCTGCAGGCCCGCCTCGGCATCTCGCTTGGCCTGCTGCTCACGCTGCTATGGATCGGCGCCGCCTCGGTGACGGCCCTGCTGCTGCGGCAGGAGATCAACGAGGTCTTCGATTCCGCCCTGCAGGAAACCGCCGAGCGCCTGTTGCCGCTCGCCGTCATGGACATCGTCGAGCGCGAGGATGACGGCACCAGCCAGCGCCTCGGCGCACTCCGCCAGCGCGACGAATACTTCACCTATGTGGTGCGCGATCCCTCCGGGCGCATCCTGCTGCAGTCGCACCTCGCCGACCCCGGCATCTTTCCGCCCTATGACGGCCCGGGCTTCCGCCAGACGGAAGATTTCCGCATCTTCAACGAAGAGGCGGTGAAGGGCACCGTGCGCATCTCCGTGGCCGAGCCGATGAGCCACCGCTCAACCGTGTTTCGCGAGGTGATCCTCGCCCTCGGGCTGCCGCTGCTGCTGGTCATTCCCGTTTCCATCGCCATCATCATGCTGGCGGTCAGGGCGAGCCTCGCACCGCTGCGGCGCTTCCGGGCGAAGCTCGCGGCGCGCGGCGGGCGCGATCTCTCCACCGTGCCGACGGGCGACCTGCCCGCCGAGATTGCCCCCGTCGCCACCACACTCAACGGCGTTCTGGACCGGCTGAAGGCCGCCTTCGAGGCCGAGCGTAGCTTTGCAGCACACGCCGCGCATGAGTTGCGCACGCCGCTGGCCGGTGCCATCGCCCAGGCCCAGCGGCTGCGCGGCGAGACCACGGACACGGCCGCTGCCGCGCGCGCGGCCGACATCGAAGCCACGCTCAAGCGCCTGACGCGCCTCTCTGAGCGGCTGATGCAGCTGGCCCGCGCCGAGGGCGGGCGGCTGCGCCTCGATACCGCGCGCGACCTGCGGCCTGCGGCGCGCATCGTGACCGAGGATGCGGCACGCAATGCCGCGCCGGGCCGCGTGCGGCTCGCGCTTCCGGACCAGCCCGTGCTGTCGGACCTCGACCCCGATGCCTTCGGCATCCTGCTGCGCAACCTGATCGAGAACGCCCTGCGCCACGGCCCGGAGGATGGCCGCATCGCCATCACCCTGACGTCAGGCGGCACGCTGCGGGTCGTCAATGACGGGCCGGTGGTGCCACCCGAGATCCTGTCGCGCCTCACCGCACGTTTCGAGCGCGGGGGGGCTGGCAACGAGGGCAGCGGCCTCGGCCTCGCCATCGTCGCGGCCATCGCCGAACGGCTCGGCAGCACCCTCACCCTGCGCTCTCCCGCCACCGGTCGAGACCAGGGCTTCGAGGTGGAGATCGGACTCCCTGTTGACGCGGGCCTTGCGGCAGATCAAACCGAACCGCACCGACCTGGCGCATAGACACGCAACGCGCCTTCACCTCCCATTCAAAGGCTTCCTTCATGACCAGCGACGCAAACACCAAGCTTCCCTATGAGTCGGCTCACGAGGAAGTGCACTACATCAACCGCTCAGGCTGGCTCAGGGCCGCGGTGCTGGGCGCCAATGACGGGATCGTCTCGGTGTCCTCGCTCGTCGTCGGCGTCGCCGCGGCGGACCCAAGCCCGCAGGCGGTGCTGATTGCAGGCTTCGCCGGCCTCGCCGCCGGTGCCATGTCGATGGCGGCTGGCGAATATGTCTCGGTGAGCTCGCAGTCCGACATCGAGCAGGCCGACATCGCGCGCGAGCGCAAGGCGCTGGCCGACACGCCCGCAGCCGAGGAACGCGAGCTCGCCTCGATCTATGAATCGCGCGGCCTCTCGCCCGCCACGGCCGCGCTCGTTGCGCGCGAGCTGACCGAGAAGGACGCACTCGGCGCCCATGTCCGCGACGAGCTCGGCCTGTCCGAGGTCCATGCCGCCAATCCGCTGCAGGCCGCAATCGCCTCCGGCCTCACCTTCTGCGCCGCCGCCGCACTGCCCGTGGCAGCCGCGGTACTGGCGCCGCAAGGCCAGATCATCCCCACCGTGGTGGTCACCACGCTGATCGCGCTGGCGGGCCTCGGCGCACTCGGCGCCCAAGCCGGTGCCGCACCCAAGCTGCCCGCCACGCTGCGAGTCCTGTTCTGGGGCGCGGCCGCCATGGCGATCACCGCCGGGGTTGGCTATGTCTTCGGGGTGAGCGTCTAGTCGCGTGTACCCCGCTCAAGCAACGGCAGACTGATGATCGCCATGGCCCCCACGATCGACGATCTTTCCAGAGACTTTCCCGAGGCCCGCAACGGCACACATTGGCAGCTGCTGTCGGATGCGGTCATGGGCGGCGTTTCGGCCGGGCAGATGACACGCACGGTCATCGCACAGCGACCCGCCATCCGCATGCAGGGAGACGTGAGCCTCGAGAACAATGGCGGCTTCCTGCAGATCGCTCTCGACCTGGCGCCCGGCGGCGCGGCCTTCGATGCATCAGGCTTCGCGGGCATCGCCGTCGACGTCTGGGGCAATGGCGAGGAGTATGGCCTGCACCTCAGGACCGCGAACCTGTCGCGGCCGTGGCAATCCTATCGCATGAGCTTTGCGGCGGTACCAAGCTGGCAGGAAATCAGGTTTCCGTTCGGTGATTTCGTGCCCCACCGCACCGACCTGCCCTTCGATGCCCATCTGCTGCGCCGGATCGGGATCGTGGCGATCGGCAGGGCCTTCACCGCCGATGTGGCGGTCGGCGGGCTGAGGTTCTTCACCGCAGAATCATAGAAGTGTCAGGCCCGGATCCGCGCATTGGCCGGATCGAGAAAGGGTTCGAGGCCGATCTCCGCCGGGAAGGTTTCGCTGGCCACCACGATTTCATAGCGCCCTGTGCGCAGGAACTCATCGCTCACGCCATCGGCATTGCGCACGTATCCATAGCCGATGCTGCGCTGGAGCGTGTAGCCGTAGCCGCCCGAAGTGAGATAGCCGACGGGCACGCCGTTGCGCAGAATGGTTTCACGCCCCACCAGCACGGCCGCGGGATCGGCGATGGTGAAACCCGCAAGCCGCTTGGTGAGTGGCTTGGCGGCTGCAGCCTCGAGCGCGGGCCGCCCGATGAAGGGCGTGTTGGCCCGCATCTTCACCGCCCAGCCGAGGCCCGCCTCGAACGGCGTGTCGTTCGGCGTGATGTCGGAGGACCAGGCCCGATAGCCCTTCTCGAGGCGCAGCGACTCGAGCGCGCGATAGCCCACCGGCCGGAGGCCGAGGGGTGCGCCCGCCGCCATCAGCGCGTCATAGACCTTGCCCGTCTCGGCCAGTGGCACATGCAATTCCCAGCCGAGCTCACCCACATAGGTGATGCGCAGCGCCCGCACGGCCACACCCGCGATGGAGATCACGCGCACATGGCCGAAGGGGCAGCCGCCGTTCGAAACATCGTCGGTGGTCACGGCCTCGAGGATGGCACGCGCCAGGGGGCCCATGAGCGAGAGCGTGCCCCACTGCTCCGTCACGTCCGCCAGCCTCGCCTGAGAGTGCGCAGGAAGATGATCGCGGATCCAGGCCAGGTCATGGGTGCGGAAGCCGGTTCCGGTGACGATGTAGAAGTGTTCATCCGACAGGCGCGCCACCGTGAGGTCGGCCTCGATGCCGCCACGGCTGTTGAGGAGTTGCGTGTAGGTGATGCGGCCCGGCTGCTTGGCCACGGAGCCTGCGCAGATCCACTCCAGCGCCTCGGCGGCGCCTGGCCCGGAGATTTCATACTTGGCGAAGCTCGACTGGTCGAAGATGCCCGCCTTCTCGCGCACTTGGGCATGCTCGCCACCCACATGGGAAAACCAGTTCTGGCGGCCCATGGCGTAGACGTCGCGGGGCTCCACGCCTGCGGGCGCGAACCAGTTGGGCCGCTCCCAGCCGAGCTTGGAGCCGAACACCGCACCTTGCGCCTTGAGCCTGTCATAGAGCGGCGAGACGATGCGCGGGCGGCCGCTTTCGTATTCCTCGTGCGGGAAGCCGATGGTGTAGTGCTTGCCATAGGCCTCGCAGGTGCGTTCCAGGACCCAGTCGCGGTCCTTGTGGAGGTCGGAGAAGCGGCGGATGTCGACGACCCACAGGTCGAGCGGCGCCTCACCTGACATGACCCACTGCGCCAGAACCCAGCCCGCGCCGCCGCCCGAGGCGATGCCGAAGGCATTGAAGCCGGCGCCCACGAACATGTTGGCGCATTCCGGTGCGGGCCCCAGGATGAAGTTGCCGTCGGGCGTGAAGCTTTCCGGCCCGTTGATCATGCGCTTCACCCCGGCATGGGCCAGTGCCGGCACGCGGGCGATGGCCTGATCCATGTGCTGCTCGAAGTGATCATAGTCATCGTCGAAAAGGCGGAACTGCCAGTCCTGCGGCACGTCGCCCGTCATCCATGGCTGCGGGTTCGGCTCGTAGCCGCCCATGACGAGGCCGCCCACCTCCTCCTTGAAGTAGGTGCGGCGGTCCGGGTCGCGGATGGTTGCGGCGTCGGACGACAGGCCCTCGATTCGCTCGGTGATGATGTACTGGTGCTTCACTGGCTGGAGCGGCACGTTGATGCCGGCAAGGGCACCCACCTGCCGGGCCCACTGCCCCGCACAGTTCACCACCTTCTCGCATGCAATGACGCCCTGGTCGGTCTCGACATGGGTGATGCGGCCGTCCTTCATGCGGAAGCCGGTGACATGGACGTTCTCGACCAGCCTCGCGCCATGCATGCGCGCGCCCTTGGCAAGCGACTGGGTGATGTCCGAGGGGCTGGCCTGGCCATCGGTGGGCAGCCAGCTGGCGCCCACGAGGTCCGAGACGTCCATGAGCGGCCACATCTTCTTCACCTCGTCAGGCGAGATCAGGTGCATCTCCATGCCGAAGCTGCGCGCCGTGGTGGCGAGGCGGCGATACTCGGTCCAGCGGTCCTGGTTGGTGGCAAGCCGCAGGCAGCCGGTCATCTTCCAGCCGGTCTCGAGGCCGGTTTCGGCGGCGAGGCCCTTGTAGAGCTCGACGGAATACTTGAGCACCCGCGTGATCGAGGCCGAGGCGCGCAGCTGGCCGACGAGGCCTGCAGCATGCCAGGTGGAGCCCGAGGTGAGCTGGCCCTGCTCGAGCAGCAGCACGTCCGCCTTGTGGTCACGCGCGAGGTGATAGGCCGTGGAGCAGCCGATGATGCCGCCGCCAATGACAATGACCTGGGCGTGGGTTGGCAGTGTCATGATGCGGTCATTCCATGTTTGATCTGGTAGCGTTGAAGGAAGGTCGCGAGCTTCGCCAGGTTCTCATGCGCGTAGGCGGTGTAGTCGACGCCGGGTGCGGCGAGGTGGATGTCGGAGACCATGGCCCACATCGCCTCGCGCACCAGTGCTGCGCCCTGCATGGCGTCGAAGGCACGCCACAGTGCGGCGTCCGGTTCCCGCCCGAAATAGGCGGCAAGCAGCAGCGCTGCCTCCTCGTCCTGCATCTCGGCGTTGGCCGCAGCACCCGCGAGATCGAACATGGCGGTGCCGAAGCCTGCATATTCGAAATCGATGAGCCACAGCCGGTCGGCGTCCTCGAGGAAATTTGCGGGCAGCAGGTCATGGTGGCCGAAGACGATGGGAAGTGGCAGCTGGGCGGCCTCGAACTGTGCCGACAGGCCGAGCAGCCTGTCGATCTCGCCCATGAACGGGCTGTCACCCGCCTGAAGGGTGCGGGCGTAATCACGAATGACATGGAAGGGCCAGAAGATGACGCCCGTTCCCGCAACATGCGCAGGAAGCGCGCGGTGGAAGCGCTGCAGCAGCTCCGCCACGCGCCGCGGATTGGCGCGGACATCGGCTGCCTGCCAGGTGCGGGCCGCGATGAAGGCCGTGACCATGACGCCCGGCGCGCTGAATTCGACGGCGGGCGCGAAGCCCGCCGCATGGGCGGCGCGTGCCGTCATCGCCTCGCGGGCGCGCTCCACGTGGTGGACCGGAAAATCGCGTCCGAAGCGCGCCACATGGGTGCCGGCCGCATCCGTCACCTTCCAGATCTCGTTGGAGAGCCCGCCGGGCAGCGGTGCCGCGGTGATCGGCCCCGACCAGCACGGCAGGGCCAGCAGGTGGTGGGGCAATTGCGTCGTCATGCTCACACCTCCCGCGGGCAATCAGTTCGGTCTTCGGGCAAGGATAACGCACCGGACGCGGGCCTGTCACTGCCACTGACACGCACCGGCGCGGTTATCCGCCGCGCGGTACACGCGGCCGCTGCCGCATGCCGCAGAGGCAATTGCGGCGGCGCACCGGGGTGTTTATGCAGAAGCCTGCAAACTGGGACAGACCCTTGCCGGCCGAAGCACCCCGCAGCCAGACCCGACGCCTGACCGCGCGCCAAGTTGCCGCCGAGGCCGGCGTCTCCATTTCGGCGGTATCGCGGACCTTCACCGATGGCGCCAGCGTTTCGCCTGCCACCCGCGCGCGGGTGCTGTCGGCGGCGCGGACCCTTGGCTATCGGCCCAATGTGCTGGCCCAGAGCCTGATGACGGGGCGCACCCGGCTGATCGGCCTCGTCTCCAACAATTTCGACAACCCCGCCTTCATGGAAATCTTCGACCAGTTCACCCGCCTGCTGCAGCAGCGCGGGTTGCGCCCCCTGCTGGCCAATCTTTCCGGCACGCAGGAAATGGCAGGCGCCCTCGACATGCTGCGGCAATACAACGTGGACGGGGTGATCATCGCATCATCCACCCTGCCGCCGCGGTTCGTCGCCGGTTGCCGGGCAGCGGGAATTCCGGCCGTGCATGCCTTCGGGCGCGTCGGCTCCGCGCGCGGGATCGCGGTTGCGGGCGTCGACAATGTGGCAGGCGGCAGGCTTGCGGCATCGAGCCTGGTGGCGCGCGGCTACCGGCGCATCGTATTTCTGGGTGGCCCCCAGGCCGCGAGTTCAACCAGGGACCGCCTGAAGGGGCTGACCGAAGGTCTGTCCGCCCATGGCCTGAAGCCGCGCACGGCGCTGTTCGGCACGTCATACTCGCATGATGCCGGGCAGTCGCTGATGCGGGGCCTGCTGAAGAAAGGCGGCTTCGACGCGGTGTTCTGCGGCGACGACATTCTCGCCATCGGCGCACTGGATGCCTGCATCGAGGCCAAGGTCCGGGTCCCGAAGGACATCGGCATCCTGGGCTTCAACGACATCGCCATGGCGGGGTGGCCGGCCTATGGCCTGACCACCATCCGCCAGCCCATCGCGGAGATCATCAGCGCGGCCGTCGAGATGATTGCGACGATGACAGATGGTGCGGCAAGCGCCCCGCCGTCGCGCCGCTTCGGCTGCGCGCTCATCGAGCGCCGGTCGCTGAAGCCGCTCTAGCCCGGACCGAGATTGCGAATGACCCGGAGCGCGACCGCGCGCTGGGCGGCAATGGTCGGCCGCAGGATCTCGAGCCGGTCGAAGCTGTGCGGATGCTGGGCCAGCGTTGCGCGCACGGATGCGCCGAAGGCCTGGCGGATCTCGGTGCCGACATTGAACTTCTTCACGCGGTGCTCGCGCGACAACATGCGGCGAACCGTCGGGTCGATGCCGCTGCCGCCATGCAGCACCAGGGGAAGGGTGGTGACGGCCTCGATGGCGCGGAGCGCGTCAAGGTCGATGCCGTCCGACGCCTCGGTCTGGAGATGCACGTTGCCCACCGATATGGCGAGGGCATCGACCCCGGTTTCCGCCGCGAAGCGGGCGGCATCCGCGGGCAAGGTGAAGGCCGAAGCGCGGCCACCGGCATAGCCGACGAAACCCACCTCGCCCTCAACCGACACGCCAGCCGCCGCCGCCATATCGACGACCCTGCGGGTGAGGGCAATGTTGTCGTCAAGCGGCAGCGCCGAACCGTCGATCATGACCGAGGTGAAGCCGTGGTCGATCCCTGCCCGGCACTCCTCCAGCGTGGTGGCATGGTCGATGTGGCAGGCGACGGGAACCCGTGCCTGCTCCGCGAGATGGCGAAACATGGGGCCGAGAACCGCCACCGGCGTGTGGCGGCGCGCGCCCGGGCCCGCCTGCAGCACGATGGGCAGGCCCGCCTCGTCTGCCGCCTCGGTGAAGGCCAGCGCATCCTCCCAGCCCAGCACCACGAGCCCCGCCAAGGCGGAGTGAGCGGCGGTGGCATCATCGAGGAGCTGGCGCAGCGTGGCGACGGTCATTTGAACTTCGCGATCATGTCCTTGATGCCGGGGATGGTCTCGACCTGATAGGCATGCTGCGGCTGGAAGAACTGCACCAGCGGCCGCTGGCTGAGGCCGCCCAGGATGGTGAAGTAATACATCTCGTAACCGGGTGCGGCGACACAGGGGTGATAGCCCTTGTCGAGGATGACGGTGGAGCCATCGACGATGTGATAGGCCTCGCCGATCGCGCCATCCTCGCGCTGGACCAGCTGAAGCCCGAAGCCGTGGTGCGGGCGGAAGCGGAAGTTATAGGTCTCGTCGTGGCGGGTCTCGTCCGGCAGGCGGTCGGTATCGTGCTTGTGCGGCGGAAAGCCGGACCAGCCACCGGCGCCGACGGTGAAGAGCTCCGACACCAGCAGGCGGCCCACGCGGCCGCGATACTTGGTGCCGAGAATGTGCTTGATCTTGCGGTGCGTCTTGGTGTCGTCGGAGCCATACTGCACGGTGTCGATGTCGGCGGCGCGCACGGCGAAGGGCGCGAGGTCGTCATCGCAGCGCGCCCCGGCGATGAACACCTCTGCCGCATCTGAAGTGCAGACCAGCCGCGCCCTTGCGCCCTGCGGCACGAACACGCCTTCGGGTTCGCCATCCCAGACGTCGGCCGTGCGGTTGCCGATGGCGGCGAAGTGCTCGCCCGCAACATCGACATCGACCGTGCCGGTGGCAGGCACGATCGCCGTCTCATATCCCGGCACGCGGTATTCGAAGGCCACCCCGCGCTCAAGCTTCACGATGTTGAAGTAGTTGAGCGGCACGCGCGCATCATCCACGTCGATGATCGGCGTGTTGCGGTTGTCGAAGGGCGGCAGGTGCATGGGGGTCCCTCGGTCAGGCGGGCGGTTGATGGCGGAGCATAAAGGCGGCGAGTTCGGCGGAGGTGGGCGAAGCCGGCGCGCAGCCGACGCGGGTCACCGTGATGGCGGCGGCGGCCGAACCGCGCCGCACCGCGGCCGGAAGACCCAGCCCGTCGGCCAGGCCGGTGACGACACCGGCCATGAAGGCATCTCCCGCCCCCGTGGGCTTGAGCGCCGTGACCGCAAAGACCGGCGTTTCGAAACTCTGCCCGCCGGCGAAGGAGACGGAGCCCTTCTCGCCCATCTTGTAGATGACGGCGGTGCAGTGCGCTGCAAGCCGGCCTGCCAGGTCGCGGCCGCCAGCCCCTCCCGCCATGACGTCGAACTCGAGGTCATTGCCGATCACGATGTCAGCACGCTGCGCGGCATCGCGGCAGGTGGCTTCGGCCTCGGCGGCGCTGGCCCATGAATAGGGCCGGTAGTCGACGTCGAGGATCACCGGCACGCGGGCCGCCCGCGCGCGCGCCATGGCCAGCAGCGTGGCGGCGCGGGAGGGTTCCACGGCGAGTGCCGTGCCGGTGACGATCAGCGCGCCGAAGGCCTCGAAGGCAATCGACGCGACGTCCGCCGTCTCCAGCGCAAAATCGGCCGCGCCGTTGCGGTAGATCACCGACTGGCAGTCCTCGTTCCGCGTCTCGACCACGGCGAGCGAGGTTCTGGCCTCGCCCTGCACCATGCGGATGTGCGCGCGGTTGACGCCATAGCGGTCAAGCTCGCGGAGCACGAAGCGGCCGACCGCATCATCCGACAGTGTGGTGAGGAGTGCGGCCGCGTCGCCCAGCTTCACGATGCCGGCGGCGATGTTGGCGCCCGAACCGCCCAGCGCCGAGGTGAAGCGCGTGGCCTCTTCCATGCGGCATCCGGGCGGGTCGGCATAGAGGTCGAGACCGGCCCGGCCGAGCACCAGAAAATTTTTGGGACGCAGCCCATCGAGCATCACACGCCACGCTCCCGCAGACTTGACGATTCAGGATAGTTGCTGTGTAGTTCCCTTGCAAGCGCTTGCAATGTGGAATGAACGGGGCGTGACCAGGATCGGAATCGGGATCGTCGGCGGAGGCTACATGGGCAAGGCCCATGCAGTGGCGATGTCGGCCGTGGCCGCGGTGTTCGACACCGCACTCAGACCTTCGCTCGAGATGATCTGCACAACCACGCCCGAAGGCGCGGCCGACAAGGCGCGGCAGTTCGGCTTCGCGCGTGCAACGTCTGACTGGCGCGTGCTGGTGGCCGACCCCAGGGTCGAGGCGGTGGTGATCGCCAGCCCGCAGGACACCCACAAGGACATAGCACTCGCCGCCTTCGCGGCCGGCAAGCACGTGTTCTGCGAGAAGCCCCTTGGCCTCGGCCTGTCCGACAGCGGTGAGATGCTCGCTGCGGCGCGGCGCAGCGGGCGCGTGCACATGACGGGCTTCAACTATATCCGCACGCCCGCCTCGCAGCTGGCCCGGCAGATCATATCGAACGGCGAGATCGGCGACGTGACGTGGTTTCGCGGCGAGCACACCGAGGATTTCTGCGCCGACCCGACAGCACCCGCCTCGTGGCGCACGCGCGGCAAGCCCAACGGCAACATGGGCGACCTTTCCCCCCACATCATCAATGCGGCACTGGCGCTGATGGGGCCGATCCGCAGCCTGTGCGCCGACATCGAGACGGTGCACCGCACACGCCCCTCGCCCGCCGGGCCCGAGGCCGTGAGTAACGACGACCAGGGGCAGATCATGTGCCGCTTCGAGAACGGCGCCATGGGGCACCTTTTCATCAGCCGCGTCGCGACGGGCCGCAAGATGGGCTATGCCTATGACGTGTTCGGAACCAAGGGCGCCTTGCGCTTCGACCAGGAAGACCAGAACGCCGTGTGGCTCTACAAGGCCGAGGGTGCTGCCGGGCGGCAGGGCTTCACCAAGATCCTGACGGGGCCCGAGCACCCGGACTACAAGGCCTTCTGCCTGGGGCCGGGGCACGGCACCGGCTATCAGGACCAGATCATCATCGAGGCGCGCGACTTCCTCGAGGCCATCGCGGCGGGCAAGCCCAAATGGCCGAGCTTCGCGGACGGGCACCTCGTCAACCAGGTCATCGAGGCGGCATGGGCCTCGCAATCATCACGCGGCTGGATCGACGTCGATGGCCGTGAAGGGGAAGGCCACCACACATGACCATCCGCATCGGAAATGCGCCCTGCTCATGGGGCGTGGAATTCGCCGACGACCCGCGCAACCCGCCCTGGACGCGCGTTCTCGATGAGTGCCGGGCCGCCGGATATTCCGGCATCGAGCTGGGGCCCATCGGCTTCATGCCGGAGGATCCCGCGCGCCTCGGAGACGCGCTGGGCGCGCGCGGCCTGACGCTGATCGGCGGCGTGGTGTTCCGGCCGTTTCATGATCCCGCCAAGTGGGACGAGGTGAAGGATGCCGCCATCCGCACCTGCCGGTCGCTGACCGCGCATGGCGCCCGCCACCTGGTGCTGATCGATTCGATCTCGCCGCGGCGCGCGCCCACCGCCGGGCGGCCGGCCGAAGCCGAGCAGATGGACGCCGCCGAATGGACCGCCTTCGCGGCACGCCTGCGCGACGTCGCCCGCATGGGCCACGAGGAGTATGGTCTGGACGTCTCGATCCACCCGCATGCGGCCGGCTTCATCGACTTCGAGCCGGAGATCGAGCGCCTGCTTGCCGACGTGGACCCCGCGATCCTGAAGATCTGCCTCGATACCGGGCACTCGCACTATGCGGGCTTCGATCCGGTGCCGTTCATGGCACGCCACATGGACCGGATTTCCTATGTGCACTTCAAGGATGTGGACCCTGGCGTGCGGGCCGCCGTGGTGGCCAGCCGCACCGGCTTCTACGACGCCTGCGGACAGGGCATCTTCTGCAACCTCGGCAAGGGCGTCACCGATTTTCACGCGGTGCGGCAGCTGCTCGTCGATGCCGGCTACCAGGGCTGGTGCACCGTGGAGCAGGACTGCGACCCGGCGGGCACCACGTCGCCGGTCAGCGATGCCCGCGCCAACCGCGACTATCTCTTGTCCATCGGCTTCAACTGACAGGTTCACCACATGACACGACTGAACTGGGGCATGATCGGCGGTGGCGAAGGCAGCCAGATCGGGCCGGTCCACCGGATCAGCGCCGGGCTCGACGGCCAATTCACCATGGCGGCCGGCGCACTGGACGCGGTGCCCGAGAAGGGCAAGGCCTTTGCCCGCAGCCTCGGCATCGCCCCTGACCGCTGCTACGGCGACTGGCGCGAGATGCTGGAAGGCGAGAGGAACCGCTCCGACCGCCTCGACCTCGTCACCGTCGCCACGCCCAATGCCACGCACCACGCCATCACCAAGGCCTTCCTCGAGGCGGGCATCAACGTGCTCTGCGAGAAGCCGATGACGGTGACGCTCGCCGAGGCGGAGGACATTGCCGCCACGGCCAGGCGCAGCGGAGCCGTGTGCGCGGTGAACTATGGCTACACCGGCTATCCGCTGGTACGCCACATGCGGGCCATGGTGGCGCGGGGCGACCTCGGCAAGCTGCGGCTGGCAGTGGTCGAGTTCTCGCACGGCTTCCACGCCGATGCCGCCGATGCCGACAATCCGCGCATGCGCTGGCGCTACGACCCGGCGCAGGCGGGCTCGTCCGGGCAGTTTGCCGATTGCGGCATCCATGCGCTGCACATGGCCAGCTATGTTTCCGGCCAGAATGCCCGCGACCTCTCCTCGGACTTCCTGTCGACCATCGCCAGCCGCAAGCTGGAGGACGATGCCATGGTGAACGTGCGCATGGATGGCGGCACCACCGTGCGGCTGTGGACCAGTTCCGTTGCGGTGGGCAGTTTCCACGGCCTCAACATCCGCCTGTTCGGCGAGAAGGGCGGCCTGCGTTGGGCCCAGCAGTGGCCGGACCAGCTGTTCTGGACGCCGCTGAACGGCCGCACCGAGGTGATCGAGAGGGGCAGTGCGGATTCTGCCGAGGCCGCGCGTGCCACGCGCATCGCCACGGGGCACTCCGAGGGGATGCTGGTGGCCTTCGCCAACATCTATGCCGATCTGGCCGAGGTCATCCGCGCAGGGCGCGAGGGCCGGGCGCCAGACCCGCTCGCCTGCCAGTTCCCCACCGCCGAGGATGGGCTGCGCTCCATTGCGGCGATTGGCGCCGCGGTCGATTCCGCGGCACAGGGCGGCGCCTGGACGGATGCCCGCCCCGCATCCCTCAGGACCAGCTGAGGCTTCGCCCTCAGGCGTCGAAGTCGAGCAGCAGGTCCTTGGCGTCTACCTGCGAGCCGGGGTGGACATGGATGGCCTTGACGGTGGCGGCGCGCTCGGCGCGGAGCCCCATTTCCATCTTCATTGCCTCGATGGTGAAGAGCAGGTCGCCCGCGGCAACCTTCTGGCCCACGGCAACCGCAACGGCGGCAATCGAACCCGGCATCGGCGCGCCCACATGCAGGGGGTTGCCATCCTCCGCCTTGGCCCGGACCGGCGCCTTCGCCTTCACCGCGCGGTTCGGCACGCGGATGACGCGCGGCTGGCCGTTCAACTCGAAGAACACCTTCACCTCGCCTTCCTCGGTGGTCTCTCCCACGGCCTGCAGGCGGATCTCGAGGGTCTTGCCGGGGTCGATCTCGACCGGAATCTCCTCACCCGGCTGCATGCCGTAGAAGAACACCGGCGTGGGCAGCACGCGCACCGGACCGTAGATGCGATGGCGGCCCATGTAGTCGAGGAAGACCTTGGGATACATGAGATAGCCGTTGAGATCCTCGTTATCGACCGGGCGGCCCTTGAGGGTCTTCGACAGGGTGAGGCGCGTCTCGTCAAGGTCGACGGGCGGAACCAGCGAACCGGGCCGCACGGTGACGGGCGTTTCACCTTTGAGCGCCTTGCGCTGCAGCACCTCGGGCCAGCCGCCGGGAGGCTGGCCGAGGTTGCCCTTCAACATGTCGACCACGGAGTCCGGGAAGGAGACATCGACGGACGGATCCTCGACCTGCTCACGCGTGAGGCCCTGCGCCACCATCATGAGCGCCATGTCGCCCACCACCTTGGATGACGGCGTCACCTTCACGATGTCGCCGAACATCAGGTTGGCCTGGGCATAGGCCTGCGCCACCTCGTGCCAGCGCGGCTCGAGACCCATGCTGCGGGCCTGGGCCTTGAGGTTGGTGAACTGGCCGCCGGGCATCTCGTGCAGATAGACCTCCGACGCAGGCGCCTCGAGGCCGCTTTCGAAGGCGGCATACTGGTGGCGAACACCTTCCCAGTAGTTGGAAATGGCGCGGACCGCGGCTGCATCGAGGCCCGTGTCGCGCTCGGTGTGGGCGAGCGCTTCCACGATGGAGCCGAGGCACGGCTGGGACGTGCCCCCCGAGAAGGCGTCCATTGCGGCATCCACCGCATCCGCACCGGCCTCGGCGGCGGCAAGCACGCTGGCGCCTGCGATGCCGCTGGTGTCGTGGGTGTGGAAGTGAATGGGAAGGCCCACCTCCTCCTTCAGCGTCCTGACGAGGAGCCGGGCGGCGGCGGGCTTCAGCAGGCCGGCCATGTCCTTCAACCCGAGCACATGCGCGCCGGCGGCCTTCAGCTCCTTCGCCATGCCGACATAGTATTTGAGATCATACTTGGCGCGGTTCGGGTCGAGGATGTCGCCGGTGTAGCAGATGGCCGCCTCGCAGACGCGATTGGCCTCCAGCACCGCATCCATCGCGACGCGCATGTTCTCGACCCAGTTCAGGCTGTCGAAGACGCGGAACACGTCGATGCCGGTTTTCGCGGCCTGCGCGACGAAGGCCTTGACCACATTGTCGGGATAGGTGGTGTAGCCCACACCATTGGCACCCCGCAGCAGCATCTGCAGCATCAGGTTCGGCATGCGCTCGCGCAGGTCGCGCAGGCGCTGCCAGGGGCACTCCTGCAGGAAGCGGTAGGCGACATCGAAGGTGGCACCACCCCAGCATTCCACGCTGAACAGCTGCGGCAGATTGGCGGCATAGGCCGGTGCCACGCGGATCATGTCGATCGAGCGCATGCGGGTGGCCAGCAGCGACTGATGGCCGTCACGCATCGTCGTGTCGGTGAGCAGCAGCCGCTTCTCGCCCAGCATCCAGTCAGCCACCGCCTTGGGGCCCTTGGCGAGAAGCAGGTCGCGCGTGCCCGGCTGCGGTGGGCCCATCAGCCTGGGCACGCCGAGCTCCCGGCCGGTGACCTTGGGCTTCGGGCGGCCCGCGGTTTCAGGGTGCCCGTTCACCGCGATGTCGGCGATGTAGGTGAGGATCTTGGTGGCACGGTCGCGGCGCTTCTTGAACTCGAAGAGTGCTGGCGTCGTGTCGATGAACTTCGTGGTGCAGCTGTTGTCGAGGAAGCTCTCGTGCTTCAGCAGGTTCTCGACGAAGGCGATGTTGGTGGCCACACCGCGCACGCGAAACTCGGACAAAGCGCGGCTCATGCGGGCAATCGCCTGGTCGGGCGTCTGCGCCCAGGCGGTGACCTTGACCAGCAGCGAGTCGTAGAAACGCGTGATGACGGCGCCTGCATAGGCCGTGCCGCCATCAAGCCTGATGCCCATGCCGGTGGCCGAGCGATAGGCGGTGATGCGGCCATAATCGGGGATGAAGTTGTTCTGCGGGTCTTCCGTGGTCACCCGGCACTGCAGCGCGTGGCCATAGAGGCGCACGTCCTCTTGCCGCGCAACGCCCGTCGCCTCTTCCAGCGTCTTGCCCTCGGCAATCAGGATCTGGGCGCGCACGATGTCGATGCCGGTCACCTGCTCGGTCACCGTATGCTCGACCTGGACGCGCGGGTTGACCTCGATGAAGTAGAAGCGGCCGGTGTCCATGTCCATCAGGAACTCGACCGTGCCGGCGCATTCATAGCCCACATGGGCGCAGATGCGGCGGCCGAGGTCACAGATCTCGGCGCGCTGTGCCTCGTTCAGGTAGGGCGCAGGCGCGCGCTCCACCACCTTCTGATTGCGGCGCTGCACGGTGCAGTCGCGCTCATAGAGATGATAGATGGCGCCATACTTGTCGCCGAGGATCTGCACCTCGACGTGGCGCGCCCGCTCGATCATCTTCTCGAGATAGCCTTCGCCGTTGCCGAATGCGGACTGCGCCTCGCGGCGGCCTTCCAGAACCTTGGCCTCGAGCTCATCGGGGCCGGTGATCGGCCGCATGCCGCGCCCGCCGCCGCCCCAGCTGGCCTTGAGCATCAGCGGATAGCCGATGGCGGCCGCATCACGCGCGATTTGGGCCATGTCGTCGCCCAGCACTTCGGTCGCAGGGATCACCGGCACGCCGGCGGCCATGGCCACACGACGGGCACTCGCCTTGTCACCCAGTGCGCGCATCGTTTCCGCCTTGGGGCCGATGAAGGTGATGCCTGCCGCGACACAGGCCTCAACGAAATCCGGGTTCTCCGACAAGAGGCCATAGCCGGGGTGGATCGCGTCAGCACCGCAGGCCCTGGCCACCCGGATGATCTCCGGGATCGAGAGATAGGCCGCAACCGGCCCCAGCCCCTCGCCGATGCGGTAGGCCTCGTCCGCCTTGAAGCGGTGGAGCGACAGCTTGTCCTCCTCGGCGTAGACGGCCACCGTCTTCTTGCCGAGCTCGGTTGCCGCGCGCATGACGCGGATGGCGATTTCGCCGCGATTGGCGATCAGGATCTTGCGAAAGGACGGCATGTTCACCCCATGTCCCGGACGACGAGGTGCGGGTGCGGCAGCTTAGACCGCCCGCCGCACGGAACAAAAGGGTACTCTGCGGAATGGCCGATTGGCTATCCGGCATGGCATGCCCCACGACGATGCGGGACCGATCAAGCAGTTGAACTTCGAAACTCTGGAGGCAGGAAGGTCGCTGCCATGTCCGCAGGCACCACTTGGCGAGTGGAGTGGCAACCTCCACTGCCGGGTGCGCCGGGTAACGATGCAAGGTGAGTGAGTGCCGAAGCCACTGGCAGCGGCAGCCTGTCCGCCGAGGGTGGCTTGGCCAATCAGTGTGATGTTCGATATCCGATCGGCCACTCAAGGATTGCGAGTTGAGAGGCGTCGTCGCTCAGGACTTACGAATTCTTCTCTGACGCGCCCCATGAATAAATTATTCCTAGTAAATTTGCTTATTTACACGACGCCCGGGTTGCTATTCAATTTATATATTCGATATATAAGCCGCTTGATTATCAGCGGCTTGTCAATGCCCCAAGAGCTCCCTCCCTCCCCCCACACCCCTGAGCGGAGGGAGCGCCCTGGGCCAGAGGCTAGTGCCTGCGATGAAGCTACGTGTGATTTCGTGCAGCAACTGCGGACACAGGAACCCGCTCGGAGCCGAGCTGTGCGAAAATTGTGACCAGCAGACGCCACTGATGAACTGGCGGGGCATGCATATTGTAGCATTCTATTTGCTTGTTGTTGGCGGAGTGGCTTCTGTTCTGTGGGGCTAGCGAAAGATATGGCTGTTCGCATCTTCTCCTGCCGCAACTGCGGGCATCAAGTCAGACTGGGCTCGGTGCATTGCGGACAATGCGGCGAGAAGACCTCACCCCTGAATTGGGTTGGCACTCAGGTAGTCATTTTTCTGCTCATCGTGTCGCTGTCTCTTGTTGGCCTCTCCATGTTTGCTCCCTGAGCGCGGTCACGGGACGCGCGGCGTCGGGACAGGGTGGCAAGCGGCGGCGGGTCCCCGGCCGCGGGGTCAGTGGCGGATGTACCAGGGGCTCAAGCCCAGCCAGGTGGCCGCGGCCGTTCAACTCGGCTCACGGAGGCAGGCGTTGGCTTCTCGTCCCCCGGCGTGTCATACGTCAAGGAGCGCGGCCGCACATAGTCTGGCGCGGCGTCGCTATTCGATCTGGTGGATTATTCAATGAGCATCCCCGAAACTGTCCCTTGGTTCGTGGGCCTGCGCCTCGGTGTTTGGTCGTGAGG
>JBEARP010000172.1:0-2903 GCA_041163105.1 Pseudomonadota bacterium
TGGCGCGACGGCGAGACCGGCCTGCCGCTGGTCGCGCAAGCCACAGCCGTGTTCGAATGCGAGATGCATGACCGGCTCGATGCCGGCACGCACCGCATCTTCATCGGCCGCGTCGTCGCCGCGCACTCCGGTGCCGCCGACCCGCTGGTCTATTGCAACCGCGCCTTCCGGCGCATCGTCCATCACGAGGGAAACTGAGACATGATCAGGACTGGCGAACAATTCCGTGACTCGCTGCGCGATGGCCGCGAAGTGTGGATGAACGGCGAGCGCATCAAGGACGTGACGCGCCACCCGGCGTTCAAGCCCCTCGTCGACATCCGTGCCCGCATCTACGACATGCAGCACGAGGAGAAGACGCAGGACATCATGACCTATGAGGAGAATGGCGAGCGCTTCCCCATTGGCCTCCGCCTGCCCTTCGAGAAGAAGGACTGGGACGACAAGCGCCGCGCCGTCGATACGGTGATGAACGACATCGGCGGCGTGGTCACCCGCGTGGGCGACGAGACCATCGGCGAGATGTGGTCCCTCTGGGACGGCAAGGACATCCTCAACGAGATCGACCCGCGCTTCGCCGAGAACATCGAGCGCCACATCCACCTCGTGATCAAGAACGACCCCTTCCACGTCTCCGCCAACACCGATCCCAAGGGCGACCGCTCCAAGCGCCCGCAGGACCAGGACCCCGACATGCTGGTCCATGTGGTGAAGGAGACGGATGCCGGCATCGTCATCCGCGGTGCCAAGTATGAAACGGCGGCGGCCTATTCGAACCAGGCCTTCCTCAAGCCCACCATCGCCAACTGGGGCGATTCCAAGCTCTCGGAATATGCGCTGGGCTGCATCGTCAGGATGGATGCACCGGGCGTGAAGCACATCTGCCGCACCGGCTTCACCGGCCGCGCGCCGGAGCGTGACTATCCCCTCTCGAACAAGTTCGACGAGGTCGACACGCTGATGATCCTCGACAATGTGCTGATCCCCTGGGAGGACATCCTGTTCTACCAGCACACCCGCGCCGCCGCCTTCATCCGCCAGACGCTGCACCGCTATTCGGCATTCCCCTTCGTGCAGCGCACGCTGAGCTATGCCGACCTCATCATCGGCGCGGCGCTGTGGAACGCGCGGCAAACCGGGCTGGACAAGCAGCAGGCGGTGCAGGAGAAGCTGGCCGAGCTCGCCATCTGGCGCGAGGGCATCAACGCGCACTTGACCGCCTCGATCGCCACGGGCGAGCGCAGCCCCAACGGCCTGCTGATGCCCAACCAGTCGCTGCTGTTCACCGGCCGCTGCCACGCGCTCAACAACCTGCCGCGCATGATGCACATCGCGCGCGAGCTCTGCGGCGGCCAGATCTGCGTGACACCGGACTCGGCCGTCTTCGATCATCCCGAGACGAAGAAGTGGATGGACAAGTACTATACGGTGAACGACGAGTGGCAGGCCGAGGACCGCCGCAAGCTGCTGGCGCTGGCGCGTGATGCGCTGAACTCGGACTATGCCGGCCATCGCCTCACCTTCCAGCTCTTCGCCCAGTCCGCTCCCTTCGCCCAGTCTGCCGCCGTCTACCGCACCTTCGACTGGAACCACGCGCTGAAATTCGCCCAGAAGGCTGGCGGCCTCTCGGACAATATCTGGGGTGTCACCAAGCAGGCCGCAGAGTAATCTCAGGCGCCAGAATCACGAGGATCGAAAAAATGACCGCTCACAAGCGCATCCGCCCCTTCAACACCAAGGACACCTACCCCGAGCAGAAGCTCGACAATGACCTGTGCCAGGGCGTGGTCGCACGCGGGGCCACCGTCTTCCTGCGTGGCCAGGTGTCTCAGGACCTCGACACGCGCGAGTCCCTCCACGTCGGCGATGCCACGGCGCAGACCGCCAAGACCATGGCCAACATCAAGATGCTGATGGAGGAGGCGGGCGGCCACATGGACCACATCTGCCGGATCGTGGTCTATCTCACCGACATCCGCTACCGCCAGGACGTCTATCGCGAGATGGGCAAGTGGCTGAAGGGCGTGTTCCCGTGCTCGACGGGTCTCGTCATCACCGCACTCGCGCGGCCGGAGTGGATCGTCGAGATCGAAGTCACCGCCGTCATTCCGGACTAGGAGAGCAGTCATGGCCCAGCCACCGGATGTGAAGCGCGCGCTCAAGACGCTGGCCACGGTTGCGGCCTCGCCTTTTTCGCAGGCGGATACCATTCCGCCGATGCTCTACTCCTCCGAAGATGTGCACCAACTGGAAAAGGAGCGCATCTTTGCGAAGGAATGGGTATGCCCCGGCCTTGCGGCGGACCTGCCCAACCCCGGCGACTACATCACCTTCTCCATCAACGACCAGCCGGTGCTCACGCTGCGCGGCGAGGACGGCTTGGTGCGCAGCTTCTCGAACGTCTGCCTGCACCGCATGATGCCGCTGGTCGAGGGCCGCGGCTCCTGCGGGCGCAAGCTCGTCTGCCCCTATCATGCATGGACCTATGACCCGCAGGGCAAGGTGATTGGTGCCGGTCACATGGGCGGGCGCGACCCGGCCTTTGACAAGAAGCAATATCGCCTGCCGGAAATTCGCACCGAGATCTGGGAGGGCTGGGTCTACGTCACGCTCAACCCCGATGCGCCTTCGGTCGCCAGCCTGCTGGCGCCGCTGCTGCCGGTGGTGAAGAATTATGGCATGGAGAACTACATCCCGGTCATCCACCAGGACCACACCTGGGCCACCAACTGGAAGCTCCTCAACGAGAACTTCATGGAAGGCTATCACCTTCCCGTCGCGCACAAGGCGACGGTGGGTGCGTGGTTCCCGGTGGAGGACACGGTGTTCCCCGAAGCAGTGCATGACGCCTTCACCTACCAGACCTTCACCAAGGACGAGAACGCGCGCTATGGCCGTGCGCA
>JBEARP010000173.1:0-4035 GCA_041163105.1 Pseudomonadota bacterium
TTGCAGACCTGCGTCGGAGATTGATGTCAGTCGGACTGCATCCGTCATCATTGCCTCTTGGTGTTGACCTCTCCCGATGGCTTGCGAACGGGAAGACAACATGGGATGCATTTCCCGACACCTGCGGCGGAAAGATGGACGCCGAGACCGCAGCGCTTGCCCATGCACTCAAACATCCGAACGTCAAGCTCATCACAAACGCGCCTGTAACGCGCCTCGTCGTCGGTGCCGGCGGGACGATTGCGGCCGTAGAAGCCTCCCTGGCCGGCCGCAATGAAACCCTGTCGGCACCGGTGATCGTTCTCGCTGCGGGGGCTGTGCAATCAGCCGTCCTGCTTCTCGGCTCCGCCGACCCCTCGCATCCGACGGGCCTTGCAAACGGATCTGATCAGGTCGGCCGGAACTTCATGAACCACAATTGTTCAGCGGTCCTGGCGCTGCATCCGTTCCGCCGCAATGATTCGATCTACCAGAAGACACTTCAGGTGAACGACTTCTATCTGACTGGCGGTCCGAACGGTGAGCCATTGGGCAATATCCAGCTTCTGGGAAAAATCACAGGAACAATCCTCGCATCGGGTTCACCAATTCCGCCTGCACTCGCCGGTTGGATTGCGCGCCGCTCGGTGGATCTCTATGCAATGTCCGAAGATCTTCCGAATCCTGAAAGCAGGGTCACACTAAAGGACGGTCGCATCGCTCTGGACTGGAGACGCTCCAACTGGCAGGCGCATGAGTTGCTTGTCAAAAAACTCAAGGAGCTACTGCGAAAGGCTGGCTTCCCGATCGTCCTGTCGAAGCCTTTCGATCGGCGTACGCCGAGCCACCAGTGTGGAACTGCGAGGATGGGATCCGATCCGCGCAAGAGTGTTGTCGATGTGTTTTGTCGGGCGCATGAACACGCCAACCTGTTCATCACCGATGCATCCGTTCTGCCGACCTCTTCCGGGGTGAATCCGTCGCTCACGGTGGCAGCTTTGGCGCTGCGTGCGGCCAAGCACATTCAGGGTACGGAGCAGCCCTCATGACAGGCGTTGCGTTGATCACCGGCGGCCAGCAAGGGATCGGCCTCGGTATTGCTACAGCTTTGCGGGATGCCGGGTTTCGGATTGCCCTAGCGTCGCTTCCCCAGCCTGATTCTCCGGTCGTAGTTTCGGCGCTGAATACGCTGGGACAGGATGCAGCCTACTTCCCGCATGATGTTCAGGACATCGATGCTGTGCCGCGGCTCGTTGGCGCTGTTGAAGCCCGCATGGGGCCTATCACGACCCTAGTATCCAATGCCGGAGTTCCGGCAACGGTTCGCGGTGACATGCTGGATCTTGTCCCTCAGAACTTTGACTTCGTCATGAACGTCAACTTGCGTGGGGCCTTTTTCCTTGCTCAGGAGGTCGCCCGGCGCATGCTTTCCCGACAGGCGGCTGACTACCGATCGATAATCTTCATCACATCGGTGAGTGCTGCCATGGCTTCCGTGGAGCGTGCCGAGTACTGCATTTCGAAGGCGGGTGCGGCCATGATGGCCGGATTATTTGCCGTTCGCCTGGCCAGCGAGGGCATTGGCGTCTTCGAATTGCGGCCCGGAATCATCGAGACCGAAATGACGGCCGGTGTGAAAGACAAGTACACGGCGCGCATTGAGGCCGGTCTGGTGCCTGCGGGCCGCTGGGGCCAGCCGTCCGATATTGCTGACATCGTTGTGCCCATGGCAACCGGCCGGATGGCCTTTGCCAATGGTGCCGTCATTCCCGTCGACGGCGGGCTTTCAATCCCACGTCTTTGACAGGTTAGGCATGGCACAAGAATATGACTTCGTGATCGTGGGTGGCGGCTCCGCTGGTTCGGTGCTGGCAGCGCGCCTCTCTGAAGACGCCAGCGTGCGGGTGCTCCTGCTTGAAGCCGGTCCACGCGACAGGCATCCATTTTATCACATTCCTGCCGGCTTCGCGAAGATGACCAAGGGCATCGGCAGTTGGGGCTGGCATACGGTCCCGCAGCGCCACATGAACAATATGGTCATACGCTATACTCAGGCGAAGGTGCTGGGCGGTGGCTCCACCATCAACGCCCAGATCTATACCCGCGGCAATGCGCTCGATTATGACGAATGGCGTCAGGCGGGCTGCACGGGATGGTCATACGAGGACGTTTTACCCTACTTCCGGAAGGCCGAGGACAACGACACCTGGGACAATCGCTATCATGGCAAGGGAGGCCCACTTGGCGTGAGCCAGCCATCCGCCCCTCTCCCCATCTGCGAGGCATATTTCGCTGCTGCAGCGCAGGTAGGAATACCTCGCAATCCCGACATGACGGGCGAAAAGCAGGACGGTGTCGGATACTACCAGCTCACACAGCGTAATGTGCGCCGCTCTTCTGCATCAATGGCCTACCTCGCACCAGCTCGCGATCGCAAGAGCCTCACCGTCCGAACTGACGCGCAGGTACTCCGGATCGTGACGGAGAACGGCAGGGCAGTGGGAGTTGAAACAGCAGCTGATGGCGTGATCCGCGCAGGCCGCGAGGTCATTCTGACGTCAGGTGCGATCGGTAGCCCGCGACTGCTGATGCTATCGGGCATTGGGCCTGCGGATCATCTGCGCAGTCTGGGCATTCCGGTCATTCTGGATCGCCCCGGGATTGGTTCCAACCTGCAGGATCACCTCGACCTTTTCGTCATTGCTGAATGTACGGGACCTCATACCTACGACCGCTATGCCAAGCCAATCTGGTCTGCCGTCGCCGGCCTGCAATATCTGCTGACCCGCAAAGGCCCTGTGGCATCGAGCCTCTTCGAGACGGGTGGGTTCTGGTATGCCGACCCTAATGCCCGTTCGCCCGACATTCAGCTTCATCTCGGGCTTGGTTCCGGCATCGAGGCTGGGGTCGCAGCCATGCCGGATGGTGGCGTGACGCTTAATTCCGCCTATCTCCGGCCGCGGTCGCGCGGCACGGTGCGGCTTGCATCTTCCGATCCTCTCGCGGCCCCGCTCATCGACCCCAACTACTGGGCGGATCCCTTCGATCGGGAGATGTCAATCCGAGGCCTCAAGCTCGCGCGGGAAATCATGCGCCAGGACGCGCTGAAGCCATTCGTGAAGGCCGAGCGACTGCCGGGGCCTGATGTGCAGACCGAGAAGGACTACTTCGAATACGCATGCCGCCACTCCAAGACCGACCACCATCCTGCCGGCACCTGCCGCATGGGCGTTGATCCTGACGCGATCGTCGATCCGGAACTTCGCTTCAATGGCATTGAGGGGCTCCGTGTTGCTGACGCATCGATCATGCCGACGCTCGTTTCCTCCAACACCAATGCGCCAACCATCATGATTGCGGAAAAAGCCGCCGGCATGATCCGCGCCGCCCAGGGGACCTGACCCATGCTGAACCTCCCGACACAGGATCATCGTCTGGAACCATATCGGTTGCATGGCCAGCCGCTCGTGCCGCGTAAGCCCCGCGTTCAGCTCACGCGCACGGCCTTTGCCGCTGCGCATGTCGTTTCGGACCCGCTGCGCGAACGCAATCCATGGGACACCCGGCCGGCGGTGGACTGGGAGGCCACGCTGGCCTTCCGCACTGGCCTCTGGGACCAGGGGCTCGGTCTTGCCGAGGCGATGGATACGGCCCAGCGGGGAATGGGCGTCGATTGGCTGACGGCCAAGGAACTCATCGAACGCACGATGACGGCCGCCAGGAGCCATCCCATGAAGCCGCGCGTGGCCTGCGGTGCCGGAACCGATCACAAGCAGCTGAGCGAACTCCGTAGTGCAGACGCAATCATTGCGGCCTACGAGACCCAGGCAGCCGTCATTGAGAGGGCCGGAGGGCAACTGATCATCATGGCGAGCCGTGCCTTTCCCGCGATCTCCGCCTCCCACGACACCTACGCCACCGTCTATCGTCGGTTAATTGATGGTGCGAAGGAGCCCGTCATCCTCCATTGGCTGGGCGATATGTTCGACCCTGCGCTGAAGGGCTATTGGGGCTCCACCGACGTTGCGAAGGCCTCGGATTTCGTGCTCGGACTTA
>JBEARP010000174.1:0-8016 GCA_041163105.1 Pseudomonadota bacterium
TCGACGAGTCGATCAAGGAATTCGCCCGCGCCTCGTTCAACTATGGCCTGATGCGCAATTACCCGGTCTATCTCTCGACCAAGAACACCATCCTCAAGGCCTATGACGGCCGCTTCAAGGACATCTTCCAGGAAATCTACGACGCCGAGTTCAAGGCCGAATTCGAGAAGCGCAAGCTGTTCTACGAGCACCGCCTGATCGACGACATGGTGGCCTCCGCGCTCAAGTGGACCGGCGGCTATGTCTGGGCCTGCAAGAACTATGACGGCGACGTGCAATCCGACATCGTGGCGCAGGGCTTCGGCTCGCTGGGCCTGATGACCTCGGTGCTGATGACGCCGGACGGCAAGACGGTAGAGGCCGAAGCAGCCCACGGCACCGTGACGCGTCACTACCGCCTGCACCAGCAGGGCAAGCAGACGTCGACCAACTCGGCGGCCTCGATCTATGCCTGGACCGGCGGCCTCAAGCACCGCGCCAAGCTGGACGGCAACGAGAAGCTCGGCAAGTTTGCCGACGCGCTGGAAAAGGTGGTGGTGCAGACCATCGAGGAAGGCAAGATGACCAAGGACCTCGCCGTCCTCATCGGGCCGGACCAGAGCTGGCTCACGACCGAGGGCTTCCTCGATGCAGTGGACGCCAATTTGCAGAAGGCGATGGGCTGAGCAGACGCTCTCCCCCTCCACAATCATCATGGCCGGGCTCGACCCGGCCATCACTTCTTGTGGCTCCAAAAAAATGCCCGGGTTCAAGCCCGGGCATGGTGTTGCGAGAGCCACGAATCGGCCCGCCCCCCGGTGTCAGGGAACCGTCGGCATGGTTGGCGGCTTGTAGGCGGAAGACCAGACATAAGGATCCGGCGAGCAGTTGGCCACTTGTTCAATCAGCGGGTTGCCCACCTGGTTCGGTCCGTCAAAAGTCGGACACTCACAGCTCACCAGCGGCAAGCCCGTGCTGGGGTCCGTCCTGCCGGTAGCACGGCATGGCGCTGTCATGCAGCCGGCATAGATGTTCGACGTTCCGCTCGTCGGGCAGTCGTAGCTGGTCTCGCCCTTCGAGGGGATCAGTATCGGCGTGTAGTCCGACACGACATCCGCGCCGGGGAACAGCGTCTTCTTGCGGATGGCATTGCAGACAGGGGCTTGCCGCATCTTCGGATTTGTCGCGACATTGGCGCCATTCAGGCACTTCGAACCATCCTTGCCACAAACCTTGATGGTCTGCAGATAGACAGCCTTGTTCAGGATCGCATTGATGTCGACATAGGAATAGGTCGCGCCGGCCGGATTATCCTTCGAGATCTGGTAGCATTCGCAAGTGGCGGTCTTCTTGTCGGCAGACAGAACACAACCGGGCGTGTCAGTAGTGCTGCCGGAAACAGTGCTGCCGGGAACGCCCGAGTAGTAGCACAGGGCGATCGGACCAGTATCCTCAAGCCGGCAGGCGAGGAAGTTCGATGACTGCAAGGTTACATTGGCCCAGGCGCATGAACTCGATGTGTTGGTGGTCTTGCAGTTGTTGATCGTCACCAGGCCGTTGAGGCCCTCATATTTGAACTGCGGCTTGCAGGCCGGAGTCGTCACGCAACCCTGGCTCATCGCCGCGCCCGGATTGAACAGGCAAAGACACAACAGCAACAATGCGAAGTGCCAAGTTCCCTTGCCCGGACGTCCGAACCATCCACTCACGTGAGCCATCATCTTCATTCCCGCAAAATCCCACACTCCCTTCCGGTTAGTGGATCGCCCGCGATCTGTCGATGGACGAAGTGATTGTCCAATCCCAGGTTGTCGAGAAAGGCAGGCACGGCGCACGCAGCTTGACGCAACAGTCCACGGCGCGCGCCGCCGCCTGTTTCAGACTGTCACCTGACTGCCCACCTCGATCACCCGTCCCGGCGGCAGACGGAAATAGCTGCTCGCATCATTGGCGTTCTTCGCCATCATGATGAACAGCTTGTCCTGCCACACCGGCATGCCCTGGTACTTGGACGCCCGCACGCTGCGGCGCGACAGGAAGAAGGAGGTGTCCATCATCGAGAAGCTCATCTCCGGCTTCGGGATCGAGAGCAGCATGGCCGGCACGTTGGGGTTCTCCATGAAGCCGAAGCTGGCCTCGATGCGCCAGAAGCGCTCCGAGAGCTGCTCGATCTTCAGGCGGCGCTGCTCCTCCACCACCGGCACGGTTGCGCCCTTCACGGTGAGGATGACGTTCCGCTCATGCAACACCTTGTAGTGCTTGAGGCTGTGCAGCAGCGCTGTTGGAGCGCTCTCGGAATCACCGGTGAGGAACACCGCGGTTCCCGGCACAGTCGAGGGCGGCCGCTTGGTGAGCGAGGCGACGAGGTCCTTCAGCGGGACTTCCGAGAGCCTTGTCTTCGCCGCCAGCAGGCGCGAGCCTTCGCGCCACGTCCACATCAGCAGGAAAATGGCGGCACCCAGCGCCAACGGCATCCAGCCGCCTTCCAGGATCTTCAGCGCATTGGCGCCAAAGAACACGACGTCCAGCGCCAGCAGCGGCAGCATGACGGCCAGCACCAGCCACAAGGGCCACTTCCAGTCCTTCCACATCACGGCGACGGCCATCATCGCCGTCACCACCATGGTGCCGGTGACGGCGATGCCATAGGCATGGGCCAGCGCGCCGGATGACTTGAACGACAGCACGAGGATGATGACACCGGCAAGCAGCAGCCAGTTCACCTGCGGCAGGTAGGTCTGTCCGGCATGCTGCTCCGATGTGAAGCGGATTTCCATGCGCGGCAGCAGTCCCAGCTGGATTGCCTGCTGGGTGAGCGAATAGGCGCCGGTAATCACCGCCTGCGATGCGATGATGGTGGCGGCTGTGGCCAGCACCACCATGGGCAAGAGCCCCCACTCAGGCACCATGCGGAAGAACGGATTGTCGATGGTCGAAGGGTCAGCCAGCAGCAGCGCGCCCTGCCCGAGATAATTCAACACCAGCGCGGGCAGCACGATCACCAGCCACGCGGCCTGAATGGGCCGCTTGCCGAAATGCCCGAGGTCGGCATAGAGCGCCTCGGCACCGGTCACCGCCAGAAACACGGCGCCCAGAACGACGAGCCCGATGAAGCCGTGATTTGCCAGGAAGTGGACCGCCTTGAGCGGGTTGAACGCCATCAGCACCGATGGGTTGTCGAAAATGTGATAGAGCCCGACACCCGCCAGTGCGGCGAACCAGACGAGCGTGATGGGGCCGAAGAAGGCCGCCACCCGCCCGGTGCCCTGTGACTGGACCAGGAACAGGCCGACGATGATCACCAGCGTCAGCGGCAACACGTAGCTTTCGAAGGCCGGCGTCACGATCTTGAGGCCCTCGACAGCCGAGAGGACCGAGATGGCCGGCGTGATGATCGCATCGCCATAGAACAACGCCGCGCCGATCATGCCGAGCACGGCGATCCAGGTGACCGACTTGCCGAAGGCGCGCTGCGCCAATGCCATGAGGGAGAGCGTGCCGCCCTCGCCCTTGTTGTCCGCATTCAGCAATATCATGACATATTTGACGGTGACGACCAGAATGAGCGCCCAGATGATGAGCGAGAGCACGCCATGAACAAGCGCCTCGGATATGGCACCGTCCTGCCGCATGCCGGCGTTCACGGCCTCACGCAGCGCATAGAGCGGGCTTGTGCCGATGTCGCCGTAGACGACGCCGACCGAACCCAGGGCGAGAATGACGAAACCGGGCCGCCGGGGACCTTTCCCGTGTTGCGCGGCTTCGTCCGAAGCCCCCCCGTCAGACTGCACATGTGTCATGATGTTGCTCCATGCCTTGCTGCACCGCAGCAGGAGCGGCGATATGCGCCTGCTCGCGCAAGTTTACCTGCGCCATTGCCGCAGTCCAGACTTGCAATAATGGAAATGTCAGCCCTATTTGCCCAATGCGTGAGGAGACGAACATGACTGAGGTCCACACCGGAGGCTGCCAATGTGGCGCGCTGCGCTACCGGATCGAGGGCTCCCTGGGGCACGCCGGATTCTGCCACTGTCGCATGTGCCAGAAGGCCTTCGGATCGATGGGAGCACCCCTCGTCAGCGTGCTGCCGGAGCGCTTCACCTGGACACGCGGAACACCATCGACCTTCCGCTCCTCGCCCGTGGTGGCGCGCGGCTTCTGCCGGGACTGCGGCACGCCGCTGTTCATGCTGGAGGATGACTACGGCCCGATCGAAATCGCCATCGGCTCGCTGGACGATCCCAATTCAGCAGCACCCGATCATGTGGTGGGTGTGGAGAGTAAACTCGGCTGGGCCGATACGCTCCCCGGCCTGCCTGCAAAGCGTACGGAAGATGACCGCTCGGCGGACGACCTGACGAAACTCCGCTCGCTGCAGCACCCGGACCATGACACGGATGATTGGCCGGTGCACAGCTAGCGCATCATGCTCGTCTTCTCCCGCAAACCGGGAGAGGAAGGGGACCCAACGAAGTTGGGGGAGGTAAGGGAAAGCGCGCTCAGGACCAGCTGCAACGCATTCTTCCCTCATCTCCCCGTTGCGTTCCGCAACGGGTCCCCTCTTCTCCCGCTGGAGAAGCGGGAGAAGACGCGAGCTTGGCCGCCAAAAAGGGTCGCCGGGTCAAGCCCGGCGACGGTGTGCTTTGGAGTTTGAGCGTCGGGGTCTGGGCGTCTCGATCAGCCCAGCGCGGCCTTCACGGCGGCAAGTGCCTCCTCGGCCTTGCCACCATCAGGGCCACCGGCCTGGGCCATGTCGGGCCTGCCGCCGCCACCCTTGCCGCCGAGCACGGCGGCACCGGCACGCACGAGGTCGACCGCATTGAAGCGCGACACGAGATCGTTGGTGACACCAACCACGAGGCCCGCGCGGCCCTCGTCATTGATGCCCACCAGCGCCACCACGCCGGAGCCGAGCTTGGCCTTGCCCTCGTCGACGAGGCCCTTCATGTCATTGGGCGAGATGCCCTTGAGCACGCGGGCCATCAGCTTGATGCCGTTTACCTCCGAAATGCCCTCGTCGCCGCCGCCCTTGCCGCCACCCATGGCAAGCTGCTTCTTGGCTTCGGCCAGTTCACGCTCCAGCTTGCGGCGATCGTCCATCAGCGTCTCAATGCGCGACACGATCTCGCTGGCGGGGGCCTTCAGCGCGGCAGCGGCTGCCAGCACGCGGCGGTCCTGCTCTTCGAGATAGGCGCGCGCGGCGGAACCGGCGAGTGCCTCGATGCGGCGGACGCCGGCGGCCACGGCACTTTCGCCCACCACCTTGACGAGGCCGATGTCGCCGGTGCGGCCCACATGGGTGCCGCCGCAGAGCTCGAGCGAATAGATCGGGCGGCCTGCGCCATGCTCATTGCGGCCCATGGAGACGACACGCACCTCGTCGCCGTACTTTTCGCCGAACAGCGCCATGGCACCCTCGGCGATGGCCGCGTCCACGGTCATCAGGCGGGTCGACACCTTGTCGTTCTGCAGCACGATGTCATTGGCGATCTGCTCCACCTGGTGGAGTTCGTCCGGGCTCAGCGCCTTGTTGTGCGAGATGTCGAAACGCAGGCGGTTGGGTTCGACCAGCGAGCCCTTCTGCGCCACGTGGCTGCCGAGCGTCAGGCGCAGCGCCTCGTGCAGAAGATGGGTGGCCGAGTGGTGGATGCGGTTGCCGGAGCGGCGCGTATGGTCGACGGTGAGTTCCACCGCATTGCCCGGCTTCATGCTGCCGCGCACCAGTTCGCCGATGTGCACGAACACGTCGCCTACGCGCTTCTGCGTGTCGGTGACGAGGAAGGACGCGCCCTCCGCCGTGCGGATCACGCCATGGTCGCCGGTCTGGCCGCCGGATTCGCCGTAGAACGGTGTCTGGTTGACGACGATCGCGGCCTTCTGGCCTTCGGCGAGGCCCTGCACTTCCTTGCCGTCCACCACGATGGCGCGGACGATGCCCTCCGCCATCTCGGTGTCGTAACCGAGAAATTCGGTGGCGCCGAAACGCTCCTTCAATTCGAACCAGATGGTCTCGGTCTTGGCGTCGCCCGAGCCCTTCCAGGCGCGGCGCGCATCCTCGCGCTGGGCTTCCATCGAGGCCTCGAAGGCAGCGGTGTCGACCGTGATGCCGCGCGACTTCAGCGCGTCCTGAGTCAGGTCAAGCGGGAAACCATAGGTGTCATAAAGCTTGAAGGCCGTCTCGCCCGAGAAGGTGTCGCCCTTGTTGAGGCCGGAGGAGTCCTCGTCGAGCAGGCGCAAGCCGCGCTCCAGCGTCTTCTTGAAGCGGTTCTCCTCGAGGTACAGCGTCTCGGTGATCAGCGCCTCGGCGCGGACGAGTTCATTGTAGGCAGCGCCCATCTCGCGCACCAGCGTCGGCACCAGCCGGTGCATCAGCGGCTCCTTGGCACCCAGCAGCTCGGCGTGGCGCATGGCACGGCGCATGATGCGGCGAAGCACGTAGCCGCGGCCCTCGTTCGACGGCAGCACGCCGTCGGCAATGAGGAATGAGGACGCGCGCAGATGGTCGGCAATAACGCGGTTCGAGGCCTTGGCATCACCCGTCGCCGGAACGCCAGTCTTCTCGACGATGGCCGAGATCAGCGCGCGGAACAGGTCGGTCTCGTAATTGTCATGCGTGCCCTGCAGCACGGCGGCGATGCGCTCCAACCCCATGCCGGTGTCGATCGACGGCTTGGGCAGATTGACGCGCTCATCCTTGGACAGCTGCTCGTACTGCATGAACACGAGGTTCCAGATCTCGATGAAACGGTCGCCATCGGCTTCCGCCGAACCGGGAGGTCCACCCCAGATCTTGTCGCCATGGTCATAGAAGATTTCCGAGCACGGACCGCAGGGGCCGGTGTCACCCATCGACCAGAAATTGTCAGACGTCGGAATGCGGATGATGCGGCTGTCGGGAATCCCCGCGATCTTCTTCCACAGCGCATGGGCCTCGTCATCCTCGGAGAACACGGTGACGGTGAGCTTGTCCTTGGGCAGGCCAAACTCCTTGGTGACCAGCGTCCATGCCCACTCGATGGCATCGGGCTTGAAATAGTCACCGAAGGAGAAGTTGCCCAGCATCTCGAAGAAGGTGTGGTGGCGCGCCGTGTACCCCACATTGTCGAGGTCGTTGTGCTTGCCGCCGGCACGCACGCATTTCTGCGCCGTCGTAGCGCGCGTGTAAGGGCGCTTCTCCATGCCGGTGAAGACGTTCTTGAACTGCACCATGCCGGAGTTGGCGAACATCAGGGTGGGGTCGTTCCTCGGCACCAGCGGCGACGAGGCCACGATCTCGTGTCCCTGACGCTTGTAATAGTCGAGGAAGGTGGAACGGATCTGTGCAAGCCCTGTCATGGTACGCCCGGCAAATGAGAGGTGGAGATTGGGGCGGTCTTAATGGGGGCAAGCCGCCCTGTCCAGAATAACCAAGCCAGAATCAAGCCGAAGCAGGGGCCAGCAGCACGGGAATGCCCGAAAACGAAACGGCGCCCTCCGCGGGGCAGCGGAAGGCGCCAGCTCAAGCGGTGTGGGGCAAACACCGTCGGCGACCGGACGCCCCTTGGGACGAGCCATCCGGTATCTGTGTTGAGTGCTGGATGAAGTGGCAGGAGGTCGACGACGATCAGTCGTCCGAGTCGGCGCCTTCCTTTTCCGCACCGTTGCTCAGTGCGGCGGCAACGATGCCGGCGTTGCCACGGATGGTGGCCTCGATAGCGTTGGCCATATCCGGGTTCTGGCGCAGGAAGGTCTTGGCGTTCTCACGCCCCTGCCCGATGCGCTCGCCATTGTAGGAGAACCACGAGCCCGACTTCTCGACCACGCCGGCGGTGACGCCCAGGTCGATCAGTTCGCCAACCTTGGAGATGCCCTCGCCATACATGATGTCGAACTCGACCTGCTTGAAGGGCGGCGCCACCTTGTTCTTGACCACCTTGACGCGGGTCTGGTTGCCCACCACCTCGTCACGGTCCTTGATGGCGCCGATGCGGCGGATGTCGAGGCGGACGGAGGCATAGAACTTCAGCGCATTGCCGCCGGTGGTGGTTTCGGGCGAGC
>JBEARP010000175.1:0-5936 GCA_041163105.1 Pseudomonadota bacterium
GAAAGGTCCGTGGCTGCAAGCTGCTTCGCATTGTCGCCGCCGAAATCGGCGGGCGTCTGGCTGCCGTTCATCTGGTTGGTGCTTACCGAAAGGCCCTGGTCATTGGCCGCCTCAACCATCATGCCCTGGTGCGCGCCGGGCTGCAGCGCCACCGGCGTGGCGCCGCCCAGCACGGGGTACTTGGTGGTGAAGCTCACGCCGTCCGAGCCGTCAGCGGCGAGTGACACGACCTTGGTGCCCGCCGGCATGTAGGTCATGGCGAGCGGAATGGGGCTCGAATACTCCATGGTCTTGCCGCTGTAGGCCACGCCGTTTGCGTCGGTGATCATCAGCGCAGTGCAGGCCGAGGCGGGCCCGGCGGTGAGTGCCATCAATGCGGCAAGTGAGGTGGCGCACATCGCGCGTAAGGACTTGAGGATTCTCATCATGGTCTCCAAGGGTTGCAATGTGATCGGTTGCCGATGCCGGAAAGCGCTCCGGTCCGTCAATTCGTGTAAATGCTGCGGCGGCGCAATGATCGGGATCAATTCCGCTGGTCGGCGAGAATGATATCGCCCGCCACGTCCGGGCGCCGCAACGCTATTTGCCGGGTGATGGGCGCGCCCATCACCCGGCCCATCACATTGGTCTTGTCAGCGCCGAACGATCAGTTGTTGGGTGCCGGGTCCTGCAGGAAGGCATTCACCGTGGCGGCAAACTGTGCGTATTGCTGGAACAGGAAGGCGTGCCCGCCATCGAAATAGGCAAGCCACGCAAAGGGAATTTGATCCGCAATGAGCTGCGCGTTCACCGGCGGGTCGATGACGTCGTAGCGCCCGGCGGTGACCAGCATCGGGTTCTTGATGTTCTTCAGGTTCTCGAAATTCGTCTCGTCGGCAGACCACAGCGTGGTGCGGGCCGTATCCTGGCGCTCGGTGGTTTCCTTCGACACGTCGAAGTCGTTGGGCGCCACGCCCTGCTTGCCGTTCTCCATGATGGCCTTGAAGACCTCCTCGCCCACCTTCACGCCGCCCGCGTCAACCGGGAAGGCAAGGCCGATCTTGCCTTCCAGCGGCAGGTTCGGGTCATTGAGCTTGTCCTCGACCTCCTTGCTGGCAGGAACGCTGTGGCTGCCGCCCGGGTTGGGCGCAGCGATCACCACCTTGCCCACCACGTCCGGGTGGCGGATCACCAACTGCTGGGTGATGCGCGCACCCATCGACCAGCCGAGCACGTCCGGCTGCTTCAGGCCCAGCGCCTGTATCAGGCCCGCCGCGTCATCGGCCATCTGCGGGATGGTGGTCTTGTTCTCCGCCGAGTCGGTGGACATTCCGACACCGCGATTGTCGAACATGATGAGCTGATGGGTTTTTGCCAGTTCCGCAATCAGACGCGGGTCCCAAAGGCTCATGGTGGACACGAAGCCGTTGACCATCACCAGCGGCTTGCCTTCTCCGCGCATGTAGTAGGCGAGCTTCACGTCGCCCACCTGCACGTATTTGACGTCGGCCTTGAAGTCGTCGGCGCGCAGCGGTGCGGCCGGGGCGGCGAGCAGGGCGACGGCGAGGAAGCCCACGGCAAGTAGTGTGCGTTTCATCTGTGGAACCCTTTCATGCGGAATTATTGAAACCGACTAAAATAGACCGGGATGCCGTTCAAGGCTGGAAATTACCTAGTGGTGGCAAGCGAGTGAATTCGCGACTTGAAATCATCCCTTGACCTTCCCATCATTGGAAGGTCCATATGACAGCTCATGCCCACCAACCTTCCTCTCCCGCTAGAGCAGCGGGAGAAGACACGCGCTTGGCCGCCGCCAGAAGGTCGCCGGGTCAGGCCTGACGATGATGGAGGAAGGGCAGTGAAAGGACGACCATGAACCAGATCACGCCGCCGCCGCTCCAGAGCTTCCCCGTGGAGGGGATGACCTGTGCCTCCTGCGTGCGCCGGGTGGAGAAGGCCATCGCTGCCGTGCCGGGGGTGGAGAGCGCTTCCGTCAACCTCGCCACCGAGCGGGCGGACGTGCGCCTGGCCGCGCCTGCCACCTCGGAGGCCGTCATCGCCGCCATCAAGGGTGCGGGCTATGACGTGGCCAGCCAGACCATCGATCTCGGCGTCGAGGGCATGACCTGTGCCTCCTGTGTCAGCCGCGTCGAGAAGGCCATTGCCGCCGTGCCGGGTGTTGCCTCCGCCGCCGTCAACCTCGCCACCGAGCGCGCCACGGTGAAGCTCGTCGCCGGAACGCCGCTCTCCACCATCGAGGCGGCCATCCGCAAGGCGGGCTACGCGCCGCGCCGCCTCGACCATGTCGATGCGGATGCGCATCAGGCCGCGAAGGACGAAGACTATCGCAAGCTGAAGCGCGACTTCACCATCGCTGCCGTCTTCACCCTGCCGCTCTTCGTCATGGAGATGGGTGCGCATCTCATCCCCGCCGTCGGCCACTGGCTGCAAGGGGTTGATCGCTTCACGCTCTATGTCTTCTATTTCGTGCTCGCCACCATCGTGCAGTTCGGCCCCGGCCTGCGCTTCTATCAGAAGGGCGTGCCCAACCTGCTGAAGCTGGCACCCGACATGAACTCGCTGGTGGTGCTCGGCTCCACTGCTGCGTGGGGCTATTCGGTCGTCGCCACCTTCTGGCCCGCGCTGCTGCCGGAGGGCACGGCCAATGTCTATTACGAGGCCTCAGCCGTCATCGTGACGCTCATCCTGCTGGGGCGCCTGCTGGAAGCGCGCGCCAAGGGCCGCACCAGTGCGGCTGTTGCCAAGCTCGTCGGGTTGCAGGCCAAGTCGGCCCGCGTCGAGCGCAATGGCGAAATCATCGAGCTGCCGCTCGACCAGGTGATCGCGGGCGACGTGGTACAGGTGCGCCCGGGTGACCGCCTGCCGGTCGATGGCGTTGTGGTGGCGGGCCACTCCTTCGTCGATGAATCGATGATCACCGGCGAGCCCGTACCCGCTTCCAAGGAGCAGGGGACGGAGGTCGTTGGCGGCACCATCAACAAGACCGGCAGCTTCACCTATCGCGCCACCAAGGTGGGGGCGGACACGCTCTTGGCCCAGATCATCCGCATGGTGGAGCAGGCGCAGGGTGCCAAGCTTCCCATCCAGGCGCTGGTTGACCGCATCACCTCCTGGTTCGTGCCCGCCGTCATGGCGGTGGCGGCCCTGACATTCCTTGTCTGGCTGGTCTTCGGGCCGTCTCCTGCGCTCACCTTCGGCCTCGTCAATGCGGTGGCCGTGCTCATTATCGCCTGCCCCTGCGCCATGGGGTTGGCCACGCCCACCTCCATCATGGTCGGCACCGGCCGCGCCGCCGAGCTTGGCATTCTGTTTCGCAAGGGCGAGGCGCTGCAGAGCCTGCGTGACGTGAAGGTGGTGGCGCTGGACAAGACAGGCACCCTCACCGAAGGCCGACCCGAACTCACCGACTTCGAGGTCAATGGTGTTTCGCCCGACGAGGCGCTGTCCCTCATCGCCGCCGTCGAGAACGGCTCAGAGCATCCCATCGCCGCCGCCATCGTCAGCGCCGCGAAGGCGAAGGATCTCGCCGTTCCTTCAGCGCAGGGCTTCGAGGCCATCCCCGGCTTCGGCGCGCGCGGGCAGGTCTCGGGCCATGAGGTCGCCGTCGGGGCCGACCGCTACATGGTGAAACTCGGCCTCGACGTGTCGTCCTTCGCCGCCACGTCCGAGCGTCTGGGCAATGAGGGTAAGACGCCGCTCTATGCCGCCATCGACGGCCGCCTCGCCGCCATCATCGCGGTGGCCGATCCGGTCAAGCCCACCACGCCTGCGGCAATCGCGGCGCTGCACGCGATGGGGCTGAAGGTCGCCATGATCACGGGTGACAACCGCCGCACGGCGGAGGCCATCGCGCGCACGCTCGGCATCGACGAGGTGGTGGCCGAGGTGCTGCCCGATGGCAAGGTCGCGGCCATCGCGCGGTTGAAGTCCCAGGGCCGCCTCGCCTTCGTCGGTGACGGGATCAATGATGCGCCCGCACTCGCCGCAGCCGACGTCGGCGTCGCCATCGGCACCGGCACCGACATCGCCATCGAGAGTGCCGACGTGGTTCTCATGTCGGGTGATCTGCGCGGCGTGCCTACCGCCATCGGCCTCTCACAGGCGGTCATCCGCAACATCAAGGAAAACCTGTTCTGGGCCTTCGCCTATAACGTGCTGCTCATACCGGTGGCGGCGGGCGTGCTCTATCCCGTCAACGGAACGCTGCTCTCGCCCATGATCGGGGCAGGGGCCATGGCGCTGTCCAGCGTCTTCGTCGTCAGCAACGCGCTCCGCCTGAGGGGCTATCGGCGCAAGGAGGAAAGGCCATGAACATCGGTGACGCTGCAAAGCTTTCCGGCGTGTCGGCGAAGATGATTCGCTACTACGAGGAAGTTGGTCTCATCCGTGCGCCTGCGCGCAACCAGAATGGCTACCGCAGCTACGATAAAAGCAACATCCACGAACTGAAATTCATCCGCCGCGCACGCGATCTGGGCTTCACGGTGGAGCAGATTTCAGGGCTCATGCATCTGTGGCGTGACCGCAGCCGGGCGAGTTCCGACGTCAAGCGCATCGCGCTGGAGCATGTTGCGGCGCTCGAGGCCAAGCAGCGTGAGATCGCGGAAATGGCCAACACCCTCAGGCATTTGGCGGCGAACTGCCACGGCGATGGGCGGCCCGACTGCCCGATCATCGAGAGCCTGGCGGATGGCGGTGGCCCGGCCAGCCCCACCCATCTCGGCAAGGGCTTCGGCAAGCTCCGCTGATCAAACCTTTGCAGCCCGCTCCTGCGCCGCCGCCAGCACCGTTGATGGTATCGTTTGCAGCACCCGCAGCAAACTTCCTACCGGCAACGTCGAGAGTTGCTCCATCAGCAGCAGCTCATTGAAAGCATTGCGCGTTTCGCGGTCGATGTGCAGCAGGCGGGAAGCGGTGGACATGCGGTCTCCAGGAAGTTCTGAGAACGATTGTAACAGCCCCGCCAAGGCGCGCCCGAAATTGCCCGCACAAGGTTTGCAATTGACCACCGCAGCGCAGCGAATTTTATCAAGTTTTTCCGGATCTAAAGAGTGGCTGGGGGACTAGGATTCGAACCTAGACTAGCGGAGCCAGAGTCCCCAAAGAAACATTGAAAATACGTCACTTTTTTACCAACCATAGTAAAAAGCGGCCGTGCGAATTCAATGTGTTGCAAGTGTTTTCCCAACTGAAAACAACACATGCTCCCATCGTCATTGAGGAAGCAAACCAATCGACACGGGCGGGAAACAGACAATTGGGACTTCGCTCGTGCCAAGAAAGCAGTAATCATCACGGCAAGGCAGAAAGTGAATCAATCATGCGGTCACGACGTGGAACGTCGAAACGTATCCTTTAGGCCCCGCTTAGAACGTCCAAGCGATACCGGCGGTGCCCGTGAGGGTGAGGGCGTCGCTGGTGTCGTAGCCTGCCTCGCCGGTGAGGGTGAAGTTGGCACCGCTGTTGGTCTCGTAGGCAAGGTCAAGACCGGCGAAGCCGCGCACCGTCGTGTCGTCGTCGCTGATGTTGAAGTTCAGCGACTGGCCGAGCAGCGTGGCGTTGACGTCTTCGCTGTTGGTGTAGGTCGCATCGGCACCCAGCCGCAGCGCGGCATCGAAATGCCCGCCATTGGTCTGCATCGGCTCAATCGCGAAAGCCACCTGACCGCGCAGGTCGAAGAGGTTGACCGAGCGTGAGTCAATCGAGAGGTCAGCCGTCGAGCCGTTCTCGTCGTAGCTGTCCATGAACAGCCCGGCATAGCGGGCCCTGAGGCTTGGCGTGAAGATCATGCCGCCGGTGGCAATATCCGTTCCAATCGTCGCCGACGGGCTGATGAAGATGCCGTTGGAGTCGCCCTTGGCCTGTTCAACGCCGCCCGCCACCATGTTGTTCAGCACGTCGCGGCTGGTGGACTGGCTGGTGTAGCCGCCCGTCAG
>JBEARP010000176.1:0-25554 GCA_041163105.1 Pseudomonadota bacterium
GTCCAGATCGTTGCGTACATATGCATGAAGGGCGACGGCGGCGGGTCGCGCTCCTCGAGGAAGTAGCCTGGCACGTTCCACCACGCAACGGGGTCAACCACCTCGGGCGGCAGGATGTCGATGTCGTCGTCCGGCTGGCGCAGCATGAGGCCGGAGAGCATGTGTGGGCCGACGTTTTCCCAGTTGCGGTCTTCCGGGTTCAGCGCTGCGACGCGGTCCACGGCGCGATGCCAGAGGTCGCCGGGGCGGGGGCTCGGATTGGCCATGAAGCAGTTGGTGACCTGGGTGAGGCTCTCGCCGGTGGCGGTCGGCTCCGCGTGGCGGAAGGGGCGGCGCTTCTCGGAGGCAATCAGCGGGCGGGCGGCGATCTTCGGATCATCCGTGAGCGCCACCACATCGAGATCGGCCCAGATGCCGCCCTGCTCTGCCAGCACACGATAGCGGAACAGGCTGGTGAGATAGGCCATGTTGGTGGTGTCTTCGGCAGACATCGGCAAGAGCGTGGAGGCATCCTGCACATCGGCGAATTCGGGGCGCAGGTGATCTGGGTCGTAGCTCCACAGCGTCACGCGATAGCCATTGGCAAGGAAGCTAGCGAGGCTCAGGCGGGCGAGGCGAGAGAGTTCGCCGGAGACCCAGAGCATGTGGACGGGAAGTTGCTTCAACATCGGTGACCTCAGATCGGATAACCTGCCCAGCCCTTCACCGTGCGGAGCGCAAGTGATGACTGGATGCGCTGCACGCCGGGTAGGCGCGAGATTCGCGAGCGGTGGATGCGCTCATAGTCCGTCGCGTCAGTTGCGGCAACGCGCAGGAGATAATCGAACTGGCCGCTCATCAGGTGGCACTCGAGAATTTCCGGCACGCGCTGCACGGCCTTCTCGAATTTCTCGAAGGCCTCCTCGGTCTGGGCCGAGAGCGAGACCTCGACGAAGAACTCGTTGGCCAGACCCAGCGCCGCGCGGTCAAGGTTGGCGGTGTAACCCTGGATGACGCCCGCCTCCTCGAGAAGTTTCACACGGCGGTGGCAGGAGGAGGCCGAAAGGCCGGCCTTCTGCGCCAGATCAGCGATCGGCCGCTGGGCGTTCTTCTGCAGTTCTGACAGGATGATCTTGTCGGTCTTGTCGAGTTCCTGGGATTTCATTCGAATTTCCTATCACATTTTCGAACTGCATTTCAATGCTGCGCTGCTCCGAACGCCTCTTCGGAAAATCATTTCAAGCGAGATTTGGTAGGTTGCGCCCACCATTGAGGGAGGACATTTCAATGCTCATCGGCGTTCCGAAGGAAATCAAGAATCACGAATATCGCGTGGGCATGACGCCCACCTCGGTGAAGGAAGCCGTGCGCAACGGCCACGAGGTCTGGGTGCAGGCCAATGCCGGTTCCGGCATCGGCGCGACGGATGCCGACTACACGGCGGCCGGCGCCAAAATCATCGCCACCGCGGCGGAAATCTTCGGCAAGGCCGACATGATCGTGAAGGTGAAGGAACCGCAGGCCGCCGAGCGCAAGATGCTGCGCCCCGGGCAGATCCTCTACACCTATCTGCACCTGGCGCCCGATCCGGAGCAGACCAAGGACCTGGTTGCCTCGGGTGCAGTGTGCATCGCCTACGAAACCGTCACCTCGGCACGCGGTGGCCTGCCGCTGCTGGCCCCGATGAGCCAGGTTGCCGGCCGTATGTCGGTACAGTCCGGCGCCCACTGCCTCGAGAAGGCGCAGGGCGGCCGTGGTGTGCTGCTGGGCGGCGTCCCGGGCGTGGCGCCTGCCAAGGTCGTCATCCTCGGCGGCGGCGTGGTCGGCACCAATGCCGCCGTCGTGGCACTCGGCATGGGCGCTGACGTGACCATCCTCGAGAAGAGCACCGACCGCATGGAAGAACTCGTCGCCCGCTTCGGCACGGCGATCAAGACAATCTATTCGACCCAGGGCGCGGTGGAAGACGAATGCGCCGCGGCCGACCTCGTCATCGGCGGCGTGCTGATCCCCGGCGCCGCGGCCCCGAAGCTCGTCACCAAGGCGATGTTGAAGGACTGGAAGCCGGGCTCGGTGCTCGTCGACGTCGCCATCGACCAGGGCGGCTGCGCGGAAACCTCCAAGGCCACCACCCATGCGGAGCCCACCTATGTGGTCGATGGCGTGATCCACTACTGCGTGGCCAACATGCCGGGCGGCGTTGCCCGCACCTCGACCTACGCGCTCAACAACGTGACGCTTCCCTTCGCGCTGGCCATTGCCAACAAGGGCTGGAAGAAGGCGCTCTCGGACGATGCGCACCTGCGCAACGGCCTGAACGTGGCCGACGGCAAGGTGACCTACAAGGCAGTCGCCGACGACCTTGGCTATGCCTATGTGCCGGCGGAGAAGCTGCTGGCCTGAACGGTCTGAACGGCCTGAAGACGCGAACGCCCGGTGATTGCCGGGCGTTCTCATTTGATGACGTATGCGCACGTGCGCCCTACAATGCTTGAAGCGAGTGCATGGGCGCCTTCACGGCGCCCAACAAGCCGCATCTGCCAGCGCGGTCAGTCGTAGGACAGTCCCGTGGCCTTACCCCTGAAGATCACGTAAGCAAAGACGGTGTAGCCGAGGATCACCGGCAGCACGAAGACCACGCCCATGAGAATGATGGACAGGCTCTCGGGTGAGGCCGCTGCGGCCGCAATGGTCAGACGCTCAGGTACGATGAAGGGATAGAAGCTGTAGGCCATGCCGCAGAAACCCAGCGCCATGAGCAGCGTGGCGGCGGCAAAGGGGAACCACGCGAAACTGTCGTCGCGGGTGGGCAGCCGCCTCAACGCGATCCACACCAGCGCGATCAGCAGTGACGACATCACCGGCAGCGGCACGAGGAGCACGATTTCAGGGAAGCTGAACCACTTGGCGAAGATGCGCGGGCTGACGAGAGGGGTGGCCAGCGACACCGAAGTCATGCCAAGCACCAGCCCCCAGATGCCGCGGCGTGCCCAGCCGACGGCCTTGCGTTGAAGCTCTAGGTCGGTCTTGAGGATGAGCCAGGCCGCGCCGATGAAACCATAGCCGGCCGCCAGGGCCATGGCAGTGAGGGTGGCGAAGGCCACTTCGGCCAGACCCCATTTCAACCCCATGATGTATAGCCCCAGCATGAAACCCTGTGACAACGAGGTGATCAACGAGCCGACGAAGAAGGTTCGGTCCCACCGGTCCTTGTGGGGAAGCGGCGCCTTGGCACGGAACTCGAAGGCGACCCCGCGCAGGATCAGGCCGATGAGCATGATGGCGACGGGCAGATAGAGCGCGGTCAGAATCTGCCCATGGGCAGCAGGGAAGGCGACCAGCAGGATGCCGATGGCCAGCACCAGCCAGGTTTCATTTGCATCCCAGAACGGGCCGATGGAAGCAACCATGCGGTCACGTTCGCCACCGTCGGCGAAGGGCAGCAGCAGGCCGACGCCGAGGTCGAAACCGTCAAGCACGACATAGAGCAGTATCGACACCCCCAGCAGGGCCGCGAAAATGAGCGGAAGGCTTTCAGCCGCGATCATGTCATTCACCCGCTGGCTGGAAAGCGTAGGCAGAAGCCGGAGCGAAGCCCTGCTTGCGGCTGGCCAGATGGAACAGCGCACCGACATAGGCCGCCAGCAACAGGGCATAGACGGCGAGATACGACAGAAGCGTGGTCAGCACCATGCCGGCGGCGACAGGGCCTACAGCCTCGGCCGTGGTAAGCACGCCCTGTACCAGCCAGGGCTGGCGGCCGATTTCCGTCACGTACCAACCGGCGAGTGTTGCCACCCAGCCAGAGAAGGTCATGGCGGTGAGCCACGCGAGATAGGGACGCGGCAGGTTCTCGGCACCGCGCCGCCACCAGAGCCAGAGGCCGCCCCATGACGTGAGCAGCATCAGCAGGCCGACGCCGACCATCACGCGGAAGCTCCAGAACACGGGGGCAACAGGAGGGTGAAGAACCGTACCGTTCTGGCTTACATAGTCGTTGAGGCCGGGCACGACGCCAGCCGGATCATGCTTGAGGATGAGCGAGGCGCCCGAGGGCACGCCAATCTCGAAGCGGTTGGTGCGCTCCGCTGCGTCCGGCAGTGCGAAGAGGAGCAGCGGCGCGTGGGCGCGCGTTTCCCAGTTGCCCTCCATTGCCGCAACCTTCTGCGGCTGGTGCTCCAGGGTATTGATGCCGTGGAGGTCGCCCGCGAGAATCTGAAGGGGGATGAGTACGGCGCCGAGGCCGACGCCGAAGCGCAGCCCGGTGGCGACCGATGGGTCGCGATCGCCCTTCAGCCAGCGATAGGCCGAGAGCCCGGCAATCAGGAAGGCTACTGTAAGGCCTGACGCCAGCAGCATATGCGTCAGGCGATAGGGCAGCGACGCATTGAAGATGATTGCCCACCAGTCGGTGGCATGCACCACGCCGTCACGCAGTTCATATCCGGCTGGTGTGTGCATCCAACTGTTCAGCACCAGGATCCAGAAGGCGCTCATGGTGGTGCCGAAGGCGACCAGCGCCGTGGCAAGCGTGTGCACCCAGCCGGGCACTCGGCGCGTGCCGAAAAGCATGACGCCCAGGAAGACCGCTTCGAGGAAAAAGGCCGTCAGCACCTCGTAGGCGAGCAGCGGGCCCGCGACATTTCCCACCTTCTCCATGAAGCCAGGCCAGTTGGTACCGAACTGGAACGACATGGTGATGCCGGAGACGACGCCGAGCGCAAAGGACAGCGCAAAGACCTTTACCCAGAAGCGATAGAGATCCATCCACTTGGCATTCGCCGTGGCATTGAAGCGGAGCTTGAAGAACAGCAGAACCCAGCCGAGCGCGATGGTGATGGTGGGAAAGAGAATGTGAAACGAAATGTTTGCGGCGAATTGAATTCTCGAAAGCAGCAGCGTTTCCATACATCACCTTTCTTCCACTGGTGACATAAACGTGGCCTGTCCGCGATGGCCTGCGACGGCCCGTCCCATGCGACAGCATGGCAAGGACTGCCCCGGCCAACTCCAAGTTAACATTAACTTTCTGTAAGTTTGCTTCGCTACAGCAGCTGCAACTCAGTTCCTTGGACGAACGGGATTTGGGTCCCAGCCTTCGCCCGAGTGACGGCCCAGGCACAAAAACTACCGGCGATGCCACCCGGGAAACGCAAAAGCCAGCCCGGAGGCTGGCTTCAAAGCGTCAGAGGTGACGGAAGGTTTAGCCTTCGGCCTTCACCGTGAGAACCTGGCGGCCCTTGTAGAGGCCAGTCTTCAGGTCGATGTGGTGGGGGCGGCGAAGCTCGCCCGACTTCTTGTCCTCGACCCAGGTCACGGTCTGCTCGTGGTGGCCCGAACGGCGCATGCCGATACGGCTCTTGGACATCTTCTTGCGTGGAACGGCCATTTGAAACTCCATAGGAAAAGGCGCGGAGAACGGTCCACGCCCTTCAGTTGGGGGGCTCATAACCCAGACTAGCGCTCAAGGCAAGTCAGATAGGGGCCCATTCCGGCCGTGCGGATGAGAATCCGGTTGGCCACGCCCCGGACCCCCTTGGACGGCTTGCCGGCATTGCGCTTGATCGGGTTGGGGAGCACCGCCGCCAGCAGGGCTGCTTCCTTTTTCGTGAGCTTTTTCGATGACTTACGGAAGTGGTGCTGGGCCGCGGCCTCGGCACCGTAAACCCCCGGGGCCCATTCCACGATGTTGAGGTAAATCTCGATCATCCGGCGCTTGGACCAGACCAGGTCCATCCACAGGGCGAGCGGCATCTCGATCAGCTTGCGGATGGCGAAGCGGCCGTCCCACAGGAACAGGTTCTTGGCCGTCTGCATGGGAATCGTCGAGGCGCCGCGGACGGGGGCCTCGTCCATGTCCATGGCATCCTCAATCACGCCCTGGAATTCGATCCAATCGACGCCATTGTGCTCGCAGAAGCGCGCGTCCTCGGAGGAGATGACGGCGCGGGGAAGCGCGGGCGACATCTCATCCAGGCTCACCCACTGCTTGTCGATGCCGTTTCCGGCCAGAGCGCGCAGCAGCATGATGTTGGAAAAGGGCGGCGGCACCACGGCATAGACCAGCGTCATGACAATGGGCCAGGCGACCATGAAGCCCAGAAGATAGACACCCCAGCGCAGCCAGCGGTTCTTCGGGAGGCGGCTTTTCAGGGAACGACGCATGGGCGCAGGTGGCTCAGGCTCGGCATCGTCCGACGCGGCGCCCGCCGCTTCCACGGCGTGGAGCGGTTCCGCTGTCCGAACGGCTGCTGGTTGAGTTTCTTCGGCCATGACCCTAATCAGGAGCGGCCTTAGCACAGGATTTTCGCCTTGTCCTTCCAGGATGCCCTTGCCCGCTGCGCCGCCGAAACCGATGCCCTGCTCGACCGGCTGCTGCCCCTCGACGCCTACCCTGCCCCGCGGGTGACCGAGGCCATGCGCTACTCAGCGCTTGGCCAGGGCAAGCGGCTGAGACCCTTCCTGGTGGTCGAGTCGGCGGCCCTGTTCGGCGTGCCGCGCCAACGGGCGCTGAGGGCCGGGGCGGCGCTCGAATGCGTGCACTGCTATTCTCTGGTGCATGACGACTTGCCCGCCATGGACGACGACGACCTGCGCCGCGGCAAGCCCACCACCCACAAGGCCTTCGATGAGGCCACCGCCATCCTCGCAGGTGACGCACTGCTGACCTATGCCTTCGAGATCCTCGCCGAGGAGGAAACCCACCCCGATGCGGCCGTTCGCATTGCGCTGGTGACGAAGCTTGCCAGGGCCGCGGGCGTTTCCGGCATGGTGGGAGGCCAGATGCTGGACATCGAGGCGGAGACGCAGAATGCCTCCGAACTTGCTCACATCGGGTTGATCCAGTCGCTGAAGACGGGCGCGCTGTTCCGCTATGCCTGCGAGGCGGGCGCGGTCCTGGGGCAGGCCGACCCCGCGCCGCTGATCCGCTATGCCCAGAAGATCGGCCTCGCCTTCCAGATCGCCGATGACATTCTTGATGTGGAATCGACGCCCGAGGCACTGGGCAAGGCGACGCAGAAGGACAAGGCGATGGGCAAGGCCACCTTCGTGGACTTGCTTGGCATGGACGAAGCCAAGCGCCGGGCGGCAGCGCTGGTGGACGAGGCGGTGGAGAGCTTGGCCGGCTACGGCGGCAAGGCCCGCGTGCTAAACGAAGCGGCGCGGTTCATTGTGGAGAGACGGAAGTAGGACGGCATTTCACGTCCACTCCCCATTCACCTTCGCCCGGCTTGACCGGGCGATCCTTTTTGGTGGCCCCGGAAAAGGATGCCCGGGTCAAGCCCGGGCAAGGTGAGGTGAGTGAGGTGAAAGCGTCGCTCGCTACCCCCACCGCCCCTTCACATAGTCTTCCACGATGGCCTGGAACTGCTGCGAAATGTCTTCGCCGCGCAGCGTCATGGCCTTCTTGCCATCGATGAAGATCGGTGCGGCAGGAAGTTCGCCGGTTCCGGGGAGCGAGATGCCGATGTCGGCGTGCTTCGACTCGCCCGGGCCATTGACGATGCAGCCCATCACTGCGAGCGACAGCGTTTCGAAGCCCGGATAGTCACGCTGCCAGTCGGGCATGCGGCTGCGGACGTAAGACTGGATGTCCTGCGCCAGTTCCTGGAAGGTGGTGGAGGTGGTGCGGCCGCAGCCGGGGCAGGCAATGACCATTGGAGCGAAGCTGCGGATGCCCATGGTCTGCAGGATTTCCTGCGCCACGATCACCTCCCGGCTGCGGTCACCGCCGGGTTCGGGCGTGAGAGAGATGCGAATCGTATCGCCGATCCCCTCCTGCAGCAGCACGCCGAGTGCTGCCGTCGAGGCCACAATGCCCTTGGAGCCCATGCCGGCCTCGGTGAGGCCCAGATGCAGCGCGAAGTCACAACGTGACGCGAGCGAGCGATAAACGGCGATCAGGTCCTGCACCTCGGAGCATTTGGCGGAGATGACGATCTTGTCCTTCGCCAGACCCAGATCCATCGCCCGCCCGGCGGACATGAGGCCGGACTGCACAACAGCCTCGTGCATCACCTCGCGCACGTCCATCGGGTCGGCGGACTTGGCGTTCTGGTCCATCAGTTCGGTCAGCAGCGCCTGGTCGAGCGAGCCCCAGTTGACGCCGATGCGGACCGGACGGTCGAACTTCATGGCCGTCTCGACCATCATCGAAAAGTTGCGGTCCTTCTTCTCGCGAAAGCCGACATTGCCGGGGTTGATTCGATACTTGGCCAATGCCTCGGCACAGGCAGGATGGTCGTTCAGCAGCGTGTGGCCGTTGTAGTGGAAGTCGCCGACAAGCGGCACGTTGACGCCCATGCGATCCAGCATGTCGCGGATATGGGGTACGGCCTTGGCTGACTCATCACGGTCGACCGTGATGCGGACCACCTCCGAGCCTGCACGGGCGAGCGCTGCGGTCTGCTGCGCTGTGCCTTCGGCATCGGCCGTGTCGGTGTTGGTCATGGACTGGACAACGATGGGGGCGCCGCCACCCACCGTGACGTGGCCTACCTTCACTGGGATGGACTTGCGGCGGTTCTTGATCGCGGAATAGCTCATGGGTGTTAACTGGCCTGTGGACGAAGCAAGGTCAAGACGAAGAGCAGGCCCGCCGAAAGGACGATGGCCGGCCCGGTGATGGCATTGGCGAAGGCGGAGAATGCCAGCCCCATCACCACCGCCACGCAGGCAATGGCGGCGGCAGCCAGCGCCATGGCCTCCGGGCTGTTGGTCAGGCGGCGGGCGGCAGCGGCAGGGATCACCAGCAGCGCCGTGATCAGCAGCAGACCGACGATTTTCATGGAAATCGCCGTCATCAGCGCGATAAGCAGAACGAAGCCCAGTTCGACGCGCTTGACCTTGATGCCCTCGGCCTGGGCCAGTTCCTCATGCACCGACATGGCGATCAGGTCGCGCCACAGGAAGCTGAGGATCAGCAGCACGGCCGCACCTCCAACCCAGACGACGGAAACGTCTTTCCAGCTGACCGTGAGGATGTCTCCGAACAGGAGATCCATGTGGTCGCCGGCGGAACCGGTGACGAGGCCCACGGTGACGATACCGAGCGCCAGCGAGGTGTGCGACAGGATGCCGAGCAACGTGTCGGTAGCGAGAATGCGCTGGCTCTTCATCAGCATCAGCAGCAGAGCCACGGCCACGCCGGACGCCACCGCACCGAGCGTAAGACTGAATCCGAGCAGCAGGCCGAGGCCGACGCCGAAGAGTCCTGAGTGCGCCAGAGTCTCGCCGAAATAGGCCATGCGGCGCCAGACGATGAAGCAGCCTACGGGGCCTGCCACCGAGGCAATTGCAAGGCCCGCGAGAAGTGCGCGCTGGAAGAAGGGCTGGGTAAGGATGTCAAGCACAGGCGTCAATGTCGGTGATCGTGGTTATGATGGTCATGGCCACAATCATGGCTTTCATGGTCGTGATCATGGTGGTGTGTGTAGGCGGCGATCATGCGCGCAGCGGCCGGACCGAAGAGCTTGGCGAATTCCGGGTCTTGCTGAACCTTGGTGGGCCCGCCCTCGCAGCACACATGGCCATTGAGGCAGACGACGTGGTCACTCTCCGCCATCACCATGTGAAGGTCATGGCTGACCATGAGAATGCCGCAGCCGTGGCGCTTGCGGACATCGGAAATCAGCTCGTACATGCGGGCCTCACCCAAGAAGTCGACGGCCTGCACCGGTTCGTCGAGAACCAGCAGCTCGGGCTTGCGCAGCAGAGCGCGGGCAAGCAATGCGCGCTGCAGCTCGCCTCCGGAGAGCCGCGCGACATTGGCGTCCTTCAGGTGTGAGATACCGGTTTCGGCCAGCGCCTCGTCGATCTCATTCTCGGTGGGCTTCAATGTCAGCGACAGAAGACGGCGCACATCCAGCGGAACATTTGAAGTGAGCGGGAAGCGCTGAGGCACATAGCCAATGCGCAGCGCCTTTGGGCGTATGATCTCACCCGAGGTGAGCGGCTGCAGGCCCAGAAGGCAGCGCACAAGCGTCGACTTGCCCGCACCATTGGGGCCGATCACCGTGACGATCTCGTTGGGGCGCACGTCGAGGTTCACCTTGTCCAGGATGGTGCGGCCACCGATGATGAGCGTTGCGTCTCGCGCGCTGAGGATGGCGTTGGTCACTTTCAACATCATGCAATCCCCCCGCAGGCGGCACACAGGCCGGTGAGTTCCACGACGCTGCGATGCACGGCGAAACCCTGCGACTTGGCGGCGGATTGCAGCGCATCAAACATTTCCGACGCATCGAGTTCCGCGACGAGGCCGCATTTTTCGCAGACCAGCATGGCGGCGGGCTTGCCCTCATGCGGGTGGGTGCAGGCGATGAAGGCGTTGCGGCTCTCGATCTTGTGGACGAGGCCATGTGCCTCGAGGAAGTCCAGCGCGCGGTAGACGGTGATCGGTGCTGGCCGGGGCCCATGGCCCGCCATGCGCTCGATGATGTCATAGGCGCCCACCGCAGAGTGACTTTCCGCCACGCAGTTCAGAACGTCGCGGCGCTGGCCGGTGAGGCGAGAGCCCCTCCGCTCGCAGGTGCGCTCGGCACGCGCCAGAAGTTCCGCGGTGCAGGTGTCGTGGTTATGGTGAGGCGCGGGGAAGGACATGAACGTTATAATATAACATGCTTGCGGCAAGTTCCAGTTCCATCCACCATGGCTTTGAAATTTCAGGAGTGCCGCCATGTCCGACCACACCCACGGAACCGCCAAGTCCACGGTTTTCATCGAGAATGACCGGGTGATCGTCACCGAATACCGCTTCGCGCCCGGCGCCAACACCGGCTGGCACAAGCATGGGCACGACTATGTCGTCGTCCCCCTGATGGACGGCAAGGTGCGGCTGGAAACGCCCACCGGGCCTGCCCATGCCGAGATGAAGGCGGGCGTCCCCTATTTCCGCCATGCCGGCGTCGAGCATGATGTGATCAATGCCAACGACACCGAATATGCCTTCATCGAAATCGAGTTGAAGTGAAGTTCCTGGTTCTCAACGCGGGCTCGTCCTCACTCAAGTTCGCGGTGTTCAGCGGCGAACTGAAGCTTCTGCTCAAGGGCCAGGTTTCCGGCATCGGCTCCAAGCCGCGGCTCGAGGTGGACGGCCATTCGGGCCGCGAGGTGCCGCACGTGACGAGCCCCAGCGAGGGCCTGCTGGTCGCTGCCGAATGGCTGGCGGACAATGGCCATGAGCCGTCGCAGTTCAATGGCATTGGCCACCGTATCGTGCATGGCGGAACGCAATATGTGAACCCGGTCGCCGTCAACGACCAGATCCAGAAGGATCTGGATGCGATGCGCCAGCTGGCGCCGCTGCACCTGCCCTTCGGGCTGGGGGTTCTGCGCGAGATGCGGCGCGTGGCGCCGGAGGTGCCGAACATCGCCTGCTTCGACACGGCCTTTCACGCCACGCAGCCGGAACTTGCAACCAGGCTCCCGATCCCGCGCCGCTATTTCGACAAGGGCTACCGTCGCTACGGTTTCCATGGCCTGAACTACCAGCACGTGGTGGAGGCGCTGCCGCATGTCTCCGGCAAGCCGCTGCCCCGGCGGCTGCTTGCGGCACATCTGGGTTCGGGCGCCTCGATGTGTGCGATCTTCGACGGCAAGAGCGTGGCCACCACCATGGGCTTCTCGACAGCGGACGGCCTTGTGATGGGTACGCGCACCGGCTCGATCGACCCTGGCGTTCTCGTTGCTCTCATGCGCGACGAACACATGGACCTCGAGCAACTCGAGGACCTGCTGTATCGCAAGAGTGGGCTGCTCGGCCTGTCCGGCATATCGCCCGACATGCGCGTGCTGCTGGCCAGCGACCGCACCGAGGCGAGCGAGGCGGTAGACTACTACTGCTATTCCGCCGCGCGCCATGCCGCGTCGCTGGTGCCGGCCTTGGGCGGTGTTGATGCCATGGTCTTCACCGGCGGCGTGGGCGAGAACGCAGGCGCGGTGCGCGCCCGAATCATGGGCCACCTCAAGTGGCTGGGGATCGGGCCGGAGAACGTTTATGTCGTGCCCGCCAACGAGGAACTGACCATCGCCCGCGGCGTGAGGGAACTCGTCTAGCTCATCGCCAGCAGCAGAGAGCCGGTGGCGACGATGTCGTCCACCGTCGCGCCGCGCGACAGGTCCGAAACCGGTTTCGCGAAGCCCTGGAGCACCGGGCCCATGGCCTGGGCGCCCGCCAGATACTGCGTGAGCTTGTAGGCGATATTGCCGGCATCGAGGTCCGGGAACACCAGTACATTGGCACGACCTGCGACGTCGCTTGGCTCCTTCAACTTTTTGGCGGCTACCGCAGGCGACAGCGCAGCGTCGCCCTGCATTTCGCCATCGATCCTGAGATGCGGCGCCTTGGCCTTCGCGATGCGCAGCGCCTCGATGACCTTGTCGGCATCCGGGTGGCTGCCGCTGCCCTTGGTGGAAAAGGAAAGCAGCGCCACGCGCGGCTCCTCACCAAGGAAGCGCGATGCGCTGGCGGCCGATGCAATGGCAATGTCGGCGAGTTCCGCCGCGTTCGGCTGTATATTGACGCCGCAGTCAGCGAAGACAAGGCGGCGATCTGGCCACTGCATGAGGAAGAAGCTCGACGGCGTGTCGATCCCCGCGGCAGGGCCGATGGTCATCAGCGCTGCCTCGATGACGCGCGCCGTGGGGTTGGCAGCACCCGCCAGCATGGCATGGGCCTCGCCTGCGGCAACGGCGGCACCGGCCCGGTAGAGCGGCTTCTTGAGCAGGCGCGACGCCATGGCCTCGGTCATCTTCCCTCGCCGGGCCTGTACGAGGGCGACATGCGCCTTTGTCGCGGCCGGCACATCATCAGCGCCAAAGACGATGGGCTCCGCGAGGCCTTCATCGCGAAAGCGGTCGGCGGCAACCCTGATCCGCTCGTCTTCGCCTTCTGGCATCACAAGTTTCAGACCTCTGCCCTTGATTTTGGCCTTGGCTTCGTCAATCACGCTCATCGGGACTCTCTTTTTTCAGAAGGCGGCCATGTCAGCAGAAGAAAAGATCGAAATCCACCGCGGCCTGAAGGGCGTCTATTTCGAGCGCTCCGGCACCACCTTCATCGACGGCAAGGCCGGGGAGCTGCGCTACCGCGGCTATTCGATCCACGACCTCGCCCAGCATTCGAGCTTCGAGGAGACAGCCTACCTTCTGCTCAACGGTGAACTGCCGACGGCAACCCAGCTTGGCGGCTTCGACGACAAGCTGAAGGCGGCCCGCAGGCTGCCCGGGGAGATCCTCTCGCTCATCGAGACGGTGAAGCAATCGCACCCGATGGACGTGCTGCGCACCGCCGTTTCGGCGCTCGCCGGCTTCGAGCCCGACACCTACGACAATTCCGTCGAGGCCACGCGCGCCAAGGGCATTCGCCTTGCCTCGCAAGTGCCGATGATCGTGGCGGCGCACGAGGCGATCCGCAACGGCAGGCCCGTGCCGCTGCCCGACATGGCACTGTCGCATGCCGCGAACTTCCTGTGGATGATCACCGGCCGCAAACCATCGCCCGAGGCTGCGCAGCTGATGGACCGCGACCTGATTCTCCATGCCGAGCACGGCAGCAACGCCTCGTCATTCACGGCGCGCGTGGTGATCGGCACCGAGGCGAGCCTGCATGCGGCGATGACGGCGGCCATTGCCGCGCTCTCGGGCCCTGCGCATGGTGGTGCTGCCGAGGACGTGATGCGCATGGCGCAGGAGATTGGCGAACCGGAACGGGCCGCCGCCTACGTCAAGGCGAAGCGTGCGGCAGGCGAGGCCGTAACGGGCTTCGGCCACCGCGTCTACCGCACCGAGGATCCGCGCGCCCGGCACATGCGCGATGGCGTGGAAACACTGTCGCGCGAGATGGGCGAGCCCAAGTGGTTCGCCATCCTCCAGGCCGTGGTGGACGCCATGAAGCCCTACGCCCGTTTCGGAGTGAATGTGAACGTCGACTTCTACTCGGGCGCCATCTATTACCTGAACGGTATACCGCCCGACCTGTTCGTGCCCATCTTTGCCGTGGGGCGCGTGCCCGGCTGGACGGTGCAGTGCATCGAACAGCTGCAGAACAACATCCTCATCCGTCCACTGACGCTGTATGACGGTCCGTCTCCCCGGGACTACCCGCCCATATCCCAACGCTAAAGGGCAAAACTCCACATTCTCGCCCGCTCGAGGCCACATTCCCCCGGCACGGTTAGAACCACGCGCGGCCCGCTGCATTGTGAAAACACACAGGGACCGTCCGCAACAGGAACTGGCAGGGGATCGAACGTGCCAGCAGCATCGTTCTCACACAGGGCGAGCCTGCATCGCATTCATGTCCCCGCCTTGACGCCGAGATCGACGTGCAGTGACGGGCTGAGGCCGCGCGCCTGAAGCCACCACACGATCACTCATCGGGAGCATCACAGATGACACAAGACAAAACCTCGTCCGAGATGATGGTACTGCAAGAAGAGCCTTCAGCCGCCACTGTGCCGCATGCTCCTGCCCACAAGTCGGCGCCGCGCGCGCCGCTTCGCCGCGCGACCCCTAGCCAGCCGGCCGCGCCACTGCTGCAGCCCTCATGGGTGCTGAGCGCAGCTGGAGAGCAGCTCACACGCGAAGAGCTTCTCGCGCGCTACCGCAGGCAGCGCATGTTGCCCGAAGACCCATTCGAGACCGAGCCCCCGTCTGAGCCGCCCCGCGGCTACCCGGACAGCATCATGAGCGAGCGGCATGGCACGCGATCAAGGGAACGAGCGCGTCCGGCTGCCCCTTCGGCGCGTCCGAGTCCGCGATCTTTCACCGCAGCGCAGACCTTCGCGATTGCCGCAGCCACGGCGCTGGTGGCAGGCGGCAGCGCGGGTGTTCTGAGCACACACCTCATGGCCTCACAAGCGGCAGGACCTGTTGCTGGCGGCGCCGCAGTCCTTGACGCAACACCAGTTCCGCTCGCAACCCTGTCGCAGGTGCCGGAAGCCAACGTTGCAGGCGACTCGCTCATCGAGAAGAAGCCAGTGCCAACCGCAACACTGCAGGTGGAGGATGTGATAGGCGAAACCAACAGCTTCATTCCGCTCGCATTGCATGCCGTGCCTGCGGGCCTGGATACCGACATGCTGCTCAAGATCTCCGGCCTGCCGGAGGGCGCGTACCTCACCTCCGGCCATCGCCAGGACGACAAGATCTGGACCCTTTCACTGGCCGAGACGAAGGACGTGAACCTGGTGATACCACGCGCGGATGATCCGCAAATCGACCTCGCCATCGCAGCCTTTGAATCACGAACCGGCGAATTGGCGGCACCGGTGAAGACGATGATCGTGGCGTTGAGGGACGTGATCGTCGAACCGGCCTCGGCGCCACCCCCGGATTTGAGTTCGGCGTCATCTGCCAGCATGGGTTCCATCACCACCGGGACGAGCAGCGCAGGCTTGCCGGCATCGATTCCGCCACCCTTCAGCAACAAGCTCACGCTGGCGGTTCCCGAGTCGACCGAGACGGTCAACCTGATCAACGGTGCGGATGCGTTGCTCAGCGGTGGCGACGTGGCCGCCGCTCGCCGCGGCTATGAACGAGCATGGGGCAACGACGGCTCCGCCGTGGCTGCGTTCGGGCTGGCGCGAAGCTATGATCCGCTGGTGTTGCTGACCCTGCCCGCCACCAATGCAACCCCCGACAAGAGTCAGGCGATGCAGTGGTATCAGCGCGCAGCTGCCGCAGGCCATGCAGATGCCGGCAGTGCCATTGCCCTGCTGCAGATGAACTGATCAGCTGGCGGGCCTGCCGCCAAGCGCAGCATCGAGCTTGCGGTCACGGCCATAGATGTCCGGCCGGAACTCGATGCTGCCACCATCGCCCTCGAAGGCGGTGGCATAGATGAGGTGGACCGGAATGTTTTCCGGCAGCCTTACGCGCGTGGTCTTGCCGCCGGCGAAGGCGGCATCGATCTTCTGCTTCGACCATCCGGCGATGTCGCCAACCAGGTGATATGCGAGGTCCATCGGCCTCGACAGGCGGATGCAGCCATGGCTGAAGGCACGCGTGGTTGCGAGGAACTTGTCCTTGGACGGCGTGTCATGCAGATAGATGTTGTAAGGGTTGGGAAGCATGAACTTCACCTTGCCCAGGGCATTCTTCGGACCCGGCTTCTGGCGGAAGGTGAATGGGAAATTACCCTTGCCATAAGCGTTCCAGTTGATGCCGCCCCATGAGGTGAGCTTGCCGTTCCTGAACACTTCGAAGTCGGATGCATAGGCGGACGGGTTGCGCCGCAGCTTGGGCAGCATCTCGCCGGTGGCGATGGAATAGGGCACGGTCCAGGTCGGATTGATCTCGACATACTCCAGCTCGTCCGAGAATTCCGGCGTCTGGTTGGCAACGGCGCCCACCACCACGTCCATGCGGTCGATGACGTCATGGTTCTGGACTTCGCTGAGCTCGAAGGAGGCCAGATTCACCATGTAGTGGTGCTCGCCGAGGTTTTCCGGCATCCAGCGCCAACGCTCCATGTTGAGCATGACCTGCCGTGCACGGTCCGCAGGCGGCACGTTGAGCGCGAGAATGGTCTGCTTGCCGACCACACCCTTTGATTCAAGGCCATTGCGCAGCTGAAAGCTCCTGACTGCCAACACGGTGGATGAGTCATAGACCTCGCCATCGTCGTCACCGCCGGGGTGATCACCCGTCAGCATCAGCCTTTCCCGAATCTCGGGAATGCGGGGGTCGCTGGCGCCCGGCTGGATGTTTTCACCCATGGCGATGGTGTCCCAGTCCACCGTTTCGCCCATGGCGCGGTAGAGTGACAGCATCTTCTTCAGCGCCTGGTAATGCGGATTCTGCGACTCGAAGGAATCCAGGAAGTCATCGGGCTCCGGTTGCGCGGAAAAACCGGTCATGATGGCCAGAACGTCCACGGTCTTCCGATTGCGGAAGTTCTTGGGATCGACCTTCTGCGGCGTGAGGCGGCCGATCTTCAGGTCGGTCGCGTAGTTCACGTAGAAAGCCGTGAAGAAGAGTTCGACCAGTGCCGCGTTCTCGGCATCCGCAGGATCCATGGTGTCGCGCAGTTCGATCAGCGCATCGAGCGGATAGTCGGCAGGATTGAGGCCATCATCCGCGGCATCGGCAAGCCGCTGCAGGAAGGGCGTCATGTGGCTGGTTCCAACCCAGTAGACAGGGCCTTGGTCGCGAACGTAGTGGGCGATGAGCGCCGGGCGGATGCGTTCCAGCGGAAGCGGCAGTCGCTCGGGCGCGTTCAGCACGTCGGCGATGGCACTGCTCACCGCCGCCGCGGGCGGCGCGGCGGGGGCAGCAGTGGCAGCGGCGGCAAGACCTGCCCACAGGAAAATCGCAAGGAGAAGTCTCGTCGCCGTCTGCATGTCTTGATGGCCTCACACGTTCAGGAGCAGGTATTCGCGTTCCCAGGAACTGATCACGCGGCGGTAATTCTGCATCTCTTCGTACTTCACGTCATTGTAGGCTTCGCAGAACTTTTCGCCCAGCACCTGCTTCAGGGCCTTGGTATAGTTCAGCTTGTCGAGGCTTTCATCGAGGCTGATCGGCAGGGTGTGGGCATAGCGATAGGCCGAACCGGTGACGGGTTCCGACGGCTTGATGCGCTCGATCATGCCAAGGTAACCGCAGGCCAGCGACGCCGCAAAGGCGAGATAGGGGTTGGCATCGGCACCCGGCACGCGGTTCTCGACGCGGGTGTTGCTGGCATCCGATGACGGGACGCGCAGCGAAACGGTGCGATTATCGACCGCCCAGTGAACGTTGGTCGGCGCATCGGACTCTGGCACGAGGCGGCGGTAGGAGTTGACGTTGGGTGCGCATAGCGAGAGTGCTGCCGCAAGATAGCGCTGCAGACCGCCAATGTGGTTCAGGAACAGCTTCGACTGCGCACCATCCTTGCTGGCAAAGATGTTCTTGCCGGTCTTCATGTCCATCACCGACTGGTGAATGTGCATGGAGGAACCGGGCTCGTTCTCATGCGGCTTGGCCATGAAGGTGGCATACATGTCGTGCTTCAGTGCGGCCTGGCGCACCGTGCGCTTGAACAGGAACACCTGGTCGGCCAGTTCCAGCGGGTCGCCGTGGTTGAAGTTGATCTCGAGCTGCGCCGGCCCGCTTTCATGGCTTAGCGTGTCGACGTCGAGTTCCTGCGCTTCGCAATAGTCATAAATGTCCTCGACGATCGGATCGAAGTCATTGGCGGCGTCGATGCCATAGGCCTGCCCACCAGGCTCCTTGCGCCCGGAACGGCCGACGGCGGCATCAAGCGGATAGTCGGGGTCGATGTTCTTCTTGACCAGATAGAATTCGAGCTCGGGCGCGATGACCGGCCGCCAGCCCTTTTCCTTGTAGGCCTGCAGCACGCGCTTCAGCACATGGCGCGGCGAAATCTCCACGGGCCTGTCATCGAGGTGGAAGGCGTCGCAGATCACCTGGGCTGTCGGTTCCTGGTACCATGGTACAAAGCGGATCGTGTCCGGGTCGGGCTTCATGTAGATATCGATGGCGCTGTCGCTCACCGCGCGGGTGTCCTGCGTGTAGCGGCCATTGATGGTGAGTGTGAAGACTTCCTCCGGAATGCGCAGCCCGCGCGAGCGGTTGCCGGAGAGAAACTTCTTGGGCGGAAGAATCTTGCCGCGCGCGGTGCCGTTCATGTCTGCAACGAGGCATTCGACCTCGCTGATCTTGTGTTCGTGCAGCCATTCCTCAAATCGCGATTGGGTCATGATATTCCAAGTATTGTTGTCGCAACTCAATGTAGCGCGGAAGCTTGACCAAACAAAAGGGGGGCCGCTAAACCCTTTTCACCATGTCAAAATCCATCTTTGCACCCAGCTATTATCAGGCCACTGCCACCACCTCGGCCGCCTACCTGCCGCTCGCGGGCGAGATTTCCGCCGATGTGTGCGTCGTGGGTGCGGGCTACACCGGGCTTTCGGCAGCCCTGGAGCTGGCTGAGGCTGGCCACAGGGTGGTGGTGCTGGAATCCGAGACGGTTGGCCACGGCGCATCTGGCCGCAATGGCGGCCAGATCTGCACTGGCTTCTCCTCCGGACAGGACAAGATCGCGGCACAGCTGGGCAAGGAAGATGCCCGCAAGTGCTTCGCCATCGCCGAGGACTCAAAGCGCCTGCTGGTCGACCGAATCAGTCGCTACCAGATCGACTGCGACCTGCGCTGGGGTTACCTGCACGTCCTGCCCAAGCCGAACCGCATGGATGGGCTGAGGGAGTGGAAGGACGAGTGGGACGCGCTCGGTTACACCGACACACAGATCATCGACAAGGCAGAGCTCGAACACAAGCTCGGCACCCGCCACTACCATGGGGCCTTGCGCGAAGGCGGTGCGGGGCATTTTCACCCGCTCAACTATTGCCTTGGCCTTGCCCGCGCAGCGACCCTGGCAGGCGCCACGATCCATGAGCATTCCCCGGCCATCGAGGTGGATACCGGTTCAAAACCCTTCGTGCGCACCGCGCATGGCAAGGTGAATGCTCGCTTCGTGATCATTGCCTGCAATGCCTATCTCGGCCGGCTGGTACCCAAGCTCTATGGCAAGGTCCTGCCGGTCACGAGCTACATCATTGCCACGGAACCCCTGGGCGAAAACCGGGCGCGCGCGATGATCCGCGACGGTGAGGCGGTGGCTGACACCAACTTCATCGTCGACTATTTCCGGCTGACGCCCGACACGCGCTTGCTGTTTGGTGGGCGCGCCAGCTACACCACCATGGAACCGGCGCACCTCGCACCCGACATGAAGAAGAGCATGGTGAACATCTTTCCGCAGTTGCGCGATGCGCGGATCGACTTCGCATGGGGCGGCTACATCGCCATCACCCACAACCGCATCCCGGATTGCGGCCGACTGAGCCCCACCGCCTACTATGCTCATGGCTATTCCGGCCAGGGCGTGGCGTTGGCCGGCATGTACGGCAAGCTGATGGCGGAAGCAGTGCGCGGCACGGCCGAGCGCTTCGACCTGCTGTCACGGGTCCGGCACTTCCCCTTCCCCGGCGGTCCGGTGCGTGTACCGCTTCTCGCCGCCGCCATGCTGTATTACCGATTGAAGGATGCCCTGAGCTGATGAGCAAGCTGTTCTCCCCCGCCACCTATCGCGGCATGACGCTGAAGAACCGGGTGATCGTGGCACCCATGTGCCAGTATTCGGCGCAGCATGGCCTGGCCAATGACTGGCATCTCGTTCATCTTGGCCGTTTTGCGCTGGGCGGCTTCAGCCTCGTCATCGCCGAAGCCGCTGGCGTGACGCCTGAGGGACGCATCTCCTATGGCTGCCTTGGCCTGTGGGACGATGCACAGATCGAACCGCTGAAGCGCATCGTGGACTTCCTGCACAAGAACGGGGCGAAGGCAGGCATCCAGCTTGCCCATGCCGGCCGCAAGGCGAACTCGCCCATCCCGTGGCGCGGCAGCTTCAACGAGACGGACGCGGAGAAGCTGGACCTGGGCTTCGAGGCATGGACATCGGTTGCGCCGTCAGCCGAGCGGCACAGCGCCTCATACGCCGTGCCCGTGGCGCTCGATGACGCGGGCCTTGCTCGCGTGCGCACAGGTTTCGTAGCCGCTGCGAAGCGGGCTGATGCGGCGGGCTTCGACATGATCGAAGTTCACTCGGCGCACGGCTATCTGCTGAACCAGTTCCTGTCGCCAGTTGCCAACAAGCGCAGCGATCAATATGGCGGCAGCCTCGACAACCGGATGCGCTTCCCCCTCGAAGTAGCACGTGCCGTGCACGCCGCATGGCCGAAGGACAAGCCAGCTTTCGTGCGCATCTCCGTCACCGATTGGATCGAAGGCGGCGTGACGATTGCAGACAGCATCGTTTACGCCCGGGAGCTGAAGGCCATCGGATATGACGTCGTGCATTGCTCGTCCAGCGGCTTCGATGGCGCGAAAATTCCGGTGGGTCCGCTGTACCAGGTGCCGCTGGCCGAGGCGGTGCGGAAGGGTGCCAACATGCCCACTGCCGCCGTGGGCCTCATCACCACGGCGCAGGAAGCCGAGCAGATCCTCGAGAAGGGAGAAGCCGACTTGATCGCGCTGGCCCGACAGGCGCTGGATGACCCGAACTGGCCACTCCACGCGATGCGAGAACTGATCGCCGGAGACAGCTACGGAAACTGGCCGCTGCAGGCGGGTTACGCCGTACGCAACAAGGACAGGGCGTTGGGCACCGCCCGCTAAAGTCCTATTCGGCGACGGGCGCGGCGCGCGCGCCCTTCTGCCAGGCCTTGAGGCAGAGGTACTCCATGATGAGCGAAGACGCCGCGAGCGAGGTGATGTCGGCGTGGTCGTAGGGGGGCGACACCTCCACCACGTCCATCGCCACGAAGTTGATATCCGTCAGCTTGCGGATGACCGCGGCCGCCTGGTGGTAGGAGAGACCGCCGGGAATCGGCGTGCCCGTGCCGGGAGCAACGGAGGGATCGAGGCAGTCGATGTCGAAGGTGAGGTAGGCCTTGTTGCCGCCCACCACCTTGCGGATGATGTCGGCCAGCTGCGCCGGTGTCGACTCATGCACCTCGTCGGCATAGACGATCTTGAAGCCATAGGTGCGCTCGCCGGCGAACACCGTGCGGATGCCGATCTGAACCGACTTCTTGGGGTCTATCAGCCCTTCCTTCACCGCGTAGCCAAACATGGTGCCGTGGTCGATGCGACCGCCGTCATCGGGTTCAACGTCGCGGTGCGCATCGAAGTGGATGAGCGACAGGGGGCCGTGCTTCTTGGCATGTGCCCTGAGCAGCGGATAGGTGACGTAGTGGTCCCCACCCAGCGAGATCATCTCGGCGCCGGATGAAATGATCTCGGTGGCATGGTCCTCGAGCCGCTGCGGGAAGTCCTCCTTGCGGCCCCAGTCGAAGAAGCAGTCGCCGTAGTCGATGACGGCCAGCGTGTCGAAGGGATCGAAGTTCCACGGCCAGAAGGGGCCCCAGGCATTTTCGGCGGAAGCCTTGCGGATGCCCTCAGGCCCCATGCGCGTGCCGGAGCGGTGCGACACCGCCTGGTCGAAGGGAATGCCGGTGACAGCGATGTCCACGCCCTTGAGATCGCGCGAATACTTGCGACGCATGAAAGAGAGCGCCCCCGCATAGGTCGGCTCCCACTGCGTACCCTTCAGGCTTTCGCGGCGGAAGGCGCTGTCGCCCGGAAAGGGGCCGTTGGGATTCATTTCGAGCGACATCAACGCTACTCCGTAAGGACGATGGAATCTTCGGGTGCCCAGTATACCCAGACGCTCTGTCCGCGCTCAACGCCGGAACCACCGAGCCTTGTATCGTTCTGGACGTTCACAGACAGGTTGAGCCCGTCCGCCGCTTCGATCACGACGTGGCTCGTATCCCCATAATAGGCGACGTCGCGCACCTTGCCCTGAACGCGGATGGCAGCGACGGGCTCCGATGTAGCGATCTTCAGTTTCTCAGGCCGCACGGCCACGGCAACCTGCGCGCCAACGAGATTGTCGCTGGCGAGTTCCATGCGGCCCACGCCCTTCAACTCACAATCGACCTTGCGGCCGATCTGCCGGTGCACGCGCGCCTCAATCAGGTTCACCTTGCCAATGAAATCAGCGACAAAGCGGGTCTTCGGCTGCTCATAAAGCTCGGCGGGTGTCGCCACCTGCTGAACGGCGCCACGGTCCATGACGGCGATGCGGCTGGCCATGGAGAGCGCCTCGTCCTGGTCATGGGTCACGATGATGAAGGTGATGCCCACCGTTTCCTGAAGCCTCGTCAACTCCATGCGCATGTCGTCACGCAGCTTGGCATCAAGGGCGGAGAGCGGTTCGTCGAGCAGCAGCACCTTGGGGCGCTTGACCAGTGCGCGGGCGAGCGCCACGCGTTGGCGCTGGCCACCCGACATCTGGTCCGGCTTGCGGGCCGCAAGAGCGGTAAGCTTCACCATCTCGAGGGCCTCACCCACACGGCGCTTGATTTCATCCGAAGCGACACCCGTCACCTTCAGGCCGTAGCCGACGTTCTGTTCCACCGTCATGTGCGGGAACACCGCATAGGACTGGAACACCATGTTGGTGGGCCGCTTGTTGGGCGGCGTGTAGGCCATGTCCTCGCCGCCGATGATGATCTGGCCGCCGGTGGGCGTCTCGAGGCCGGAGATCATGCGCAGCAGCGTGGTCTTGCCGCAGCCCGATGGGCCCAACAGCGCAAAGAATTCGTTCTGGGCAATGTCGATCGAAACATTGTCGACGGCTGTGACGCCACCCGGGAATGCCTTGGTGACGTTGCGAATGGAGACGATGGCATCTGACATCTTTTTCAACCCTTGTCCGCCTTGGGCGGCGCCTGGAGCTTCATTGCGAGGACGGTGGCAACCACCGTGATGACGATGAGGACAGTGGATGCCGCATTGATCTCGGGCGAAACGCCGCGGCGGACCAGTGAATAGACCTTCACGGGGAACGTGACCGTTTCCGGCCCCGAGGTGAAGAAGGTGATGACGAAGTCGTCGAGCGACAAGGTGAAGGCAAGCAGCGCGCCGGCGATGAGGCCCGGCTTCATATAGGGCACGATGATCGACCAGAAGGTCTGCCATTCGCTGGCGCCAAGGTCCTTCGAAGCTTCCTCCAGCTGACGGTTGAAGCCAACGAGACGCGAGCGCACCACCACTGCCACGAAGGGGAAGCAGAAGGTGACATGAGCGAAGATGATGTTGCCGAGGTTCAGCGGCCACGGGAGGTTGACGAACAGACCCATCATTCCTGAGTTGACGAAGAACAGCAGCAGCGCCACACCCATGCAGATTTCAGGGATCACGATGGGTAGCGCCATGAACCCCTCATAGGCGCCCTTGAAGGGAAAGCGGAAGCGCCACATCAGCAGTGCCGTCAACGCGCCGAGGATAGTGGCGAAGACCGTTGCGATGAGCGCGATCACCAACGAATTGGTCAGCGCCTCGATGAGCGAGGCGTTGTTCCAGGCCTTGGTGTAGTTGTCGAGCGTGAAGCCCCGCCACACGACGCCGCGCTTGTCGGTGTTGAAGGAGAATGCGACGAGCGTGATGATCGGCGCATAGAGCACGAAGAAGATGGCGGCGAACAACACCTTGAGCCAGGTGCGGCTGCCATAGTCGAGGGGCCCCTGCCCCGGTTTCAGCTGGGCAGCCATCAGACGTCCACTCCCTTGGAGCGCAGGGTAAACAGGTAGCGGAGCGCCAAGGCGCCAAAGGTGGCATACATCAGCAGGAAGGACAGCGCTGCACCGAAGGGCCAGTCATTTGCCGCCTTGAACTGGCGCTCGATGACGTTGCCGATCATCAGTGCATTGGCGCCGCCCAGGAGATCCGGGGTCAGGAAGGAGCCGAGGCACGGGATGAAAACAAGGATGATGCCCGAGATGATGCCGGGCATGGTCAGCGGCACGGTAACACGCATGAAGGTCTGGAACTGCGAGCCGCCAAGGTCGAGGCTGGCCTCGAGGTAGGACTTGTCCAGCCGTTCGATGGTGGCATAGAGCGGCAATACCATGAATGGCATATAGACATAGACCAGCCCGAAGATGACCGCGAAGTTGTTGTAGAGCATCTCGTAGGGGCCAAGGCCCACCCAGCCCAGAATCTTGTTCACATAGCCTTGGGTGCGGAACACTGCGATCAGCGCATAGGTGCGGATGAGCAGGTTGATCCAGAACGGCAGCACCACCAGCAGCAGCAGCAGCGGCTTCCACTTGTCCTTGGCGAAGCAGATGCCAAAGGCGATGGGATAGGCAAAGAGCAGGCAGAGGGCGGTGGCCAGCGCGCTGATCCACACCGACTTCCACATGATGCCCAGGTACAGTGGATCGAAGGCGCGGATGTAGTTGGTGATGCCGGTCAGGTAGTCATAGCCGGTGATCGACACCTCGCCGTCCACCATGGCCTTGTCGCTGAACGACATGATGAAGAGAAAGCCGAGCGGGATGATGAAGAAGGCCAGAAGCCACAGCGAAGGCGGTAAACCCAGTGTCCAGAAGACACGCGGATTCTGTTTCCAGTTCTCCAAGATGCGTTCACTCCCCCTGTGTCGTTTTCCTTGAAGCTACCCCAGCACGGTACGGCACGGCAACCCCGGCTATAGCCGGGTGAGTGCCCTGTCGATGGCTGCCACTGCGAAATCGGCGTCGGTGCGACCAAAAACGATGGGCGGCCTGATCTTCAGCACATTGCCCGACTTCCCCTCGCCGCCGATCAGCGCACCTTCATCACGGACAAGATTCAGGAGCCGGTGCATAACGTCGCCCGCGGGCGTCTTGGCAGCCCGGTCATGCACCAGTTCCACGCCGGTTGCGAGCCCGACGCCGCGCACATCGCCGATCAGCGCATGCTTCGCCATCAAGCCTGAGAGGCCCTGGCGGAAGTGGGCCCCTACGTCACGCGCGTTTTCCAGGAGGTTCTCGTCCCTGATCACGTCCAGCACGGCCATGCCAGCCGCACCGGCAACAATGTTGCCGCCGAAGGTGGAGAAGAACGGCCCGAATTGAAGGAAATGTGACAGAATCTCGGGCCTGGTTATGACCACGCCAAGCGGATAGCCATTGCCCGCCGGCTTGCCGATGGTGATGAAGTCCGGCACCACGC
>JBEARP010000177.1:0-11675 GCA_041163105.1 Pseudomonadota bacterium
GCCACCGGCGTCACCGGCATCTGCGGCTCCGGCATCATCGAGGCCATCGCCGAGATGTATCTCTCGGGTGTCATCAACCAGGATGGCCTGATCGATGGTTCACTCGCTGAGCGCAGCCCCCGCATCGAAGCCCACAAGCGCACCTTCAACTATGTGATCCGCGCGCCGAAGGAAGGCGGCAACGAGCCGCTGATCCGCGTGACGCAGAACGACGTGCGCGCCATCCAGCTCGGCAAGGCGGCACTCTATGCCGGCGTGCGCCTGCTGATGGACAAGCTCGAAATCGAACAGGTCGGCAAGATCCGCCTGGCCGGTGCCTTCGGCAGCCACATCGACGTCAAATACGCGATGATCCTGGGCCTCATCCCCGACTGCGACCTTTCGAAGGTGCAGAGCGCCGGCAATGCCGCAGGCACGGGTGCGCGCATCGCGCTCCTCAACATGAGGGCTCGTGACGAGATCGAAAGCGTCGTGCGCCGCATCGAAAAGATCGAGACGGCGGTGGAGCCGATGTTCCAGCAGCACTTCGTCGAAGCCATGGCGATCCCGCACAAGACTGCGCCCTTCCCGCTGCTGTCGAAGGCCGTCACCCTGCCGCCGACGAAGGATGTCGTCACCACGGGCGACGATGGCGGCGAGCGCAGACGGCGGCGGCGCGGCTAATCAGCGACCTACAGGTCAAAATAACTTAGGATTGCCTTGGGCGACCTTGCGATGTAAGCAAGTTGTAACGACAGCCCGAGAGAACGGTAATTGTCTGCCGCTCTCCACCAAATAGCGGAAAAATCATGTCACTTTCAAAAAGACAGATCGCTTATCTCAACAAGATCATAGCAACCGCTCAGAAGATGCTGGACACAGCGCATCTTGAGGACAGCCGCGCCGGTGGAGGGCCAAAGCGGCGCCGCCGCTCGGCCGTCGAGGCCGAGAAGATGCGTGCCGACATTCTCGCCAAGCGGGCCAAGGGCTTCCCCGCCACCAAGCTTGCTGAAAAATATGGCGTAAGCACCGCCTATATCTACATGATCAAGGAATAGCGGCGAAAATACCGAAAATTCATAGAGCCAAGTTGCGATCCGTCCTGCTTGGCAGCCATTCCTGAGAACCTTTACAGCAATTTAGTGCAACCCATATGTTGACTCCCCTGATGAACGTCCTCGCGCGCACGGGGCTTGATGCCGTGGTGCTGGTGCCAGGCGCCAATTTTCGACGCATCTTTGGCAAGGACTTCCACCAGATGGAACGCCCGCTCGCGGTGATCGTGCCACGGCAGGGCGAAGCCGTCGCCATTGTGCCGCATCTGGAAATGGGTTCATTCACGCCCATTGGCTTGCCGGGCAGGATTTTCCCGTGGCGTGACGAAGCGGGTTACATGGGTGCCTTCATGGCCGCCGGCGAAGCGCTGCCGCAACTGCGCAAGGGTGCACGGGTGGGTGTCGAGGGTCAGCGCATGCGGGTGTTCGACCTGTTCGCGCTGCAGCAGGCCCTGCCCGGCGTCGAGTTCGTCGACATCCACGGCGAAATCTCCAGGGTCCGCCTGCACAAGACACCCGAAGAGATCGAACTGCAACGCAAGGCCATCCGCATCTCGGAGGCAGCCCTCGAAGCGACGCTCGCCGAGATCAAGGTCGGCATGGCCGAGACGGAGGTCGAGGCCATCCTGCTGCGCAACCTGTTTTCGCATGGCGCCGACGGCCTGTCCTTCGCGCCCATCGTGGCGGCAGGCGACAATGCCGCAAAGCCCCATGCCCATGCCCGGCCCGATTATCACCTCAAGCCGGGTGACGCGTTGCTGATCGACTTCGGCGGCACCTACCAAGGCTACCCAGCCGACATCACCCGCACCTTCTACGTGAAGGAGGTGTCCGACTATGACCGCGCGTTCTACGAAACGGTGCTGGCTGCCAACACGAAGGGCCGCGAGATGTCACGCGCCGGGATCACCGCATCGGCCGTCGACGACGCCGTGCTGACGGTGTTGGAGCAATCGCAATTCGCGCAGTTCTGCCGTCACAAGACGGGCCACGGACTGGGGCTGGACGTGCATGAGGCGCCACAAATCATGCGTGGCAACACCCAGATGCTGGAGCCCGGCATGGTCTTCACCATCGAACCGGGCCTCTATCGCGACGGCGAGTCCGGCGTGCGCATCGAGGATGATGTGGTGGTGACGGAGACCGGCATCGAATGCCTGACGAGCTTCCCACGGGATTTGCGAATCGTGGGGTGAGTGCGACGCCCTACCGCCTTCCGGCGCCGCTTACCTTCGTCATTTCCTCATTGCCATGCGCCGCCAGAACGCGACCGGCGAGATAGAGCGAGCCGCAGATAAGGATGCGCGGGGCGGGAACAGTCGATGACGCCTGGCGAAGTGCTGCATCGATGCCGGGTGCCGTTTCCGCCTGAAGGCCGTGGGCGCGCGCGGCCTCCGCCAGCTTCTCCGCCGGAACCGCATTCTCCTCGTCGGGAATGGTAATGGTGATGACGCGGCTGGCGATGCCGGCAAAGCAGCCGATGAAGCTGCCGACATCCTTGGTGTTGAGCATGCCCCACACCATGACCAGCGGGCGCGAGTGGCGCTCGTTCAGCTCGGAGAAGGCCTGCGCCAGCACGCGGCCGGCGGACGGGTTGTGACCGCCGTCGAGCCACAGCTCGGACTCGGCCGGCACCAGGGTTGACAGCGCGCCCTGCCCCAGCCTTTGCATGCGGGCAGGCCAGGTGGTGGACTTGAGGCCGTCCGCAATATGCGCATCCGAGATGCGCGGGTCGTCGAGCACGCGAACTGTGGCGATGGCATTGCCGGCATTGTCGATCTGGTGGCGGCCCTTGAGTTGCGGCAGCGGCAGGTCAAGCAGGCCACGCTCGTCCTGGAAGACGAGGCGGCCATGCTGCTCATAGGCCTGCCATTCCTGCCCGGCGATGTGCAGCGGCGCTCGCACGCGCTCACCGATGCGTTCGATCTCGGCGCGCGCCTCATCCGGCTGCACGCCGATGACGGCGGGCACGCCGCGCTTCAGGATGCCCGCCTTCTCATGCGCGATGAGGCTCAGCGTATCGCCCAGGTACTGCTGATGGTCATAATCGATGGTGGTGATGACGGAGACGGCGGGATCGATGACGTTGGTGGCGTCGAGCCTGCCGCCGAGGCCCACCTCGAGGATGAGGTAATCCGCCGGCGTGCGGCTGTAGGCGAGGAAGGCGGCCGCCGTGGTGATCTCGAAGAAGGTGATCGGAAGGCCGCCGTTCACCTCTTCGCATTCCTCCAGCAGGGCCGTAAGATCGGCTTCCGAAATCAGTTCTCCCGCCACGCGGATGCGCTCGTGAAACTTGACGAGGTGCGGCGAGGTGTAGGCATGCGCCTTGAGGCCCGCCGCCTGCATGATGTGGCGGAGATAGGCGACGGTGGAGCCCTTGCCGTTGGTGCCCGCCACATGGATGACGGGCGGCAGCTTCTTCTCGGGGTGGCCGAGTTTCTCCAGCAGCACCTGCATGCGGCCGAGGCTCAGGTCGATGATCTTCGGGTGGAGCGACAGGAGCCGCGTGAGGATGGCGTCGCTGAGGGCCAAGATCAGCCCTCGACGGGAACGAGCGCGGTCGAGGGAATCTCGCGGGACGGCGCCTTCATCAGCATGCGCACCATGCGCGACAGCGTCTCGCGCATCTGGTGGCGATGGACGACCATGTCCACCATGCCGTGCTCCTCAAGGTATTCGGCGCGTTGGAAGCCGGCGGGCAGTTTCTCGCGGATGGTCTGCTCGATGACGCGCTGTCCGGCAAAGCCGATCAAGGCACCCGGCTCGGAAATGTGCACGTCGCCCAGCATGGCGTAGGAAGCGGTGACGCCGCCCGTGGTCGGGTGGGTGAGCACAACGATGTAGGGGAGCTTGGCGGCGCGCAGTTCCTGGACGGCCACTGTCGTACGCGGCATCTGCATCAGCGAGAGCACGCCTTCCTGCATGCGCGCACCGCCCGAGGAGATGAAGAAGATGAAGGGGGTCTTCTTCTCCACCGCCTTGCGCATGGCGGTGACGATGGCCTCGCCCGCGGCCATGCCGAGCGAGCCCCCCATGAAGGCGAAGTCCTGCACGGCAATCGTCACGGGGAAGCCGTCGAGTTCGCCAACACCCGCCTGGATGCAGTCATCCACGCCATTCTTGGCGCGGGCTTCCTTGATGCGGTCAGCGTATTTGCGCTCGTCGCGGAATTTCAGCGGATCAGCAGGCACCGCCGGCATGGCGATCTTCTCATAGGCGCCATCGTCGAACGTCGTCTTCAACCTTACGTCTGGCGGCATGCGCATGTGGTAGCCCGACTGCGGCATGACATGCTGGTTGGCTTCGAGGTCCTTGTAGAAGACCATCTGGCCGGAGTCGGGGTCCTTCACCCACATGTTCTCCGGAACCTCGCGCTTGTCGGTACCGAGGATGGAGCGGATCTTGGGGCGAACGAAGTTCTTGATCCAGTTCACTTGGGTTCTAGCTCCTCACGCCTTGCGCGATGTCCGAGACCAGTGCGTGCACCGCCTTGGCAGTCTTTGAGGTGGCCTTTCCGGCTTTTGTGAGGCTCTTCTCCACCGCGCTCACCAGTGCCGAGCCGACGACGACGCCGTCGGCATCCCTGGCGATGGCACGGGCCTGCTCGGCGGTCTTGACGCCGAAGCCGACGCAGATGGGAAGGGGCGTGTGCTTGCGCAGGCGGTTGACATTGGCCTTCACGCTCTTGAGGTCCGGCGCCTTGGTGCCGGTGATGCCGAGCACCGAGACGTAGTAGACGAAGCCTGACGTGTTGTGGAACACGGTCGGCGCGCGCTTGTCGTCCGTGGTCGGCGTGGCGAGGCGGATGAAGTTGAGGCCGGCGTTGAGGGCCGGGATGCAGAACTCGACGTCCTCCTCCGGCGGCAGGTCGACGATGATGAAGCCATCGACACCGGCGGACTTCGCATCCTTCAGGAACTTCTCGACGCCATAGACATAGACCGGGTTGTAGTAGCCCATCAGCACGATGGGCGTCTCGTTGTCGCCCTTGCGGAATTCCTTCACCAGCTTCAGCGTCTTCTTCATGTTCTGGCCGGCGGCCAGTGCACGAAGCCCCGCGGCCTGGATGGCCGGGCCATCGGCCATCGGGTCGGTGAAGGGCATGCCGATCTCGATCACGTCGGCGCCCGCCTTGGGCAGGCCTGCAATGATCTTGAGCGACGTGTCGTAGTCCGGGTCGCCCGCGGTGATGAAGGTCACCAGCGCGGCGCGGCCTTCCTTCTTCAAGGCTTCGAAGCGGCGGTCGATGCGGGTGCTCACAGTTTCACTCCCAGGATGTCGGCCACCGTGAAGATGTCCTTGTCGCCGCGGCCGCACATGTTCATCACCATCAGGTGGTCCTTGGGCTTGGTCGGCGCGATCTTCATCACCTGCGCCAGCGCGTGGCTGGGCTCGAGTGCGGGAATGATGCCCTCGAGCTTGCAGCACAGCTGGAAGGCCTCGAGCGCTTCCTTGTCGGTGGCGGAGAGATACTGGACGCGACCCATGTCATGGAGCCAGGCATGCTCCGGCCCGATGCCGGGATAGTCGAGGCCGGCCGAGATCGAGTGGCCCTCGATGATCTGGCCATCATCGTCCATCAGCAAGTAGGTGCGGTTGCCGTGCAGCACGCCCGGCTTGCCGCCGCTGATCGAGGCCGCATGCTTGGTCTTGGACTTGAGCCCGAGGCCGGCGGCCTCGACACCGATGATCTCGACATCCTTGTCGTCGAGGAAGGGATGGAAGAGGCCCATGGCGTTGGAGCCGCCGCCGATCGCCGCGATCAGCGAGTCCGGCAAACGGCCTTCGCGCCTCAGCATCTGCGCCTTGGTCTCGCGGCCTATCACCGACTGGAAGTCGCGCACCATCTCAGGGTAGGGCGCGGGACCGGCAACCGTGCCGATGCAGTAGAACGTGTCTTCGACATTGGCCACCCAGTCGCGCAGCGCTTCGTTCAGCGCGTCCTTGAGCGTCCGCGAGCCGGACTTGGCAGGAACCACCTTGGCGCCGAGCAGCATCATGCGGAACACGTTGGGCTTCTGCCGCTCCATGTCGACTTCGCCCATGTAGACGATGCATTCGAGGCCGAAGCGCGCGCAGGCGGTGGCGGTGGCCACACCGTGCTGGCCGGCACCCGTCTCGGCGATGATGCGCTTCTTGCCCATGCGGCGGGCCAGCAGGATCTGGCCCATCACGTTGTTGATCTTGTGAGCACCCGTGTGGTTCAGCTCGTCGCGCTTGAAATAGATCTTGGCGCCACCGAGATGCTCGGTCATGCGCTCGGCGAAATAGAGCGGGCTCGGGCGGCCGACGTAATGCTCGAGGAAGCTGTCGAGCTCCTCCTGGAAGGACGGATCGGCCTTGGCATCCTTGTAGGCCTGCTCCAGCTCGAGAATCAGCGGCATCAGCGTCTCGGCGACGAAGCGGCCGCCATAGATGCCGAACAGGCCGTTCTCGTCCGGCCCGGTACGGAAGGAATTGGGGGTGGTCACGTTCATGGGGCTTCGCCGCCTTTTCTCGAATGATGCCCGGTTCTAGCGGGCTGCCTTGGCGGCCTCAATGAATTTCCGGATGAGGCCGATATCCTTGACGCCGGGGGCGGATTCGACCCCGGACGACACGTCCACTACGGGGGCACCGGTCACCCGGATGGCCTCTGCGACATTTTCGGGCGTCAGCCCGCCCGCCAGCATGAAGGCCGGGCGTTTCCCACCCTCCAGCAGGCCCCAGTCGAAGGCATGGCCATTGCCGCCCGGAAGGGCATTGCCCAGCGTTTCCGGCGCCTTGGCATCATAGAGGATAAGGCTCGCCACGGTGGAAAATTGTGCCGCCGCCGCAATGTCGGCGTCATCCTTCACCCGAATGGCCTTGATGACGGGCTTGCCCGTCAGCCGGGTGATTTCGGCGATGCGTGCAGGCGTTTCCGCGCCATGGGCCTGGATCAGGTCCGGCCGGACCTCCCCGGCGATGGCGGAAAGCAGCGCATCATCGGCATCAACCACCAGTGTGACGATCTTCGACCTGCCGCGGGCCCGGTTGGCGAGCGTGGCGGCCTGCTCCAGCGTGACGTTGCGCGGGCTTTTCGGAAAGAACACGAGGCCCACGAAGTCGGCGCCTGCGTCCAGCGCCGCATCCAGCGACTCGGGCGTCGAAAGCCCGCAGATCTTGACCTCAACGGCCATGGAGCGTGCCCAGAATGTCCTGCGCGGCGCGTGCCGGGTCGTTGGCACCGGTGATGGCACGGCCGATCACCAGAATGTCGGCACCTGCGGCAAGTGCCGCCTCGGGCGTGGCCACGCGCTTCTGGTCCTGCACCGCTGCATCCGCCGGGCGGATGCCGGGTACCACCGTGAGGAAGTCACGGCCAAGGTCATGGCGAATGCCCACGAGGTCATGCGGGCTGCAGACCACGCCGTCGAGACCGGCGCGCTTGGTCAGTTCGGCCAGCGACCGGGCATGGCCTTCCGTGTTCTTCGCCGTCTCGAAGCCCGCCGACCAAATGTCGTCGTCCGACAGGCTGGTCAGGATGGTGACGGCGATGAGCTTGGCGCGGCCATCCACCGCTTCCGCTGCGGCCTTCATCATGTCCAGGCCGCCAGAGGCATGCAGGTTGACGATGCCGGGCGTGGGCGTGATGCGCATCAGCGCCTTCATGGCGGAAGCGACCGTGTTGGGAATGTCGTGGAGCTTCAGGTCGAGGAAGATGGGAAGCCCCGTCTCCGCCACGCGGGCATAGCCTGCAAGGCCATGGGCATAGAAGAACTCCATGCCGACCTTGGCCCAACCCACATGCGGCTTCAGCGCCTTGGCAAGCGCCACGGCGTGATCGAGGTCCGGCGTGTCGAGGGCAACACAGATCGGGTTGGCAGGCATGGGCTGGGCTCCGGCTGTTCAGCGGGCCTTTTGATACAGCATGATGGCGGTGGCAAGGTCTTCAATCGCCGTGCCGGCGGACTTGAACAGGGTGATTTCATCGGCTGACGACCGCCCCTTCGCCTTGCCCCGGCAGAGGTCGAACAGGTCGCCCTTCACATCCTTGAAGTCGAACTTGCCCTCGTCACGCGCCTGCAGCAGGTCGCCCGCTTCGGCCAGCGCCCCATCGCGGGTATCGACATAGACGGAAGATCGGGCCACCACGTCAGCATCGGTTTCGCGCATCGAGGGCTTGAAGGCGCCGGCCAGATCGACATGGGTTCCCGGTTTCAGCCAGGCGCCCTTGACGATGGGCGCGGTGGAGGTGGTCACGCAGCTGACGATGTCCGACTGGCGCACCGCATGTTCGAGGTCGGTCACCGAATGCGCCTCGAGGCCGTGATGGGCCAGTTCGGCCGCGAGCGCTTCGCCCTTGGCAATCGAACGCGTGTAGATGAACACCTTGCGGATCGGGCGCACCGCGGCATGGGCGTGGACGAAGTGGGGCCCGAGCGCACCGGCACCGACCAGCGTCATCACCTCTGCGTCCTTGCGGGCGAGATAATCGGCAGCGAGTGCGGAGGCTGCGGCGGTGCGACGCCGGGTGATCTCGCCGCCATCCATCATGGCCACCGTCTCGCCGGTCTTCTGCTCGATGAGAAGATAGCTGGCCTGGATGGTGGGCAAGCCTTGCGCCGCGTTGTCGGTCTTGAACACCACGGTCTTGAGGCCGGCCCAGTCCTTCGACCATGCGGGCATGAGCAGTAGGGTGGAGACGTCCGAGATGTCGTGATGGTGGCGCACCGGCGTCGTGATCTCGGCGCGGAAGCCATCGCGCAGCGCGTCAACGATGTCCTTGTAGGCGCCGAGCCTGGCCACCTCTGCAGCCGTCAGGCTCTTCACGAGACGCTGTCCGGGCGCACGGCGGGCAGGGTCTGCTGCAACTCACGCTTCTCGCGCTCGTGATGCTGCTGGCTGCGGATCAGCTCGATCTTGGCATCGCGCGCGCTGCGGCGGTACCTTGCAGAGCCGCGCCAGGCCACGAACCAGCCGGCGAATATCCCGACGAACACGCCGGCGAAGAACAGCGCCCACAGCGGCATGGCAATGGTGGCGAAGGGATGGACGCGGTTGATGGGGTCGAAGGAGACGGTGACCCACTCACGGTTGGCCACCGCGAAGCCCACGGCGATGACGGCGATGGGCAGGCCCACGACCCAGCTGAAGATGCGTTTGAGCGTCATGGCCGTCGTTCTACGCCCTCACAGGCCCCGGCACAATCAGGCCTTGGGCAGGTTCAGCCGTTCGCGCAGCTCCTTGCCGGTCTTGAAGAAGGGCACGCGCTTGGCCACCACCTCGACCGACTCGCCGGTGCGCGGGTTGCGCCCCATGCGGGCGTTGCGGGCCTTGGCGGAGAAGGCCCCGAAGCCCCTGAGCTCCACCCGGTCGCCCTCCTTCAGGGCATTGATGATCTCATCGAGCACCGTGTTGACGATGCGCTCGATGTCGCGATGATAGAGGTGCGGGTTCTTTTCCGCGATCTTCTGAACGAGCTCTGACTTGATCATGGCGCCTTCCTGGTTACTGGGCAGGGTGCCAAAGCACGAGCAGCCCGTCAAGCCGTGCCCTTTCGGCAGCGGCCTGAAGCTCCTGCAGGCCCAAGGACTTGAGGATCAGGTCGGCGGCCGAGAAGCCGAGGCCTGCGCCGGTGCCGGCAGAGCGGGGTTCCCAGTCATTGACCGGCAGCCCGGTGGCGATGCCCTTGTCGGTTTCGAGCCAGGCCACGGCCGTGCCCTCGTCACCCAGCGCGTCGATGAGCTTGTTCGCGGCTGCCTGGCGGCCGGTGTAGACGCGGCCGTCGGACAGCACGTCCACCGTGGCCATGGGCAGCTGGCGGCGCTCCGCCACCAGGCCCTTGAACCAGGCGAAGCCGTCGTTGACGAGCTCCATGGAAGCGGCGCGCGCCTTCTCGGTCATCGGCTTGTAGGGCGAGGGTTCGGCCTTCAAGTCGCCGGACTTCAGCTCCTCCATGGTGATGCCCACGGTGGCCAGCAGCTTGGAAAACTCCGGCATCGAGAAGATCACGCCAATCGAACCGGTGATGGTGTTGCCGCGCGCCACGATGCGGTCGGCCGCCAGTGCCGTGATGTAGCCGCCCGACGCCGCCACCGTGTCCATGACGGCGACGATGGGCTTCTTCGCAGAGATCCTGCGCACTGCGTCATAGACGGCCTCGGAGCCCGCCGTGGTGCCGCCGGGGCTGTCGATCCGCAGGATCACCGCCTTCACCCGGTCCTCTTCCTCGACGCGCTTCAGCAGGTCCATGGTCTTCTGGTCGCCGGTGATCAGGCCATCAATGCGGACGCGGGCGATCTGGTCACCGCCAGTCCAGCCCTGGCTCCAGGCAAGGGCCGCAACCGTGGCGATGCCCAACAGCACGGCAAGGATGCGCCAGAAGGTAACGCGGCGCTTCAGCCGCCTGCGGTCGACGATGAGTTCGGCTTCCGAGATCATGTGCGCTCCAGAGGAATTGCGTGGCGCCTATATAGGGGTTTGGGGCGCGTAATGGAAATGCTCACTCCATGTCCCCCTCGCCCCCACGGAGTGGGGGAGAGGGAGGGTGAGGGGGGCTCTCCACAAGCGCGATCCTGATGGCCTCCCGCCGCGGCTTCACCCCCTCACCCTGCCCTCTCCACCGCCTGTGCGGGGGAGAGGAATAACTTCCAGGCAAAAATGGCCGGGACTTGCCCGGCCACCCCACAAAGCAAAACGGCCGGGTTTCCCCGGCCGTCTCGCCAATCTGGTGCGTGTCTTATTCGTCGGTCTTCTGCTTCTTGAGGGCAGCGCCGAGGATGTCGCCCAGCGATGCGCCCGAGTCGGATGAGCCATACTGTGCGACGGCTTCCTTTTCGTCGGCGATCTCGAGGGCCTTGATGGACACGTTCATCTTGCGGGCCTTCTGGTCGAAGATGGTGACCTTGGCGTCGAACTTCTCGCCCACCGCGAAACGCTCGGGGCGCTGTTCAGCGCGGTCACGGGCGAGGTCGGCGCGCTTGACGTAGGCCGTCATGTCGGTGCCGGCGACCATCACTTCGAGGCCGTTGTCTTCGACCTTGAGGACTTCGCAGGTGACGGTGTCGCCCTTCTTGATGCCGGAGGCCGAGGCCAGCGGATCGGAGCCGAGCTGCTTGATGCCGAGCGAGATGCGCTCCTTCTCACGGTCAACGTCGAGGACGCGCGCCTTGACGCGGTCGCCCTTCTTGAAGTCCTTGATGGCTTCTTCGCCCGAACGCTTCCAGTCGATGTCGGAGAGGTGGACCATGCCGTCCACATCGCCGTCGAGACCGATGAACAGACCGAACTCGGTGATGTTCTTGATCTCGCCTTCGACGTCGGTGCCCGTCGGATACTTGTCCGCGAAGGCTTCCCACGGGTTCTTCTGGGTCTGCTTGAGGCCCAGCGAGATGCGGCGCTTGGCCGAGTCGATGTCGAGCACCTGCACCTCGACCGCTTCCGAGGTCGAGAGGATCTTGCCGGGGTGCACGTTCTTCTTGGTCCAGCTCATTTCGGAGACGTGGATCAGGCCTTCGATGCCGTCTTCCAGTTCCACGAACGCGCCGTAATCGGTAATGTTGGTGACCTTGCCCTTCACCTTGGCGCCGATCGGATAGCGCTCGGTGACGACTTCCCACGGATCCTTGTCCAGCTGCTTCATGCCGAGCGAGATGCGCTGCGTCTCGGGGTTGATGC
>JBEARP010000178.1:0-42419 GCA_041163105.1 Pseudomonadota bacterium
CCGCTGTCATCAGCGTGAAGGGCACGGAGGAAAGATGTAATCGATTTCATTTTTGCAGTCCCTATAGTTGGTTTACATACTCAAAGTGGTTCGAGCCCATCTCGAAAACAAGGGTTAGCCCCTTGGTAGACACCGTTTGCAGAGGCCGCCTTGGAGGCCGGCTAAGAATATAAGGGTTTCTACTGATATAAACTTGTCACCACTCCAGACCGTTGTCCAGATGCAAGAACTGCCACCGCAAGTATTACGTAAGTAGTATCTCGAATTACTTTCGAAGTTTAAAATCAACATCTTCAAGTATAGTTTCCACTTTAACACAATTGAAGACGACTTATGGAAAAATACTTGGCCACTTAAAAATAAAAGAAATATTTAAAATGCTTAATGCCACTTTAAATTATAGTATATCTACTTACTCGCCATTATTATACATTCTTGAATTGTTTATTGATTTGAACGGCTGAAGTTACTTGGCTGCACCACGGGTACAGTAATACAACTTTAGGTGTAATGCGGTTCCGGGCTCCCCGAGATCAGCAGCCGATTGGCCAGGGCCGCTCTCTGCGGATGGCGGTTATCTGCGCGCAGGGCATCTGGCGATCAACGGCAAAACTCGCTACCACCATTTCACACGCCAACGGACCTTCAAGGGTTGCATGCTCTCGTTCCTGCTGTCGCTTACCCCCTTCGCCTTCGCCTTTCTTGTCCTGTTTGGGGCCCTGAGCGATCTCTCGAGCTTCCGGATTCCCAACTGGGTGTCCTATGGGCTTGTTATGCTGTTCTGTTTGCAATCGTTCTTGGCGTGGCTCGCTGCGCCCGACATGCCAAGCCTCTCATTCAGCGTGCCGCCCTTCGTGATCAATCTTGGAATCGGCTTCGTCGTTTTCGTGATCGCGGTCATTTTCTGGCAGCGCGGCTTCATCGGCGGCGGAGATGCCAAGTACCTGACTGCAACATCGCTGTGGATGGGGCCGATCGGCGTGGTGCAGTTCATGGTGGTGCTCTCGGCGCTGGCACTGGCCATGGCGCTGTTCCTCAAGCTCTCGGCCAACTGGGGATTTCTCGTCCATGCCGGCAGGCTGCCAGCTTTCGTGAAGCGCCTCTATGCCAAGCTCGCAGACAATCAACTGCCCTACGGTTTCCCCATCGGCCTTGCCGCGCTCATCATGATCCCCCAGATTTTCTCACCGTAGAGTAGGGTATGGTCCTTGCAAGGCAAGGGACGTTCGGTGTCTGATGACGGGCAACGTGCTCTCGTCGCCATCGTGGGGCACTATCATTGGGGGCACAATGGCCAAGCACGTCTGCAATCACACGATCCATGACCACCAGTGCCATTTCGGCTGGAGCCGTGACAATCCGCCGGTGGCGCGCATCGCGCCGGGCGAGACGGTGGAGTTCCACCCGGTCGATTCCTCCGGCGGCCAGCTCACGGCCGGCTCGACGCTGGCAGACCTCAAGGCGCTCGATTTCGGCAAGGTGAACCCGGTGGCCGGGCCCATCTTCGTCGACGGCGCCGAACCGGGCGACGCGATCAAGGTGACGCTCCTCGACTTCGCGCCTTCGGGCTGGGGCTGGACCGCAAACATCCCCGGCTTCGGCTTGCTGGCGGACCAGTTCAAGGATCCCGCCCTGCATATCTGGAAATATGATGCCGCAACGATGGCGCCGGCCATGTTCGGACCCGGCGGTCGCGTGCCGCTGAAACCCTTCTGCGGCACCATCGGCCTTGCCCCGGCAGAGGCAGGCGTCCACTCCATCGTGCCACCGCGCCGCATGGGCGGCAACATGGACATCCGCGACATGGCGGTGGGCACCGAGCTCTATCTGCCGGTCGAGGTTGCAGGTGGCCTGTTCAGCGTGGGCGACACCCATGCCTGCCAGGGCGATGGCGAAGTGTGCGGCACGGCCATCGAAAGCCCCTGCTCGCTTCAGGCGAAGTTCGAACTGGTCAAGGGCGCCAACCTCGCCTTCCCGCGCTTCACCACGCCCGGCCCCGTGTCGCGCCACCTCGACGTGAAGGGCTACGAAGTGACGACAGGCATCGGGCCCGACCTCATGGAAGGCGCCAGGGCGGCCGTCTCCGGCATGATCGAGCTGCTCTCGACGCGCTACAACATGAACGCAGTCGACGCCTACATGCTCTGCTCGGTCTGCGGCGACCTGCGCATCAGCGAGATCGTGGACATGCCGAACTGGGTGGTCTCCTTCTACTTCCCGCGGGTGGTCTTCGACTGAGTGACGCCCGCCGTCAGGCGGCAGAGCCGGCGATGACCTGGGGCAGCCCGCAAAGGCAATCAACTCTGCGGCGTTGCCGCCACGCCCGGGACGTGCACTATTGCGGCCTCCTCATGGAGGACGCTGCCCATGTTCCGCTTGAACCCGCCCAACCGCCGCAGCTTCCTGGCACTCGTCGCAAGCACGGCTCTTGCCGCGCCAGCGGCGACGGCCAATGAGATGGCAGGTCTGTCCGCCCTGCTCACCCGCCGCTTCCAGGCACGCTATGGTGGAAAGCCGGGTGGCCTCACCTTCTTCGCCATCACGCCCAAGGCAGAGGTCTTCGCCACAATGCTTGCGGGCGTGACGAAAGACAGCCACTTCCGCGGCGCGTCGACAACGAAGACCTTCACCGCCGCCGCCATCATGCTGCTCGACCAGCGCGGGCTTCTCAAGATTGACGACACGCTGACAGCGGCCATGCCCGGCCGCAGCGAGCCCTACCTTCCAGATACACCGGGCTTCGACATTCCCTACAAGAGTGACATCTCCATCCGGCAACTCCTCAGCCACCGTGCCGGCGTGTTCGACATTGTGAACCAGCCGATCCCGGAAGGCCTGCCGCTGCCCTATTCCGGCATGCGATATCTCGAATAGCGGGGCACCAAGGATCCCTTCCACAGTTTCACGAAAGACGAGCTGATCGGCGTCGCCGCCGCCGCCAAGGTCTCGAACAGCGCGCCGGGTGCTGCCTATCGCTATTCGGACACGCATTATGGCATCCTCGGCAAGATCGTCGAACAGGTGTCGGGCGTGCCGCTCGACCAGTTCAAGAACCGCGAGCTTCTGCAGCCCAACGGACTGACGCAAACCCACTTCGTGGTGGATGGTCACGAAACGACGCTGCCCGCACCCGCCATCGCTGGCTTCTCGCTGGAAAAAGGCAAGGCCACGGAGCAGGACGACTACAACTATTCATATGACCAGGGTTCCGGCAACGTGTTCACCACGCCCGCCAACCTGACGCGCTGGATCCACGGCCTCGTCATGGGCGAGTCCGGCGTCACGAAGCAGCAGGTGGCGCGCATGACCGAGGTGTGGCCCGACTCGCACTATGGCCTCGGCCTGTCGCACAAGCAGTCGGGAAGCACCGACCTCGGTTTTGGCCACAATGGCGGCACCGATGGCTACCTCACGGCGCTTGCCTGCAACCCGGCCACCGGAACCGCCTTCGTGCTGCAGTGTTCGCTCATCGACTTCGACGATCTGGGAGGAGAACTCGGCTGGCTGGATGCGACGGCGGCGGAATCGCTGGCCCTGATCGCTCAGGGTTGACACTTCGGCTCAACCGGTGCCGTCGAGAAGGGTGAGTGCGGCAAGCCCCACATCACCCATCTGCGCGCCCACCTGCTCAACCAGCTTCGCCCGCGAAAGCTCGGCGACGCGTGATGGGAAACGGCCAAGCTCCTGCTCGCGTGATACCACGGTAAGCGTGCGCGTCAGCCGCGCAGCCGGCAGCGGCACCACCCGCATCGGCATGCGCTCAACGAAGCCGTCGATCAACAGCGACGGCGTCAGCAGCGTGAAACCCATGCCGTTGCACACGCAGGCCGTCACCATCGAGGAACGATCAGCCTGAATCACCTGCTGCGGCTTCAATCGCAACCGGCGCAGGTGCTGGGTGATCTGCCGGCCGACGCTGGTCGAGTCGGCAAAGCGGATCAGCGGCAGGCGAGCCAGCACCGCATTGAGACTGTCCGTCGGGCCGCGGTATTTCTCCGGCAGCACCAGCAGAAAGGCTTCCTGCAGGATCGGGTGCCGCTCAAGGCCGTCCATGTCGTAGAACGGATTGGAGGTGATGGCGAGATCGGCCTTCTTGGTGCGCAACAGGCTCTCATGGTCGCCGCTCTGGCCCGCATGCAGAGTGACATCGCGCACGCCGAAGCCCTTCTTGGCCAGCGCCACGAGGCCAGGCGTCAGCGTGGTGGCGATCGAGGCCAGAATGCCAAGCCGCAGCACGCTGATCGGCGTCGGGCCCTGGTTGCGCATTTCAGTTTCAAGGTCACCGAACTCGTTGAGGATGCGGGCCGCGTGGCGCAGCAGCAGGGCGCCCGGCTGAGTGAGCCTGGCGGGGCGCACCGAGCGGTCGAACAGGGTCACGCCGTAGCTTTTCTCGAGTGCCGAGATCTGCTGCGAGGCGGCTGACTGTGTCATGCCCAGCATGCGCGCCGCCGCCGTCATCTGCCCGGTTTCCGCCACCGCAGCGAAGACTTCCATCGCCTTCAGCAGGTTGGAGCCCGATTGCGCAGTGGCCTTCAGCACGGATTTCTTCATGATAACACCATTAGAAGTCCTAATGCTACGTGCCGTCAATTGCCTTTTGCACACGGTGGCAGATAGTGGCCATTGCAATGACACGCCTGACGAACAGACGCCGTAGCCGGACCTCGATGGAAGAGGGTGCAAAGTCAGCGGTGGTGCGCGCGCCCTACATCTCGCGCCAGCTCGAAACCTTCGGCGTGCTGTCCAGCGAAGGCCTCGAACTGATCGAGCGAAATGCCGACACTATCCTCAAGGAAACAGGGATGGAGTTTCACGGCGATCCCGAGATCCTCGATATCTTCCGCAACGCCGGTTGCGACGTGCAGGGCACGCGCGTGCGCTTCGATCCAGGCTTCTGCCGCCGCACCATCCAGGCAAAGGCCCCGCGCCAGTTCACGCAGCACGCGCGCAACGAAGCCAACAGCGTGCAACTCGGCGGCAATGCCACGGTGCTCTGCCCCTCCTGGGGCCCGCCCTTCGTGCAAGACCTCGACCGCGGCCGGCGCTATGCCTCGCACGCCGACTTCATCGAACTGGTAAAGCTGCACCAGACGCTGCCATGGCTCCATCATTCGGGCGGCGTGGTCTGCGAACCGGTGGACCTGCCTGCCAACAAGCGCCACCTCGACATGCTCCATGCCCACATCCGCTGGTCGGACCGGCCCTTCATGGGCGCCTTCATCGGCGCGGAGCGTGCGGGCCACGCCATCGACATGGCGAGGATCGTGTTCGGCGCCGATTACGTGGCGGAGAACCCCGTCCTCTACTGCGTGTCCAACACCAATGCACCGCTGGTGCTCGACCAGAACATGTCGGGCGCACTCAAAACCTATGCCCGTGCCAATCAGCCGGTGGCCTGCACGCCATGGGTGCTGACCGGCGCCATGAGCCCGACGACGGTCGCAGGGACCCTCGCGCAGGTGCTGGCGGAGGCCACCGCCTGCCTCGCACTGGTACAACTCATCAACCCCGGCGCGCCCTGCCTGATGGGAAGCTTCGCCTCCACCATGTCGATGCAGTCGGGTGCACCCACCTTCGGCACGCCCGAGGCCGGCCTCATGGTGCTGGCGGCGGGCCAGCTGGCGCGCCGCCTCGGCGTGCCGCTCCACACGGTTGGAACGCTGTCTGCCTCCAAACTCCCCGATGCGCAGAGCCAGCAGGAAGCGACGTGGGGCTTGATGATGTCGATGTTCGCCGGCGCCAATCTCATCAACCACGCCACCGGCTGGCTGGAAGGCGGGCTCGTCACCTCTTACGAGAAGACCATCATCGACCATGACCTGTGCGGCAAGGTTGCCCGCTTCTTCGACGGCATCGACCTGAGTGAGAATGCCCAGGCCATGGCGGCCATCGCCGAGACGGGGCCGGGGCAGCATTTCCTCGGCAGCGATCACACGCGGCAGAACTTCATGGCGGCCCTGTTCCGACCCTGGACCACCGACAACAATTCCTTCGAGCAGTGGCAGGCCGAAGGCGGCAAGGATGCCGCGACACGCGCCAATGCCATCTGGAAGAAGCAGCTCGAGCGCTACGAGGACCCGGGCCTTGACCCCGCCATCGACGAGGCGCTCACCGACTACATCACCAAGGTGAAGGCCTCCATGCCGGACGTGAATTACTTCTGATGCCACAGGTCATCATCATCGGCGGCGGTGCGGTGGGCCTGAGCGTCGCCTATCATCTGGGCACCCGCGGCGCGAAGGACGTGGTGCTGCTGGAGCGCAACAAGCTCACCTCCGGCACGTCGTGGCACGCGGCTGGCATCGTCGGCCCGTTGCGCGCCACCGCCGCGATGACGAGGCTCGCCTCGCACGCGCTGCAACTCTTTCCGCGGCTCGAGGCAGAGACCGGCATGAGCACCGGCTACCGCCGCACCGGCGGCTATTGGCTCGCCCGCGTGCCCGAGCGCATGGATGAGCTGAAGCGAATCTGCGCGGTGGGCCGCCACATGGGGCTCACGCCATCGATCGTCTCACCTCAGGATGTTGCCGTCCCCGAGCTCGACCTCAAGGATCACGTCGGCGCGCTGATGGTGCCCGAGGATGCCAACGTCAACCCGGTCGACCTCTGCATGGCCTATGCGCGTGCCGCCAGGAACCATGGTGTCAGCATCCGCGAAGGCACGAGCGTTCGCCGCATCCTCGTCGCCAATGGTCGCACCACCGGCGTCGAACTCGCCGACGGCAGCACGCTTTTGGCGGACAAGGTCGTCCTCTGCGCCGGCGCGTGGTCGAAGAAGCTGGCTGACCAGGCAGGCGTTGCATTGCCGCTGCAGGCGGTTGAGCACATGTACATCGTCACCGAGCCGATGCCCGGCCTTGCCAACCCCTTCCCCGTGGTGCGCGATCTCGACACCGGCATCTATGTGAAGGGCGATGCGGGCCGCCTCGTCATCGGTGGCTTCGAGCCCGATGCCAAGGTGTGGGACCCCTACGGCCCCGAGGGCGACCGCGCATTCCTCGAAATGCCGGAGGACTGGAACCAGTTCGCACCCTTCATGGAAGCGGCCCTCGCCCTCGTTCCGCAACTCGCTGAAACCGGCATCCAGCGTTTCATGAACGGGCCTGAAAGCTTCACCGCCGACACGCGGCCCTACATCGGCGAGACGCCGGAGGTGGACGGACTCTATGTGGCGGCAGGCATGAACTCGGTGGGCATCATGAGTTCTGCGGGCATCGGCGACGTGCTGGCCGACTGGATCATCACCGGCGCGGAACCGCGCGACCTGTGGGGCGTCGACATCGCCCGCGCCGACCCGCGCGCCGCCGCGCCCGCGCACATGAAGGACCGCATGAAGGAAGCGGTCTCCGATCTTTTCGCCGTGCACTGGCCCTTCAAGCAACCCAGCGCTGGGCGCAACCTGCGCCAGTCGCCACTGCATGATCGCTGGGCGGCACTGGGCGCGGTCTTCGGGCTCACCGTCGGTTGGGAACGCGGCCTGTGGTATGCCGCGAACAAGGCCGAGCACAGCCTCCCCTACTCCGTCTCCGGAGAGCAGCCCTGGCAGAAGATCGCCGAACGCGAGTCCGCCGTGATGCAGCATGGCGCCGTTCTGCTCGACTTGACACCCTTCACCAAGATCGACGTCTCGGGCCATGATGCGCTGGCCCTTCTCAATCATCTTGCCGCAGCGCAGATCGATGTTGCGGTGGGCCGCGCCGTCTACACGCCGCTCCTCAACGGGGGTGGCGGCATCGAGGCCGACGTAACGATCACCAGGCTCGCGGTTGACCGTTTCCGCCTTGTCTCGGGTGCTGCCACGCGGCGGCGCGACATGGCGCTGATCCGCCGCGCAGCCGGCAAGCAAGACGTCGCCGTCTCGGACGTGACGGAGGACGACTGTGTCATCGGCGTCATGGGTGCCGCCGCGCGCCGTATCCTCGAGGGCCTGTCACCAGATGACTGGCAGGACTTCCCCTTCGCAACGGCGCGCACGGTGACCCTTTCCGGCGCCACCTGCCTCGCCACACGGCTTTCCTATGTGGGCGAACTCGGCTGGGAACTTACCATCGCAAATGAAGACGCTGCCGCGGTGTTCGACGCGCTCATTGCGCAGGGTGCAAGGCCGATGGGCCACTATGCCCTCAACGGCTGCCGCATCGAGAAGGGCTACCGCCACTGGGGCCATGACCTAGGGCCGGAGATCACGCCGCTCGAGGCGGGTCTCGGCTTCACCATCGACTGGTCGAAGGAATTCCGCGGCAAGGCGGCACTCGTGGCGCAGAAGCAGCAGGGCATCGGCCAGCGCCTCGTGCTCCTCTCCATCGAAGGAAGCCCGCTCATCGTTCACGACGAGCCGGTGCTGGAGAACAGGCGGGTGGTGGGCCTCACCACCTCTGGCGCGAAAGGCGTTCGCACTGGACTCACGCTGGCGCTGGCGCTGGTGAAGGTGGCGCCCGGCGAGACAGCGGCCGAGACCGCCGCACGCACATTCGAAGTCGATATTGCGGGAACACGGCATGCGGCGGTGGTTCTCGCCTGTCCGCCTCATGATCCGCGCGGTGAAAGGATGACGGCATGACGGACGTGAACGTGGTGATCATCGGCGGCGGCGCCATGGGCTGCTCGCTGCTCTATCACCTCGCCAAGGCAGGTTGGAGCGACATCGTACTGGTCGAGAAGAACGACCTCACCCACGGCTCCACCTGGCATGCAGCAGGCCTGTGCACACATTTCGCCCACAACCCGACGATCCAGGAACTGCGCGCCACCTCGGTGCGCCTCTATCGTGACATCCTGCCGGAGGAGACGGGTGAAAGCTGCGGCTTCCACCGCTCCGGCGCCATGCGCGTCACGCGCAACATGGACCGCATGGACGAGTTCCGCCACGTTGCAGGGCTCTCGGAGTTTACCGGCTATCCGCTGGAAATCATCGACCGTAAGCGCATCGCGGAACTCCATCCGCTGGCAACCCTCGATGGCCTGATTGGCGGCATCTACGAGCCCGATGACGGCCACGTCGATCCCTCGCTCGCCACCAATGCCATGGCCAAGCAGGCCCAGCGCCACGGCGCGGTGATCCAGCGCTACAATCCGGTCCACGCGATCCGCCACGAGAACGGCCGCTGGGTGGTGGAGACGAAGAGCGGCACGCTCCGCGCACTCCACATCGTCAACGCCGCCGGCACCTGGGGCTTCGAGATTGGCCGCATGATGGGCGTCAACGTTCCGTCCGTGCCGGTGCTGCACCAGTATCTCGTCACCGACACGGTGCCCGCCATCGCCGCGCGCCAGAAGGCGGGCGCACCCGAACTGCCAATCATCCGCGACCCGGAGGAAAGCTGGTACTGCCGCCAAGAACGCGATGGCTTCATCCTCGGTCCTTACGAGAAGCAGGCGCATGTCTGGTCGGTTGACGGCGTGCCGCCCGAATTCGGCGCTGAGCTGATGGCGCCTGACCTTGACCGCGTCGAGCACATCATCGAGTGGGCCATGGCGCGAGTGCCCGCACTGGCCACGGCTGGCATCAAGACCGTCGTCAACGGCCCCATCACCTTCACGCCCGATGCCAACCCGCTGATCGGCCCGGCGCATGGCACGCCCAATGCCTGGCTGCTCACCGGCTCCTCCATGGGCATCATGGAAGGCGGTGGTGCGGGCAAGTTCCTCGCCCACTGGATGACACATGGCGCGTCGCCCATGGATGCGCTCGCCGTCGACAGCCGCCGCTTCGGTCCCTGGGCCGACCGCAACTACCGCGTCGACAAGGCCATTGAGTGCTTCGGCCTGCAATTCGGCGTGCACTATCCCTTAGAGGAGCGCCCGGCGGCCCGCAACATCCGCAAATCCGCCCTGCATGACATCATGCGCGAACGCGGCGCCGTTATGGGCGCGGCCCATGGCGCGGAGCGGCCCAACTGGTTCTCAGCCACGCCCGATGACGAAACCCGTGACAGCTTCCGCCGCACCAACTGGTTCGATGCCGTGGCGCGCGAGGTGGAAGCCGCCACCAACCGCGTGGCGCTGGCCGATCTCTCGGTGTTCTCGAAGTTCGACGTCACCGGCCCCGACACGCTCCGCTTCCTCGATGCACTGGGCGCCAACACGCCCCCGAGGCCCGGCCGCATCGGCCTCACCCATGCGCTCACCCCGGCCGGCGGTGTCGCCTCCGAGTTCACCATCAGCGTCTTCGCGCCGGATCGCGCCTATCTCAACTCCGCCGCTGCGGCGGAGGAGATAGACCTCGACCTCCTCAGGGCCCGAGCCACGGGCTTCGACGTCACCATCGCCAACCGCACCGATGATCTCGCGGTGATCGGCCTCATGGGGCCCAGTTCCGCCGAAGTGCTCGGCAGCCTCGTCGATGTTGCGCAGCTGTCGTGGCTGTCGGCGTGCGAGATGGACGTGGCAGGCGTTCCCGCCCGCGTGCTCCGTGTCTCCTATGTGGGAGAGAAGGGCTATGAGCTGCATGTCGACCGCGGCCATGCCGCCCGACTGTTTCACGCGCTGGAGGAAGCCGGGCGGCCCTTCGGCATCGGCCACTACGGAGCCTATGCGGCCAATTCCATGCGCATGGAGAAGGGCTATCGCGGCTGGGGCATGGACCTCACCACAGAGCGCTCGCCGCTCGAAACCGGGCTTTCCTATCTCGTGAAGCATGAAGGCCGCAGTTTCATCGGCCGCGATGCCATGCTGAAGCGCCAGCCCGGTTGGGACATGGTGCTGCTCGAGATCGACACTGACGGCGCGGTCGAGCCCTTCTATTCCCACACCCTGTTTGCCGCAGGGCGACCGGTGGGCGTCGTCACCTCGGGCGCCTTTGGGCACCGCGCTCGCAAGTCTCTGGCCCTTGCCTTTCTGCGCGAGCGGGATATGCGGGAAGGGCTTACCGTCAATATGCTGGGCGTTGAGCGCCCGGCGCGCATCCTCGCGCAGCCGCCCTATGACCCCCAGAACCTGAAGCTCAAGGCCTGACAGGAGTTTCGCATGAAGGACGCCCTCGACATCGACTGGACGGTGGAGGCCACGGCCCAGCGCCGCAACACCTACTATGCGGCGTCACAGCGCAAGTTCGTGCCCTTCAAGGACCCGCTCGTATTCCGCAAGGGTTCGATGCAGTATCTCTGGGACGTCAACGGCAAGAAATACACCGATCTTCTCGGTATGAATGTCTGCATTTCGGTGGGCCATTCCCACCCCACCGTCGTCAACGCGGCGATGGCGCAGGCGCAGGAACTCACCCACTGCACCACCATGTTCTACCACCCGGTGCCCGCGCACTTCGCCGAGGAGCTTGCCGCAACCATGCCCAAGGGCCATGAGTGGGTGGTGCACTTCACCAATTCGGGCTCGGAGGCCATCGACCTCGCCATGGTCATGGCGCGCACCTACACCGGCAACCTCGATATCCTGGCACTGCGCACCGCCTATCACGGCCCGACCTCCGCCGCGCAGTCGCTGACCGGCATCGCCGGCTTCCGCCACCCGGGCATGCCGGGCAACGTGGCCTTCGTTGCCGAGCCCAACCAGTATCGCGGCGTTTTCGGGCCGGGCACGGAGCCCTACCTGGACGAGATTGATCGCACCATCGCCTCAGCCACCACCGGCCGGGTGGCGGCCATCTTCGTCGAGAGCGTGCAGGGCTATGGCGGTATCGTGGAAATGCCTGAGGGCTACATGTCGGGCGCGGCCGAGCGTGCGCGCGCGGCGGGCGGCCTCTATGTGGCGGATGAGGTGCAGTCAGGCTTCGGCCGCACGGGCGATCACATGTGGGGCTTCGAGGCCGACGGCGTGGTGCCCGACATCGTGGTGATGGCCAAGGGCATCGGCAACGGCTTTCCGCTGGGTGCCGTGGTGACGAAGAAGGCCATCGGCGACGTGATGGCGGACAAGTTCATGTTCCACACCTATGGCGCCAACCCGACCAGTTGTGCGGCAGGCCGCGCCGTTCTCCAGGTCATCCGCGAGGAGAAGACACAGGAAAATGCCCGCATCGTGGGCGGCGCCCTTCTGGCGAGGCTGAAAGACCTGCAGCAGCGTCATAAGGCCATAGGCGATGTGCGCGGCCGTGGCCTGATGCTGGCGATCGAGATGGTTAAGGACCGCCGCACCAAGGAGCCGGACGCCGACATCACCGCCGCGGTGTTCGAGAATTGCCGCGAACAGGGGCTGATTCTGTCGAAGTCCGGCCCGCACCGTTCGGTGCTGCGCATGGTGCCGCCGATGTGCCTGACCCTCGCCGACGTTGAGACCGTGGCGCAAGGCCTCGACCGCGCCTTCACGGAGGTGACGGCGTGAGCCACCCCATCATCGCGCTGTGGTCGCACCCGCGCTCGATGTCGACGGCCTTCGAACGCATCATGCGTGCGCGCGGCGATCTCGACTGCCTGCACGAACCCTTCATGTATGATTATTACGTCAACCGGTCGACCCGGCAGATGCCGCACTTCGATGCCATGGACACGCACCCGAAGAGCTACGATGCCATTCGTGACATGATCCTTGCCAGGGCAGCCGAAGGCCCGATATTCTTGAAGGACATGAGCTATTACGTGGTGCCGCATCTTTTCGCCGACACGGATTTCCTCGACCGAGTGACGCACAGTTTCCTGGTGCGTGACCCGCGCGCGTCGATTCTCTCCTATGCCAAGCTCGACCCGGACATGCTGCTGGAGGAGATCGGCCTGGAGGCGCAGTGGCATCACGCCGAGGCCGTGATGGCCCGCACCGGCAAGGTGCCTGTCGTGGTGCGCAGCGAGGCGGTTCAGGCTGACCCCGAAGGGCAGATGGCCGGCTATTGGGATGCCGTGGATCTTGACCATTCGCCACACGCACTGCGCTGGGACGACCCCGCCCCCGCCGACTGGCAGCAAGTGCAAGGCTGGCACGGCGAGGTGATGGCCAGCAGCACGATCAGGCCGATCACGCCGGAACAGGCGGCACGCATCCGCACCGATTTCGACGCGCTGGCCGAGCGGCATCCGCGCTTTGGGCAATATCTCGAGCACCATCTACCTTTCTACGAGAAGCTGTTGCGCTACACCGCCTGACGGCGCGTGCCGCGTGACCGCGCCACCGAAATGCACCATGCTGGCGCGAGGGATGCGCGATCAGTCATGACGAGACCCGAGATCAGACCCACGATCTTCATCGCCCTGCAGAATGGCCTCGCGGCCCTGCTCTTCGCGGCGCTGCTCGGGGCGGAGATTGTTCGCCAGCTGCTTCATGCCCACCCACAGGCCGACATGCTCTGGCAGCTTTCAACCCTCGCCAACCTTACGGTCATGCCGGTGCTGCGTTATGCAGAGCAGTTCCTTCCAACACCCGGATGGCTGATGGCAGGTCTGCTGGCCGGGATCATCATTCCTCTTCTCGCCTGGTGGTCGCGCTACTGGTTCGCCACCGCCTTGGCCGGCCATGTGACCGTTGCCGCGCTGATCGCCATGACCTACACGACCTTCCGGCGCGGCACCCTTTCATTGCCAAACATTGACCTTCATGGCCTGTTGGGCGCGGCAAGACCCGGCGCCGCGGGGATCATCCTCGCTGCACTCGCCCTGTTCGTGCTGGTGATGTGCCTTGCCGATCACCTGGCGTTCCTGCGCTCCTTCGTATCCCTCTTCAGGCGTTGGAAGCGCGCAGCGTAGGGCTTGCGAAGCCTGCGGGGTTTCTGGCAGGACAGGCAACCAATCGCCCAACGGACCCGGTATGACCGACTTCGATTCCCTCTCCCATGCGCAGCAGCTTCCGATCCTGCTCGAGCTGGCCTATCGGGCGATGGCACATTACAACCTGCCCGATGCAAGCATGGCCCGCTTGTTGAATCTTTCGGAGAACGCCACCTATCGCATCGAAGCGCCCGATGGGCGACGCTGGGCCCTGCGCATTCATCGTGAAGGCTACCAATCACGTCCGACCATTGCCTCGGAACTGGCATGGGCCATGAACCTGCGGCAGACCGGCGTAGCGATAACGCCCAATCCGATTCCGGGGGCCGATGGCAAGCTGGTTCAGGATGTCGCGCACCCGCGCATGAAGCGCCCGCGTCACATCGTTTTGTTCGACTGGGAAGACGGAACCGAGCCTGGCATCGAGGACGATCTCGCGGGCTCCTTCGAATCCCTCGGCGAAATTGCCGCGCGCATGCATGTGCACGCCCGGCAGTGGCAGCGACCGAAGTGGTTTAGCCGCTTCACCTGGGATTTTGACGCAGCACTCGGAGAGGAGCGGCCGCACTGGGGCCGCTGGCGCGACGGTGCAGGGCTCGACAGTGCTGGCGAGCGACTCGTTCAGCGCACCGTTGACCTGATCGGGAGCCGCCTCGCAAACTACGGCATGGGGGCCGACCGCTTCGGCCTGATACACTCTGATCTCCGGTTGGCCAACCTGCTGATCGACGGTGGCACCGTGAAGGTGATCGACTTCGATGATTGCGGCTTCAGCTGGTACATGTATGACGCGGCAACGCCAGTGTCCTTCCATGAGCACCAGCCCCACGTGCCGGAGTTGATCGAGAACTGGAAGACGGGCTACCGCAGGGTCCTGCCGCTTTCGAAGGCGGATGAAGCCGAGATTCCCACCTTCGTGATGCTGCGACGCATACTGCTGGTCGCCTGGGTCGCGTCCCACATCGAGGCGGAGTTTCCAAAATCTCTCGGCGCCAGTTACACCGAGGGCACGCTGCCGCTGTGCGAGGACTACCTGCGCCGCTTCTCCTAGGCCAGGGCCTGCAGGCTTTCGGGAAGCACTTGGCCGCCGTCGACGATCAGCGTCTGACCGGTCACAAAGCCGGCCTCGCGCGACGCAAAATAAAGTGCCGCATGGCCAATATCCGCGGCAACGCCCAGTCGCCGCAGCGGGATCGAAGCCGCCATGTTGCGCTCGTAGTCAGGTCCGGCTTCTGCCAGTCCCTCGGTCAGGATGTTGCCGGGCAGCACGGCATTGACGGTGATGCCGTAGGGCGCAAGCTCGATAGCCGCCGTGCGCATGAAGCCCAACTGGCCGGCCTTCGAGGCGCCATAATGGGTCCAGCCGGGATAGCCGGTGACCGGACCTGTGATCGACGAGGTGAGCACGATGCGGCCCTGGTCCGATTGCTTGAGATAGGGCAATGCCGCCTTCACCGAATTGAAGGTGCCCTTGAGATTGGTGTCGATCACCTGGTCCCAGTTGGAGGAGGTCATGTCCTCCAGCCTGGCGGCAGGAAAGATCCCCGCATTGGCGCACAGCACGTCAATTCCGCCATGGCGCTTCGCCACATCCTGAACGGCACGCTCAAGAGCGTCCGGCGACGTGACGTCCGCCGCAAGGCCAAAGGCGCCGCAGCCGATGTCCTTCGCGGCCTCATGCGCTTCACTGCCATGCCGCGACAGGATGGCGACCCTCGCCCCGGCCTGCGCAAAGACCGCGGCTATACCCTTGCCGATTCCCTTAGAGCCCCCGGTGACGATGACGGAGCGGCCGTGAATGGAGTGGGTCATGTCGGTCTCCTAGCAGGTTGCGGTGCCAGTACAGCGGCGAGAGTACGCCGGCACAAATCCTTGGCGCGGTCGAGCGAGAGCAGGCTCTGGTCGATGCACTGCTCGAGCCACAACCCGTCCACCAGCGAGATCAGGATGGTGGCCACGTCATAGCTGTCAACTGTCGCGCCACGGCTGCGCGCAAACGCCGAAATGGCACGCGCAATATGCTCGCGGTAGAGCGCATAGTTCTTGCGGTGCTCAACCTGCAGCGCGGGATTCACAGCGATCTCGCCCCACAGGGCCAGCCAGACGTTCAGGTACTCGCGACTGAGGAAGCTGTCGCCAAAGATCATATCGACGAGCTCGTCGATGCTCTGTGGCGCGGTGTCGGAGCGCGTCAGCTTCTCCAGCGCCTTGCCGTAGATCGAGGCATATACTGCGGCCAGCAGCGCATTCTTGGAACCGAAGTGGTGGGTGATGAGGCCGCGCGAGGTGCCCGCCTCGTGGCAGATGTTGTCCACCGTGAAGCCCTGGATGCCACCCTTGGCGAGGCAGGCAATCGACGCTTCGATGAGCCGCGCCCGGCGCGCGTCCGGGGCGATGCGTTCGAACTTCGGTGCCGTTGTTTTCTTCGTCATCTTGAACAGTAAAGAAGGGGCGCGAGAAGCTCACGCCCCCGATTGCGTCAGGCCTTGGTGAACTGCGTCGGGTCCGGATGGCCGTCCGCCAGGATCACCGGCTTGATATCAGACCGGTAGATCGCCAGGAAGGGTTCGAAGCAGACAAAGATGAAACCGCCGGAGTCCTCCATCAGGTCTTCCATCCTGTTGAAGATCTCCTTGCGCTTGGCATCGTCCTGTTCGACCAGGCCCTTCTGGTATAGGTCCTCGAACTCCTTCGAGTCGAAGAACGACCAGTTGTAGACGCCAATCTGATCCGGACGGAACCACACGAGGTTCTCGGTAGGGTCGATGCCGCCGGCGAAGTTCATCAGCACCAGCTCGATGTTCTTGTAGCCGTCACCCTGCGTCTTGTCGCCAAGCGCCCAGTAGGCAGCATCCTCCGTCGGCTGGATGTTCACCGTGATACCTGCCTCACCGAGGCTTGCCTGGATGATCTGCGCAGTTGACTGCGACACCGAGTCCGTCAGGCAATAGAGGTTGAGCTCCACCGCCGAGACGCCGGCCTCGGCCAGCAGTGCCTTGGCCTTCTCGATGTCGCGGGTGGCGATCTTGTTCTTCTCGCGGGCGAACTGGGTGCCCGGCTGCACCACGCCGGCCGACCGGCCGGTAAGCCCGTCATAGGAACCCTGCAGCACCGCATCGCCGTCATAGGCATACTGGATCGCCTGTCGGACACGCGGATCCTTCAGCTTCTCGGCATTCATGTTGATGGTGAGCCAGACATAACGCGTCGACTGCGCCTCGATGAGGCTCGAGTTCTTTGGCAAGCTGGCCTTCAGCGCCTTGGCGGCACTCATGGCGACACGGGTATAGTCGAACGAATCCGCCTCATAGGCCAGCAGTGCTGTCTGGTCGTCGGTGACGATGAAGTACTCGACCTTGCTGAAGGCTGGCTTCTCACCTTTCCAATCCGGATTGGCGACCAGCGTCACCTTCTGGTTCTGCTCCCACTTGTCGAGCAGGTAGGGGCCGCACTGGGCGGGGATCTCGGTGGTGTAGCTGCCGCCCGCCTTCTCCACCGCAGCCTTGCACACGATGTGGCCGCCGTAATAGGGCAGCGAGATGTAGATGAAGGGCTTGAACGGCTCCTTCAGGTGGATGAGGCCGGAGTGCTGGTCGATCACTTCCACATTGTCGAGCTTCTCGAACTGGTAGGCCCAGGCCGAGTCGGAACCCTTGATGCGCTCGAAGGAGAATTTCACGTCCTCTGCCGTCACCGGTCCAAAGCCGTTGTTCCACGTCAGATAATCATGGAGCGTGAAGGCGATCGTCTTGGGGTCCTTCCACTCGAAGACCTTGGCGGCATAGGGCGTGATCTGGTTGCCGTCGCGCATGTCACCCAGTCGGACCAGCGTCACCTGCGTGCAGCGCGGAATGATGTCGTCGAGTTCGCCGATGATGCCCTTGGGGTCCAGCACCTGCAGGTCCGCCGTGGCACGCAGTCGCAACGTATCGCCATCGGCAGCCCAGGCGAAATGCGGCCTCGCGGCAATTCCGGCAAACAGGGCACCGCCCATCGTCAGGAATTTGCGGCGATCAGTGCTCCAGTTAAGTCCCATGGCTTCCTCCTTGAGTTTATGTTCTGGTTTCTTCGGCAAAATGGCATCGCACCATGCGGTCCGGTGTGATCATGTTGGGCTGCGGCTCCTCCGCCGCGCAGCGCGGGCGAGCGAGTGGGCAGCGGGTGTGGAACTCGCAGCCTGAGGGCCTCGCCAGCACGCTGGGAATTTCACCCTTCAGGGCCAGGTCGGCGCGGCGCTTCCTCGGGTCGGCCTGCGGCTGCGCCAGGATGAGGCTGCGGGTATAGGGGTGATACGGCCTGGCGAACACCTCGCGCGTCGGGCCCCACTCCGCCATGCGGCCGAGATAGAGCACCGCCACGCGATCTGTCACGTGGCGGACCACGGCGAGGTTGTGGGTAATGATGAGGAAGCTCAGCCCCATGTCACGTCGCAGGCCCGTCATCAGGTTCAGGATCTCGGCCTGCACGGAAACATCAAGCCCCGCCGTAGGCTCATCGGCGATCACCAGCTTCGGCTTCAGCGCCAGTGCTCGTGCCACCGAGACCCGGCGCGCCTGACCGCCCGACAACTCATGCGGATAGCGCTGGGCAAGCGCCGGTGAGAGGCCAACGCGCTCCAGCATTGCGACAGCCGTCTCACCCCCCATCGGCAGGGGAACGCCATTGATCTGGAACGGCTCGACGACCTGGGCCGAAACCTTGCGGCGCGGGCTGAACGAGGCAACCGCGTCCTGGAACATCAGGGCCGTCTGCTGCCGCACCTTCACGAAGTCGGCGCGGCTCTTCACCGGCTGGCCTTCAAAGCGCAACGCTCCCGCGGTGATGCCGACAAGACCCAACATGGCGCGGGCCAGCGTGCTTTTGCCCGAACCCGACTCGCCCACGAGGCCCAGCATTTCGCCACGGCCCACCGACAACGACAGGTTGCTGAGGATGGTCATGTGCGGCGAGGCACCGGGCAGCAGGCGCTGCAGGGCGGCGGCGGGGGCCGCCAGATCAAGCGACACGTTATCGACATCATAGAGCGCGCTCATGACAATGCCTCATGGCAGCGCGCCATGTGGCGCAAACCCACCTCGACATAGGCTGGCGCCTCGCTGCGGCAGCGCTCATGGGCGCGCGCGCAGCGGGCGGCGAAACTGCAGCCCTTGGGCGGGTCCACGAGATCGGGCAGGCGACCCGGAATGGTGGGCAACACCGGTGTCTGCTCGTGGAGGTTCGCGGGATCGCACGCAATCAGTGCCTGGGTATAGGGATGGCGGGGGTGGTGATAGACGTCGTCCGTCGAGCCTTCCTCCACCACCTCGCCCGCATACATCACGTAGACACGGTCGCAGAGTTCACCGACCACGCCCAGGTGGTGGGTGACGATCACGATCGCCCCATTGTAGTCCCGGCGCAGTTCGCGCAGCAGGTGGATGATCTGGGCCTCCATGGTGACGTCCAGCGCCGTGGTAGGCTCGTCCGCCACCAGCACCTGCGGCGCCATCAACAGTGCCGCTGCGATGGCGGCGCGCTGGCGCATGCCACCGGACAGTTCGTGCACATAACGATCGAGGCAGCGAACGGGATCGGAAATGCCCACGCGCTTCAGCATGGCGGCCGCCTGCTGGCGCTTCTCGGATTTGGAAAGTCCCTCGCGCTGGTCCTGGAAATCGACCAGCTGCTCACCGATGGTCAGCACCGGGTTGAACGAGGTCATGGGATCCTGGAAGATCATGGCGATGTGCCGGCCGCGCAGGCGGCGCTTCTCCTCCTCGCTGGCGGACAGGATATCCTGTCCGCCGAACACCACTCCGCCCGAGGTCACCCTTGCATTGCGGGCCAGCAGGTTGATGAGCGCGGAGGCAAGGGTCGACTTGCCACAACCGGATTCGCCCACGATGCCGATCGCCTCGCCAGCCCACGCCTCGAGGGTCGCATGGCGCAGCGCCTGCAGCGGTCCCTCCTCGCTGGCATAGGCGATGGATAGGTTGTCGACCTTGATGATCGGGACACTCATGTCAGCGTCCGCAACTGCAGCCGCGGGTCCAGCGCATCGCGCAGCGCCTCGCCGAGGAAGGTGAAGCCCAGCGTCGCGAGGATCAGCGGGATGCCCGCCACGATCACCATTCCGGGCGACTGGCGGAGAGAGACATAGCCGTCATAGAGGATGTTGCCCCAGGATGGCGTGGGCGGCTTGACGCCCAGGCTCAGGTAACTGAGCCCGGCCTCCAGCATGATGACCACCGGAATGTCCATGGAGAGAACGACCAGCAACTGCCCGACCACATTGGGCAGCAGGTGGCGCAGGATGATCCGGGCGTTGGAAGCATTCATCGCCTGCTCGGCCATAATGAAGTCACTGCGCACGAGGCTCAGCGTCTGGGCGCGGATGAAGCGCGCATATCCGGGGATGGAGACGAGGATGATGACGAGGATCAGGGTCGCGGTGCTCGGTCCCAGCACGGTGATGACGGCGAGGGCGAACATGATCATCGGCAGCGACGTCATCGAGTCGAAGCACAGGATGAGAAGCGAGTCGAGCCAGCGCGGACCATAGCCCGCGATGAGGCCCAGCAGGATTCCGACGAGGCCGGCAACACCCGTGGCGGTGACAGCGACACCCAGCGCGGTGCGTGCGCCGAAGATGATGCGGGAGAGCAGATCGCGTCCGAGCTGGTCGGTGCCAGCCCAGTGCGCAAGGCTTGGGCCCGAAAACTTGTGCATCACGTCGATCTTGAATGGGTCATAGGGCGCGAGCCACGGCGCGAAGAGCGCCATCACCACGAAGGCGAGCACGATCACGCCGCCCATGATGCCCAATGGTTCCGCCATGAGCGCGCGCCAGACATTGCGCTTGCCGCTAGCCACGGAGCGTGTCCCGCACGCGCGGATCGAGCTTGGCCATCAGCAGGTCGGCCAGCGTCACCACGGTAAGGTAAAAGGCCGTCATGAACAGAACCGAGCCCATGACAACGGGAAAGTTCCGCTTCTGCACGGCAGAGGTGATGAGCGTGCCGATGCCGGGGCGCGAGAACACCGTCTCGACGAAGACCGCGCTCGACAGGATGGACCCGAAACCCACCGCCACGATGGCGACGACCGGCACGATGGCAACGCGCAGCGCATAGCGCAGCACGATCTTCGCCTGCGTGAGGCCGAAGGCGCGCGCCGTGCGCACGTGGTTGGCGGCCATTACCTCGAGCATCGAGGCACGCACCAGCCGGGCGAGGTAGCCCACCCAGGTGATGGCGATGGCGGCGGCGGGAAGCACCACCGCACGGATCTGGCTGCCCCAGTCACCCGCCTCGCCTGCACCGATGGCCGGAAACCATCCAAGCCAGACCGCAAAGATGAGGAGCAGGTAGATCGCCACCACGAAGGACGGGATCGAGATCATGCTGACCGAGAGCACGGCCAGCACCCGATCAATTGTGCGGCCCTGCCAGACGACGGCGAGGCAGCCGAGCCCGATGCCCGCCACGAGCGCGATGGACATAGCCACCGCGCCAAGGAACAGCGTGTTGGGAAAGACTTCGGCAATCATCTCCGAGACCGGACGCTTCGACCACACGTCGTAGCCGAGGTCACCCGTCAGCGCATTGCGGAAGAAGTTCCAGACCTGGACATAGATCGGCTGGTCGAGGCCCATGCGCTCCATCAGCGCGCGCTTCAGCTCCGGTGTGGCGCGTGGCCCCAAAGCGAGCGATGCCGGATCACCAGGCACCAGGAAGACCATCGCATACATCGCCAGCATGACCACGAAGATGATCAGGACGGCAAGGCCGATGCGCTTGATGGCGTAGCTAAGCAAGGCTCTCCTTCAGCCTCCCTGCACCGGACTTCGAATGTCAGACCATGTCGCGCGCAATGTTCTCATGCCAGTGCCGTTCAAAGACCGTTTCGCCGTTTTCTTCGATGCACAGATCCATCTCGATGATGAAATGCGTGCCATCGCAGGTAAGCCTTCCCCTGCTGCGGTGGGTGATGGTGGCATCGGGCCTGACCATCTCCACGTCATACTCGGTGATGAGCGTGGCGGACAGCGGGTCGCCATCGGTGATTTCGTAGCGCGCGAAGGCGCTGGAGCGCTGCGTCTGCCCGATATCATGCATGACCTTGGAATAGGTCCAGCGCGGGAAGTCGACGGTCATGCGGCCCGATAGAAGATCGCGGAGCACGCGACGCGGATGAGTCTGTTCGACAGGATGGCGGGTGACCGGCGGCAGCGGTGCCATTTCCGGCGGGTCGAACACGCGGAGCTTGGCATCATCCGGGTTTGGCGGACGGACGGGCAGGTTGAGCGCCGTCTCGCCGCAGAACAAAGTGACGGTGGCGAGTTCCGGCGAGGGCCAGGCCACCGGCCAGTAGGTCGTCGAGATCGACACGGCGATGCGGTGGCCGGGCGGGAAGGCGTGCGCGATGTCGTCCATCTCGACCACCGCCTGCGCGCGCTGTCCCGGCACCAGCGCCTCCGGGTGCTCATGGCTGTTGCGGTGTGTTAGGTTCAGGAGTCCATAGGTGACGCGGGTCGAGCGGCCATCGGGGGCAACGTCATTGAGACGTGCGCAGACGAGCGCTTGCGGCTTGTCGGATGCAAAGGACAGCGTGACGGTAGGCGCGCCAAGGATTTCCACGCGCTCGGCAAGCGGCTCGGACACAAACACCAGCGAGCCGCCATCGTCCTCGCGCTGGTCCGGCGGCCATTCCGCCTCGCCGCCATAGCGGCCGATCTCGCCCGCGGCGATACCGACCCACAAGGGCGAGCAGATCGACGTCGCTCCGTTTACGGAGGATTTGGCGAGGATGCCACCGGCGTTGAGGAAGAGCTTCTCGTTGCGGATACGCGGGCTCGGCCATTGGGCCTCGCCCACCCAGCGGCCGGGGCGGACGTCGTAGCAGGTCTGGGGTGGCACGCTCTCCTGCACCCACGCGCGCAGCATGGGCTCGTTCATGATGCCGGTATCGCGGCCCTTCATCCAGTGGTCGCACCAGCGCAGTACCTCCTGCAACCAGCCGATGGCGGGCTCCACGGCCACGTCATGGGGGTAGGAGTGCGCCCAAGGGCCGATGAGGCCGAGGCGCGGCACGCTGAGGCCCGCAAGCAGGCGCGGCACTGCTTCGGAATAATTGTCGGCCCAGCCGGAAACAGCATAGACGGGCACCTTGATCTTCGAGAAATCCTCGCAGACCGAGCCCTGCTTCCAATAGTCGTCACGGCGTTGGTGGTTGAGCCAGTTGAGAATCCACGGCTCGTTGTTGGCCATGCGCGCCTTCCACATGTCGCGCCATGCATCACCCACGATCTCCGGATCGGGCGGCAGGTCGTTGTGGGCGAACATGGTGGAGGACCAGTCGAAGTTATCCTTCGACAGGCAGCCGCCAATCCAGTGGATATCGGTGGCGTAACGGTCATCGGTGGAGCCGACCGTGATGATGGTCTTGAGGGCGGGCGGCTGGCGCGCCGCGATCTGCAGGCCGTTGAAGCCGCCCCAGGAGATGCCAATCATGGCGACCTGGCCATCGCACCAGTCTTGCGCGGCGAGCCAGGCGATGGCGTCACAGCCGTCGAGCTGTTCGCGAACGGTGTATTCGTCGTCGATCAGTCCCTCGCTGTCGCCGGTGCCGCGGATGTCGAGGCGGATCGCGGCGTAACCGTGGCCGGCAAGATAGTGGTGCAGGCCCTGGTCGCGCGGCCTGGTGCCATCCCGCTTGCGGTAGGGGAGATATTCGAGGATGGCGGGCACCGGGCCCGCCCCTTCCGGGAACCAGCCGCGGGCGGCTAGCCGGATGCCGTCGGGAAGCGGCACGAAGAAATTCTCCACCACCCGCACGGCAAAGGGAAACTCGGACCGCACCGCGACCATCGATGACCTCTGTTGTTGTACGTATGTATAAGAGCTGCTTTCGAGGGGTCAACCGTAATGTTCGCAGTGAAAATCCTCTGCAAGGAAAAAACTCCTTGACAGCGCGCGCTCGACATGCTATAAAGGCTCATTCTCCAGGAAAGTATCTGAATTGACCAGCCGCGGTGAGGAACCGGCGGCCTCTGCCCTCATGGCGGGAGGCCCTGCGTCTTGACCCGTCTGGAGAGCTCGTTTTACTATACAACCGTACAACAGTGAGGTTCCATGGCGCGCGACCGACGCTACGACATCCTATTCGAACCGGTGAAGATCGGCCCCGTCACCGCGCCGAACCGCTTCTACCAGACGCCCCATGCCATCGGGCTGGGCTGGCAGCGCCCCAAGGCGGGGGCGGCGCTTCGCGGCGTGAAGGCCGAAGGCGGCTGGGGTGTCGTCTGCACCGAGTACTGCTCCATTCATCCGACGTCTGATGATTCGCCCTATGGCTTCCTCACGCTGTGGGACGAGGACGACGTGGCGGCGCTGGCCCAGACGGCGGACGCCATCCACGTCCACGGCAGCCTTGCCGGAATCGAACTCTGGCACGGCGGCTCGCATGCCTCGAACCGCTGGTCGCGCATGCCGGGGATCGCGCCATCCACCATTCCCGCCATGTATCACCTGCCAACCACGGCGCGCGGCATGGACCTTTCCGACATTCGCGCCTTCCGCGGCTGGCAGCGAGACGCGGCGATCAGGGCGAAGCGCGCCGGCTTCGACATCGTTTATGTCTACGCCGGACACGACTACCTGCCCTTCCAGTTCCTCTCGCCGCGCCACAACCGGCGCACAGACCAGTATGGCGGCAGCCTCGAGAACCGCGTGCGGCTGCTGCGCGAGATGATCGAGGACACGAAGGACGCGGTCGGCGATACATGCGCTGTCGCGGTGCGGCTTGCGGTGGATGAACTGCACGGGCCCGCCGGCATCACCTCCGAGGGCGAGGGCCGCGAGATTGTGGCGATGCTCGCAGAACTTCCCGACCTGTGGGACGTGAACGTGGCGGGCTCGCTCGGCAATGACTCGAAGTCGGCGCGCTTCAGTGCCGAAGGCTATCAGGAGCCGCAGGTGGCTTTCGTGAAGACGCTGACGACCAAGCCCGTCGTCTCGGTCGGGCGTTTCACTTCGCCCGACGTGATGGTGAGCCAGATCAGGCGCGGCATCCAGGACTTCATCGGCGCGGCGCGGCCCTCCATTGCCGACCCCTTCCTTCCCACCAAGATCCGCGAGGGGCGCGAGGACGAGATCCGCGAATGCATCGGTTGCAACATCTGCCGCGCGGCGAACAATGAGGGCGTGCACCTGCGCTGCACCCAGAACCCGACCATTGCCGAGGAATGGCGGCGCGGCTGGCACCCGGAGAAGATCGCCACCTACCCCAAGCGCGAAAGCGTGCTGGTGGTGGGAGCCGGCCCGGCAGGGCTGGAGACGGCACTGAGCCTCGGGCGGCGCGGCCTCGACGTGACGCTCGCTGACCGCAACACCAAGCTGGGAGGGCGGATCCTGAACGAGAGCACCCTGCCCGGACTCTCGACCTGGATCCGGGTGCGCGACTGGCGCCAGCACATGATCGGCAAGCTCAACAACGTGCAGGTGTTTCCCGGCAGCGAGATGACGGCGGATGACATTGCGGGCTTCGGCGCCGAGCACGTGGTGCTGGCGACGGGTGCGAAATGGCGGCGCGATGGCGTGGGCGTCAATGGCATGGACGTGCTGGACCTTGCCAATGCGCTGACGCCCGATGACGTGTTTGCCGGGAAAGCCGTTTCAGGCGCCGTCGTCATCTATGACGATGAGCACTACTTCATGGGTGGTGCCCTGGCCGAGAAGCTCACTCGCGAAGGGCACAGCGTCACACTGGTGACGCCCAATCCATCCGTATCGAGCTGGACGGCAATGACCGATGAGATCGGCTTCCTGCATGCGCGTCTGCATGAACTGGAACTCGGCATGCAGACGGGCCGCCAGTTGCTGGAGCATGGCAAGGGGCGGCTGAGGCTTGCCTGCACCGCATCAGGAAAGGAGAGCGAACTGCCCTGTGACACGTTGATCGTGGTGACGGGGCGGGTGCCGGATGATCGCCACCACCAAGAACTTGCCGCCGCGCCGCGCAGCTTCACGCTGCACCGCGTTGGGGACTGCATGCAGCCGTCGTCGATTGCCGACGCGATTTATTCCGCTCACCGCTTCTCCCGTGAATTCGGGGAGGAGGCCGTTGCCGTGCCGCGCCGTGAACGCCCGACCGTGAAGGACATCGCATGAGCAGCACCGAAACGAACGATGCCCGACTGCGCCGCAGGCCCGCACGCAATGCCCGCGTGAGCGGTGAGCTGCACCAGCGGCCCTTCGGGCGCGTGATCAGGCCCTACAAGCCGATCGAGGTGCTGAGCGCCGACCATGTGGCGGCGCTTCACGAGACGGCGCTGAAGGTGCTGCGTGACATCGGCATGCGCGTGCTGGAGGACAATGCGCGGGAGAAGTTCCGTGTGGCCGGAGCGCGGATCGACGGCGACAATGTGCGGCTCGACCCGGCGATGGTGGCGGAGCACCTCAGGACAGTCCCCAAAACCTTCACGCTTGCGGCGCGCAACCGCGCGCGGTCGCTCTACATCGGGGCAGACGACGTAGTCTTCACCTCGGTGGGCGGGCCGGCCTATGTGATGGACAATGACCGTGGTCGACGCGACGGCACCCATGCCGAGATGTGTGACTACCTGAAAGTGATCCAGTCGCTCAATATCATCCACCAGGAAGGCGGCGGCCCCTTCGAGCCGATGGACCTGCCCGCCAACACCCGCCACCTCGACCTCTACCGCGCGCAGATCACCATTCTGGACAAGAGCTGGCAGACCCAGACGCTGGGCCGGGCGCGCACCATGGACGGGCTGATCCTCGGCGCGCTGGCACTCGGGCTTTCGATAGACGAACTCACGCAGACGCCGGCCCTGCTCGGCATCATCAACACCAATTCGCCGCTGCAGCTCGACATTCCCATGGGCGAAGGCCTGATCACCATGGCCGAGCATGGCCAGGTGAACGTCATCACGCCCTTCACGCTGGCGGGCGCCATGAGCCCGGTGACGCTGGCTGGAGCCCTCGTGCAGCAACACGCCGAGGCGATGCTGGGGATCGTTCTCACCCAGCTGGTGCGGCCGGGCGTTCCCGTCATGTATGGCGGCTTCACTTCGAACGTCGACATGCGCTCGGGTGCGCCGGCCTTCGGCACGCCCGAATATGCCAAGGCGGCGCAGGCCTCAGGGCAGCTGGCGCGGCACATCGGGGTTCCCTTCCGATCCTCCAACGTGAGCGCGGCGAACGAGGTCGATGCACAGGCAGCCTATGAAAGCCAGATGTCGCTGTGGGGTTCGGTGATGGGTGGGGCACACCTGATCGAGCACGCGGCGGGCTGGATGCATGGCGGCCTCACTGCGAGCTTCGAGAAACTGATCCTCGATGCCGAACTGCTGCAGATGATGGCGGCCTATTGCGACCCCATGGTGGTGGACACCGAAAGCCTGGCGCTGGAGACGATCCGCGAGGTGGGGCCGGGAGGCCACTTCTTCGGCACGCCGCACACCATGGAGCGCTACCAGACGGCGTTCTATTCGCCGCTCCTGTCGAACTGGGACAACCACCCCAACTGGCTGGAGCGCGGCTCCATCGATGCGCGCGCGCGCGCCAACACCATCTGGAAGCAAGTGCTGCGCGATTACGAGCAGCCACCGATCGACCCGGGCGTGCTGGAGGAGATCGACCGCTTCATCGACATGCGCAAGGCGGAGGGCGGCGCGCCGATGAATTGACCAGCGCCGGGCACATTACTGGGTGCAGGTTACTGGAACTCTCCACAATTGCCTCCGTAGTTGTCCGTATGCAGGCGAAATTGACGCAAGCATTGCATTTGACCGCGCCTGCTCGAGCCCGCTAATCATACCCCCAACGCAAAACGTAATTTTCGAGAGGTGTCATCATGTGCCGCGCCTGTGTCAGCCCCGTCCTCAATCACCCCGCGCTGTTCGAGAGCCCGCTGGCCTTCACTGGCCTCGCATCGATCACGCCCAACCGCCGCGGCTTCATGGCCATGTCCACGGCCGCGATGCTCGGCTCCGCGCTGCCGGTGCTCGGCGGGGGTTCGGCCCGCGCTGCGTCCACCGACGGCACGGTTGACACCATCTTCAAGGGCGGCAACATCATCCCGATCGTCGGACCCTCCTCGGCAGAGGCCATCGCCGTGAGCGGCGGCAAGATCGTGAAGCTGGGTGCTGCCACCGACATCATGGCCATGGCCACGGCCAACACCAAGGTGATCGACCTGCAGGGCCGCACCTTGCTTCCGGGCCTGATCGACCCGCATAGCCACACGGTGCTCTCGGCGATCTATCTCGAGCTGCTCACCGATATCGGCTACCTGAAGAACAAGACCCGCGCCGACCTGATTGCCAACCTGAAGCTGCTTACCGAAGCGACGCCGGACGGCGAGTGGGTCATGGCATCCAACTTCGACAACCTGCTGCAGGGGGGCGACCTCTCCCGCGACGAACTGGACAAGATCTCCACCACCAAGCCGATATTCGTCTGGTACACCAATGGCCATGACGCCTGCGTGAACAGCCCCGCGCTCGCCGCCGCCGGCATCACCGAGGATATCGGCGAACTGCCGGGCGGCGGCCATTTCGGACGCGGTCCGGACGGCAAGCTCAACGGCCTCGTCTATGAAGAAGCCGCCATCCTAAAGACCATCAAGCCCGGCATGCCCAAGATCACGCCGGCGATCGCCATTGGCGCCGTCAACAAGTTCATGGCGGCCTGCTCGGCCGCCGGCAACACGCTGCTGCACGAACCCGGCACGCTGCGCTCCGAGTGGATCGAGCCCTTCACCAAGCTCGCTGCACAGGCGCCGCTGCGCACCTCGGCCAGCCTGATGTACGAAGACATGAAGGGCTACGACCCCTATCGCAAGTTGGGCATCGGCCCAAAGGCGACGCTGTTCGCCGACACGCTGTTCAGCCTCTATGGCGTGAAGCTGATCGGCGACGGCTCCAACCAGACCGAGACCGGCGCGCAGACCAAGCCCTATCTCAACAGCACCTCCTCGGGTAAGCCAAACTTCGATGCGGCCAAGATGAAGGAGATGGTAGCGGAGGTGAAGGCGGCGGGCCTGCCCAGCCTCATCCACTGCAACGGCGACCTCGCCATCGACATCGCGCTCGATGCCCTCGAGGCAGCCTATGCGGGCTCAACCGATCTCGGCATCAACCGTATCGAGCACGCCACCATGGCGCGCCAGGATCAGATCGAGCGCATGAAGAAGCTCAACGTGGAACCGAGCTTCCTGATGAACCACGTGACACTTTACGGCGCGGCCTACCGCGACCAGATCTTCGGGCCCGAGCGCGCCGCCTTCATGGATCCGGCCGGCGCCTGCGACAAGGCGGGCCTGCGCTTTACGCTGCACACCGACTCGCCCTGCTCGCCGATCGGGCCGCTGCGCCTGATCAAGACCGCAGTCACCCGCCTCTGCCAGATCGACAACTCGGTGATCGGGGCAGACCAGGCGATCAGCGTGCAGCGCGCGCTGGAAGCCGTGACCATCGATGCCGCGCGGCAGGTGGGCCAGCCGGACCGGCTTGGTTCGCTGGAGGCCGGCAAGGAGGCCGACTTCACCATCCTCGAGGACAACCCCTTCACCGTCGACCCGACGAAGATCGACACGATCAAGGTCAGCGAGACCTGGGTCGCGGGTGACAAGAAGTTCAGCTAAGTGGCAGCCTGGGAAGAAGGACACTCAATCATGACATTGCTGAAGAGGTTTCTGGCTGGTGCCCTGTTTGGCCTCGCCTGCGCCACGCCCGCGGTGGCCGATGACACCCAAGACCTCGCCAAGGAACTCACCAACCCGGTGGCAGACTTGATCAGCGTTCCCTTCCAGGGCAACTGGAACCACGGGATTGGCCCCGATGGCGGTGACCAGTACTATGTGAACGTACAGCCCGTGATACCCATCAAGCTGAACGATGACTGGAACCTGATTTCGCGCACCATCCTGCCGATCATTTCGCAGAACGACGTTGCCGGGGATTCCGGCAACCAGTGGGGCCTCGGCAATACGCAGCAGAGCCTGTTCTTCTCTCCCTCCAAGCCGAACCACGGGGTCGTCTGGGGCGTTGGCCCCATCGCCTACCTCAACACAGCGTCTGATCCATTGCTCGGACCCGAGAAGTGGGGCGCTGGCCCTACAGGCGTTGCCCTGTGGATGGGCGGACCATGGACCGTCGGCATCCTTGCCAACCAGATCTGGTCCTTCGCGGGTGACTCGAAGGAGCCGGACATCAACCAGGCCTATTTCCAGCCCTTCATCGCCTACACCACCAAGAACGGCGTGACCTTCAATCTGAACTCCGAGTCGACCTACTACTGGGATACCGGCGAATGGTCGGTGCCATTCAACGCGCAGGTGTCGAAGCTCGTGCATTTCGACAAGCAGCCGATCAGCCTCTTCGTGGCTGCTCGCTACTGGGCGACGACGCCTGAGGATGTCGGTCCGACGGGCTGGGGTGTGCGTGCTGGCATGACCTTCCTGTTCCCGGAGAAGAAGTAGCCGCGTGAAGACAGCCTGACCGGCACTGGCGGAAATGTGATCGGAAAACTCTTTCATCCGGGGAAATAAAGTTGCCTCTGGTATTGCGGAGTCGCGGCCAGTTGCCCTAGGGTGCGAGCTCAACTGTGTTCTGAACGGAACGGAGGCACCCCGCCATGTGTGGAATCGCTGGAATTCTCTACAAGAATAGCGCTGCCGCGGATTCTGGAGTCGGCAAGGCGCTGATCGACATGCTCGACGGCTGCCAGCACCGTGGTCCCGATTCCACGGGCTTTTCGCTCTACCGCGACCCGGTGCCGGGCCACCTGAGGTTGCGCTTTATCGTCGGCGACGGCGAGGTTGCAGCGAAGGCCATCGAGCGCGTCAAGACCAAGCTGACCGAATTCCAGGCCAAGATCGTGGAAGAGGAACAGCGGGGCTCGTCCTTCGCGGTGCTTGTCAAGTTCGACGGCGACCTGCAGAAGTTTGCCTTCGAGATGGAGCATGCCGCCAAGCTCTCCTCCATCGGCGAGAGCCTCGACATCATCAAGGACCTCGGCGGCGCCTATGACGTCGACAACGTCTACAAGATCGAGAACTTCAAGGGCACGCATGGCATCGGCCATGTGCGGCTGGCGACCGAATCCGACGTGGCGCCGGAAGCCACCCACCCGTTCTGGGCCACCGGCTTCTCCGACATCTCGATCGTGCACAACGGCCAGATCACCAATTATTACAAGATGCGCCGCCGCCTCGAGAAGCGCGGCTACTTCTTCAACACCGACAATGACAGCGAGCTGATCGCCGTCTACCTCGCCGACAAGCTGAAGCACGGTTTCAGCCTGAAGGATGCGCTGAAGACCTCGATCGAGGACCTCGACGGCACCTTCTCCTTCCTCGTCTCGACGAAGGACGAGATCGGCTATGCCAAGGACAAGCTCGCGGCGAAGCCGATGGTCAAGTACGAAGACGACAAGATCATCGCCATCGCCTCCGAGGAAGTATCGCTCAATCGCCTCTTCCCCGGCCGCGCCCTCAACACATCTGAACCCGCTCCCGGAACCTACGACACATGGCAACGATCGATCTCAGCGTAACGACCGTCCGCGAAGCCAACGAGCTGCTGCGCAAGTATGGTGCAGACGGCATCGACGTCGAGGTGCTGAACCCCGACGCGCGCCACCACATCGGCGTGGGGCTCACCCATCCGATCAACGTGCATATCAAAGGCTCGGCCGGCTATTTCTGCGGCGGCCTGACGGATGGCCCGCGCTTCCTCGTCGACAACAATGTCGGCTGGGGCGTGGGTGACAACATGCTCAACGGCTCGATCGTGGTGAACGGCAATGCCTCGGCAATCCCGGGCGTCGCCATTCGCGGCGCGGAAATCGTCGTCAAGGGCAACATCGGCTCGCGTGCGGGCCAGGTGATGAAGGCCGGCACGCTTCTGGCCTGCGGCAATGCCAGCTTCATGGCCGGCTACATGATGTATGGCGGCCGTCTGGTCATCCTCGGCAACTCGGGCGAGAAGGTCGGCCAGGACATGACCGGCGGTGACATCTATGTTGCCGGCAAGATCGGCGAGATGGGCACCGATGCGATGCTCATCGACTTGCCCGCTAAGGAACGCGACGAGATCCTCGCTTTCCTCGACAAGTACAAGATTCCCTTCACCGGCACGTTCCAGAAGATCGTCAACGCCGGCAAGAAGCTGCGCTACCCCAAGACCGAGCCGCGCCGTCGCGCCATCCCCTTCTTCGAGAGCTTTGCCGACAATTCCTACTGGAACGCCAAGGTCCAGGAAGACATCCACGTCAAGTCGCAGATCGGCCGCTACCGCATTCGCGGCTATGGCGCATCGCGGCCCATGCCGCATCTTTCCGACATTGCCTTCAGGAAGGACATCCGCATCGGCGCCATGACCGATCCGGATGTGATCTCCAAGATCGAAATGAAGACGGAAGTGGGCGGCCGCTCGGGTGCCAATCCGCTGAAGCTTTCGATGCCGGTGATGATTGCGCCGATGTCCTATGGTGCGCTGTCGAAATCCGCCAAGCTCGCGCTTGCCATCGCCTCGCGGCTCTCCGGCATTTCGGAGAACACCGGCGAAGGCGGCATGTCGAAGGAGCAGCGCGAAGAAGCCCACCAGCTGATCTACCAGTGCCTCGCTGGCCGCCTCGGCTGGAACATCCATGACATGCAGAAGGCCAATGGCCTCGAGATCTACATCAGCCAGGGTGCAAAGCCGGGCCTCGGCGGCCAGCTGATGGCCAAGAAGGTGACGCCGGAGATCGCCCGCATCCGCGGCATTCCGGCCGGCATCGACCTGCGCTCGCCTTCGCGCCACCCGGACGTGCTGGGCGCTGACGACCTCGTCATCAAGGTCGAGGAATTCCGCGAGGCCACCGGCTATCGCGTGCCCGTTTCGGTGAAGCTGGGTGCGGGCCGCGTGCGCGACGACATCAAGATCGCGTGGAAGGACGGCTTCGACTTCGTCGAACTCGACGGCATGCAGGGCTCGACGGGCGCTGCCGGCAACGAGGTTCTCGAATTCGTCGGCATCCCGACGCTCTCTGCCATCCAGGAAGCGCGTGATGCGCTCACTGAAGTGGGCGGCCTCGACATGCCCGTCATCCTGATGGGCGGCATCAAGGACGGCATCGACACCATCAAGGCCTTGGCGCTTGGCGCCCACGCGGTAGCAATGGGTACCTCTGCCATCATCGCCGGCGGCTGCATCGCCTGCCTCCAGTGCCATGCTGGCACCTGCGTGACGGGCATCGCCACGCAGGACCCCGAGCACGAGAAGCGCTACAATGTTCCGGTCGAAGCCCGCAACATTCATCACTTCCTCGAAAGCGTGCGCTGGCAGATTGCCGCCATCACCCATGCGATGGGCTACAGCAACCCGCACCAGGTGACGCGTGACGACCTCGTGGCGCTGACGCCCGAAGCGGCCGCCATCACCCGGCTTCCCTATCACCCCGAATATCGCGAGCGCGACCAGGGCCTCCTCAAGGCGTCCTGAGACGGCATCCATACAGGATCAAGACGATGAGCACGAACGTCATCACCGTGTACGACATTAACCGTGTGCGCCCGCCCAAGGCGCCGGCACGCGATGATGTGCAAGACCCGCACTTCGTGCCCGCCCCCTGCCAGGTGGCGTGCCCCGTCGGCACCGACGCGCCGTCCTACATCGGCTATATCTGGGAAGAGAAGTTCGCCGAGGCCTTCGAGGCCATCACCGCGACGAACCCCTTCTCCTCGATCTGCGGCCGCGTCTGCGACGCACCCTGCGAACCCGCCTGCCGCCGCACCGAAAGCGATGGCCCCTTGGCCATCCGCAACCTCAAGCGCTACGTGATGGACAAGCTGGGCAACGACCATCACCTCGCCCCCGTGCACGTGACGCGCAAGGAGACGGTTGGCATCATCGGCGCCGGCCCCGCCGGCCTCACTGCGGCGCAGGACCTGGCCGAAGCGGGCTTCGAAGTGCACGTCTACGAGATGATGGACAAGCCCGGCGGCATGATGGTGTGGGGCATTCCGGGCTTCCGCCTGCCGCCCGGCATCATCGCCGAGGACATGAAGCGCCTGTTCAAGCATTGCCCGGGCATTCACCTGCATTGCGGCGTGACGCTCGGCAAGGACGTGACGCTGGACGAGCTGAAGCAGCGCCATGCCGCGGTGCTGGTCACCATCGGATCATGGTGGGGCAAGCCCATGGGCATTCCCGGCGAGACCAGCAAGAACGTCATCGACGGCGTGGGCTTCCTGCGCCGCATCAATGCGGGCGAGCGCCCGACGCTGCCGGAGAAGGTAATCGTTGTTGGCGGCGGCGACGTTGCCATGGACGCCTGCCGCGCAGCGCTGCGCATGCCGGGCGTCAAGTACGTGAAGGTCGTCTACCGCCGCGGGCCGAAGGAAATTCCGGCCCGCAAGGAAGAACTGCACCAGGCGATCCTCGAGAACATCGAGATCATCTACAACACGCAGCCCGTGGAAGTGATCGACAAGAACGGCGCCATCGCGCTGCGCTGCGTCGAGACCCGCATGGGCCAGCCCGGCCCGGATGGCCGCCGCAAGCCGGAGACGGTTCCCGGCTCCGAGCGCGACATCGACTGCGGCATGGTGATCATGGCCGTGGGCCAGAAGGCCGAATCCGCCGAACTCGACAACAAGGGCCTGATGGCGGGCGACCGCGTGAAGACCGACTGGGCCTCGATGCGCACCGAAGACCCGAAGGTCTTCGCCGCAGGCGACGGCGCCTTCGGCGGCTCCACCATCGTGATGGCCATGATGCACGGCCACCGCGCAGCGCATTACGTGAAGTCGTTCCTCGACGGCATCGCCGAGCCGCTGCCCTACCGCACGCCCTATCGCACCCGCCGCGTTCCCGCCGCGCAGGACATCAACTGGGAAGTCTTCCCGCGCCGCGACCAGGCGTTCAACGGCCTGGGCGCAAATCCTTCGGCCTTCCCCGAGATCGAGACCACCTACAATGACGTGACGGCCAAGGAAGAAGCGGCGCGCTGCTACCGCTGCGATGCCGAGACCGGTTCGTCGGACTACTCGGTGAAGACGCGCGAGGACATCTTCGTGATGGCCCGCACGCCGGTGACCGATATCCGCACGCAAGCCGCGATCCTCGAGAAGCGGCTGAAGCCCAAGGCCAACCCCTTCCCCGAGAACCACCACGCGTCCTTCGACGACCTGGTGCTGCTGCCCGCCAACCTGTCGCGCCTCGTGATCGACCCCTATCGCGATGCCTGCAACACGGCGACCGACATTGCAGGTTCGGTGAAGCTTGAGATCCCGGTGATTGCCGCCGGCATCGATGGGCTTCCGGCAGAAGCCAGGGCCGGCCTCGGCCAGGCACTGGCCACCGTCGGCTCTGCCTATCTCACGCGCGAGCCGCTGCCGCACAGCAAGGCGCCGTGGCTGCAGCTGCTCGAGCCGGGCGACACGCCCAACCCGGGTGCCGTGGGCCAGGTCTATGTGCAGCCCAAGGGCTTCCATCCTTTCAAGATTGCCAAGCAGCCGGGCATGATCACCGGCCTCGTGGCCCGCTCGGAAGACCTCGAGAAGGCCATTCCCTTCGCGCTCGAGCACGATCTTGACGTGATGGTGCTCGACGGTTCGTCCGGCATCGCGGCTGAATGGCCAGAGCTCAAGTCCTACCCGGACTTCGGCGTGCTGCGCGACGCGATGCGCATCGTCCGCCGGATGAACCGCGAGGAAGACATCGACTTCGTGTATTTCGGTGGCGTGCGCTCCGGCACCGACGTGGCAAAACTCATTGGCCTTGGCGCCAAGGCAGGCGCCATCGGCCTGACGGTAGCCATGGCGCTGGGCGGCGAAATGGTGCCGGGCGGAATCGCCTTCTTCGGCGACCGCACGGAGGCCGAGCGCGCCGATGGTGCGGCCTCGATCATCAACGCCATGTCGGCGGAAGCCTCGATCATGGCGCGCTGCACCGGCAAGACGGACGTGCGCAACATCGAGCCCGAAGACCTGCGCTCCATCACGCTGGCAAGCTCCAAGGCCTTCGGCATCCCTTTGGCCGGCCAGAAGCGCGGCACGGTGATCGAAGCGGCGGAGTAAGCAACGGCGCGGCTCATCACGCCTGAAAGATACAGCTATCCCGGTTCTGTCCGCCGTGGCAGAATCGGGATAGATCGTTTCTGACGGTATCTGCGGGGCGGCATGGACATCATCATCCTCTTTCTTCTGCTCTTCATCGGGCTTGCCATGTGGCGGGGTGCTCCGCGCTGGCTGGTGCTGACCTGCTGGACGGCATCGCTGCTCTTGATGATCGGGCTGTTCCGCTTCCACGTCACCACGTCACTAGGGCTCAGCTTCTGATGAAAGCCATGCTGCCGCGACTCGTGTTCTGGTGCATCAACCTGTGGATCATCGCCTATACGCTGGTGATCGGCATATCACTGCTGCTGCAGTTCGTGGGCGGCGAGCTTCCCTGCCCGCTGTGCATGCTGCAGCGCTATGCGATGATCCTGAGCACGCTGGGCGCGGTGTGGATCATCCGCCAGGCACAGCGCGGCGTGCTGACATGGGATCGCTATGTCCAGGGCCTGGGGATGGGGACGCTCGGCGCCTTTGCAGGCGCGGTCTTCGCCTCGCGCCAGATCCTGCTGCACATCCTTCCGGGCGATCAGGGATATGGCGGGGCAGTGCTGGGGCTACACCTCTACAGCTGGGCCTTCGTCACCTTCTGCGTGGTGATCCTGTTCACGGCGCTGCTCGGCATCATCGCACCTGCGGCACTTCCCGAAGCTCCTGCCAGGAACAGTATGGCGGCACGGATCTCCTCGGCCGTGGGCCTGGCCTTTCTGGCAGTGGTCGCCATCAATGCTGTGATGATCGTCTTCCTCGAAGGCTTTGCCTGGGTTTTGCCCGACAATCCCACGGGTTACGCGCTGTTCGGGCACTGACAGGAGCGCGGGCAAGGCAATTGCCGAAAGCTTTGGTTTCAGGCAACATCAGGTTGTTCTTAGCAAAGGCGGAGGGACAAACGATGACAACCAATCTTCCACACGACACGCAATCCGAAGACATGGGGGCTGAGGCGCCAACCAGCAGCTCGCGCCGGCAGGTGCTGGGCGCGCTCGGCTCGCTGCTGCTCGCGCCTCTGGCAATTGGCGCCGCGGACGCCTCGGCGGCGGCCGGCAGCTCAGGCCGGATCGCTTTCAGGATTACGCGAGCCGGGTTTATCGTCGGCTTGGGGGGCGGCTCCGGCACACTGACCTTCAACGGCCGGAAATATCCCCTCAGCATCGGCGGTATCAGCCTTGGCGCCACCATCGGCATTGCCTCGGCGGACTTCGTCGGCCGCGTGCGGCATCTACGCCGCGCCAGCGACATCGCAGGAACCTACTCAGCGGTTGGCGCAGGCCTCGCCGCGGCGGGCGGCGGCTCAGTGGCACGGCTGCGCAATTCGCGCGGCGTGGAACTCGAAGTGTCCGGCAAGCAGGTGGGCTTCATGGCTTCGATCGACCTGAGCGGCCTGAGGATTAGGCTCACGTAATAGACTGGCTGTGGAGACAGTCCACGGCGAGTAAGGCTCTTCATTTCCAGGAGACCGGGGATGAAACAGGGAATTCCGCTCAACGGGCGCGTGGTCACATACACGCGCCCTCTTCAATTCTCTGAAATACCGTTATTTTTCAGGCTGCTAGGTGGCCTGACCGACATTTTGCGCCAGACGCAGTGAAGGACGATTGCATGTTTGCAGTTGCGTCGAGTGCGGGTGGCGGTGCCACCGCGATGGGTGCTGGCGGGTGGTAGCTGCGGGGCGCGGGTATGGAATGTTCAGGCGGTCGCAAATCTTTGCCAGTCCTTTCCCCGAGATCCCATATTGCGCCGCGAGCCGTACCATGGGGGTTTCCCAGACTTGACGGTTAAGGTCGTCGCGGTTGACGATGATCGACGATCATTCCGCCCCCTGCTCCATATTGGCCAGTGACCACGTCATGACCTATAGATGCGGCCAGGACCGATACCGATTGACGAAGTTGGGAGATTCAGGATTTGGGGACACTGGCCATGCATCCGGATCGACTGTTCCCGCCGGATCCTGAGGTTCGAACAATTGCGCGCCGACTATACGCATCAGTGTCGGATCTACCCATTATATCGCCACACGGCCACACCGATCCCAAGTGGTTCGCGACCGACGGGAATTTCAGTGACCCAGCCGCGCTGTTCGTCACACCCGACCACTACGTGTTCCGCATGCTCTACTCTCAGGGCGTTCCACTGGAGAGGCTGGGCATCAGGCGCCGTGATGGCAAGCCCGTAGAGGACGACCCGCGCAAGATATGGCGGGTCTTTGCGGAGCACTTTCATCTCTTCAGGGGAACCCCTACCCGCATATGGATCGAGCAGTCCCTGCACGACACCTTTGGTATTCGCGAGCGGCTCGCGCCCGAAAGCGCGGACCGGATATACGACGAGGTCAATGACCTTCTGGCACGCCCGTCATATCGGCCACGGGCACTCTTCGAGCGCTTCAGGATCGAAGTGATCGCAACGACCGACGCCGCCCTGGACGACCTCAGGCACCACGATGCGATAAGGCAGTCAGGCTGGACCGGCCGCGTGGTTCCGACCTACCGCCCCGATGCCGTGGTTGACCCAGGCCGCAAGGACTTCACTGCCGACGTAGAGTCCTTCATCGCCATGGCAGGGGCTCCCATGACATGGGCTGGTTACCTCGAGGCCCACCGCTCCCGACGCCACTACTTCAAGGCGCGGGGTGCCACTGCGAGCGATCATGGACACCCTACGGCCCGAACGGCCAATCTCGATCGGGCTTCCGCCGAACAGCTCTTTGGTCGCGTCCTGAGGCTCGGCGTCAGTGCCGAGGACGCGGAGTTGTTCAGGGCACAGCTTCTCACTGAAATGGCGCGCATGAGCCTGGACGACGGCCTCGTCATGCAGCTCCATCCAGGCTCCTTCCGCAACCACAATACCGAGCTGTTCTCGGCGTTCGGGCCTGATATCGGGGCCGACATACCAACCCAGACCGACTACGTGCACGCACTGAAGCCCCTGCTCGACGAATTGGGCAATGACCCGCGGCTCACGCTCATTCTCTTCACACTGGATGAGACGGCCTACAGCAGGGAACTGGCGCCAATTGCCGGTCACTACCCCGCCCTCCGCCTCGGCCCGGCGTGGTGGTTCTTCGACAGCCCAGACGGCATGCGCCGCTTCAGAGAGCTTACGACCGAGACTGCCGGCTTCTACAACACCGTGGGCTTCAACGATGACACGCGAGCCTTCCTCTCAGTTCCAGCTAGGCACGACATGGCGCGGCGCTGCGACTGCTCCTTCCTTGCGTCCCGTATCGCCGAGCACCGACTTGATGAAGACGAGGCCCACGAACTCGCCGCAGACCTCGCCTACGGGCTCGCGAAGAGGAGTTATCGACTGTAGCGTGGCTCACTGACAAAGTCGCGAAGCAGACGTCAGCGGCTGAGTGGCCAGGAACCCTACAATCCACTCTCGGTGTAGACGGCCAAATAAGCTCAAAGAACGGCCTCGGCTCCAAGAGGCCGACAAACCCTACAGGTGAATGAAAAATTCGGCACCGGTCGGGTGCCCCGTCATCGTCCAGCACGGAATGAGAGGGGCACTCCAGTGGCCCGTGAATGTGCCACTGGAGTACCAGTCATGCTTAACCCAGAAGGTGGGTCGGCGGGATGCCATAGACAGGCGTTGCAATCGCCTCCTGCCGTGCCTTCAGCTGCAGGGCCAGAAACTGCGAGTAATGGCGGGACTGGTGCAGGTTGCCGCCGTGGAACCACAGCGCCTCTTGCTGGGTGGGCTTCCACATATTGCGCTGCTCGCCGACCCACGGCCCGGGATCCTTGGTGGTATTGGAGCCGAGGCCCCAGCACTTGCCAACCTTGTCGGCAACATCCTTGCCGATGAGATCAGCCGCCCAACCATTCATCGAGCCATAGCCCGTGGCATAGACGATGACATCAGCCGGCAGGTGGGTGCCATCCTCGAGCATGACGCCGGTTTCGGTGATCTCCTTCACCTGGCCATGCGCAAGCTTGATCTTGCCATCGATGATGAGCTGGCTCGCGCCGACGTCGATGTAGTAGCCCGACCCGCGCCGGAGATACTTCATGAAAAGGCCCGAGCCGTCATCACCCCAATCGAGCTTGAAGCCAGCCTTCTCGAGGCCCGCATAGAACTCTGCATCCCGTTCTCGCATCTGATTGTAAAGGGGGATCTGGAATTCATGCAGGATGCGATAGGGAAGACTGGCAAAGATCAGGTCAGCCTTGTTGGTCGTCATGCCGCCGCGCACGGCCTTTTCGGAATAAAGCCCGCCAAGGCCGATATCCATCAAGGTGTCGGACTTGACGATGTGGGTCGAGCTGCGCTGGACCATCGTCACATCCACATCATTCTCCCACAGCGCCGCGCAGATATCATGGGCGGAGTTGTTGGAGCCGATCACGACTGCGCGCTTGCCCTTGTAGGCATCGGGCCCCGGATGCTTGGAAGAATGGTGCTGGTCGCCCTTGAACTTCTCCATGCCGGGATATTTCGGCAGATTGGCCTTGCCCGACATGCCGGTGGCGAGAACCAGTTGCTTGGGCTTCAGCACCACCTCCTCGCCGTCACGGTCGACGACGACGGTCCACTCCTTGGTGGCTTCGTCAAATCGGGCGGACTTCGCCGTGGTCTTGGACCAGTAATTCAGCTCCATGATCTTGGTATACATTTCCAGCCAGTCGCCGATCTTGTCCTTGGGCGCAAAGACAGGCCAGTTGGGCGGAAACGGCAGATAGGGAAGATGATCGTACCAGACGGGATCATGCAGGCAGAGAGACTTATACCTATTGCGCCAGCTGTCGCCTGCGCGCGCATTCTTTTCGATGATGATTGTCGGCACGCCCAGCTGGCGCAGCCTGGCGCCCAGTGCAATGCCGCCCTGCCCGCCACCCAGTATCAACACATAAGGCTGCTTGCTGTAGCCCAGTTCGCGGGCCTCGGCCTCGCGCTCTTCCAGCCAAGTGGGCCGGTGCTTGGCGGCACCATGCTTGGCGCCCAACGGACGATCAAAGCCCAACGCCTCTTCATGGCCCTTGAGTTCGACCATCGTGGTGAGCAGGGTCCATATCTTTCCGTTGCGCAGGCGGATGAGGCCATAGCCCCGGGCAACAGCCGTTTCGAAGCTGATCCAGGCGGTAATCACCCCACCTTCTTCGCTTGCGCTTTCGCCTTCGGCGATCTGCCAGTCTGACGGCTTGCAGGCCGCAAGCTGGTGGCGCAGCATGTCGGCAATCTCAGCCTTACCTTCCATGGTCTTGATGTTCCATGTGAAGGTAACGAGATCGCGCCAATAGCAATCATCTTCGAACATGTTGGTGACGGCGTCGACGTCACCTGCAGCCAGTGCTGCCCCGAAAGAATCCAGAAACGCCGAGACCTTCCCGGTCGCCGTTATGTCGAGCATGGTATCCCCCCTTGTTATTAGGTTGGCAATAGACTGCACGGCTCAACATCCGGATGCAAGACTGTCCTCAACGGCACGTTCCGCAGGTGAGCCGCCCCCCTTCCCAGATACCCCTTTGCCGATGGGAGAAAGGATGTGGGCCAGCGCCGAGTTCGTGCCGCGGACAGTTCAGGACTGGATCAAAGGCTCACTCCCGAAGGCCCCCGCGCCTGTCTACCGCTGGCGCAGGTTGCCGGGCGCCGGCAGCTTTTCAAGCCATCCAGGACATCGCAAAGGCTGACAAATTCAAGCCTTCCCATGTCAGCCGCGTGGAGCGCATGAGACTGCTTGCGCCTCAGATCGTGGAAGCGATACTGACCGGATATCAGCCTGCTGGATTGACCAGGGCAACGGCAATGCAGCCCCTTCCCGCAGAATGCCGGCCTCAACCATCTTTGTGGTTTTCACACCTGCAATGAGAGGCTTGCAATAAGGCGAAGGCTTCTCTACTCCCAGAGGACTTCCATCGAGTCGACCTCGTTTACAGGCCCAAGATGACCGAATCGACACCGCCCGACAGACTTAGCGTGGATCCCTCCAGCAAGTTCTACGATGCAGAGAAACTTGAACGCGGCATACACGTGTTTCTCGACGGGAAGGAATACTTCAACGTCGAAGAATACTGCAAAACAGAGGGCTGGGTACGCCTGCCTGCTGGAAAGGCAAGAACCCGCAGTGGCAGGCCCGTCACGATTACAAAGCATGGGGACGTGACAATTCGGTACGAAGATATCTGAACCAGAAAAACGCTCCTTCAGCGCCCGGCCTGCCCGGTCGATCAGGGCAAGGCGGCTACGAGACCCTTGAGCAGGCAGATGACATCGAGAACAACAACCTGCCTTATGTCAGTCACCCGCTACGGATGACACTGTTGGCGCCGGAGTTCGTCTACGCGATACTGGCTGGAAATCAGCATGCGGATTGACTGAGGCAAGGGCGATTCGGCCATTTCCGATTTAATGGTTGAGACAGCACAGTCAATTCGTGCATCCAACTTGGGATGCTGGGCGCTCTCAAATAGCCGACATTGCTCTCACCGTGGACGACGTATGCGTCAGCTCTTTCGTGAACGCCTTTCGCCGCTGGGGCGGAATACCACCGGACCGGCGGCGGAAAAAGGGGCATCAAATGCTGGGGAACGATAGACCGTTTGCGCTCACCGCAGTCCTTAGGGAGCGAGCACCCTATCCTCAAAGACACGGCTCGCTATAGAGCACCTACATTTCAACAAGACATAGGTTCGGATCTTTATTCTGCATGGTACGCAG
>JBEARP010000179.1:0-3256 GCA_041163105.1 Pseudomonadota bacterium
GCGGACACACGTTCCGCCAGTTGCGCCTGGATCAGCCGCGCCACTTCCGTTGAGCCCGTGAACATCACACCCGCCGTCTCAGGCGCTGCCACCAGTGCCGCACCCAGCCGCCCGTCACCCGGCGTGAACTGCAGCGCGCCGCGCGGCACGCCCGCTTCATGCAGCATCTTCACACTCTCGAAGGCCATCAGCGGTGTTTCCTCGGCAGGCTTGGCGATCACCGCATTGCCCGCCACCAGTGCTGCCGCCGCCTGACCGGTAAAGATCGCCAGCGGAAAATTCCACGGGCTGATGCACACGACAGGCCCCAGCGGCTTGTGCGAAAGCCCCAGCGTCTTCCTCGCCTGCTCGGCGTAATAGCGCAGGAAGTCGACAGCCTCGCGCACTTCGCCCACCGCATTGGCGGCTGTCTTGCCAGCCTCGCGCATGGCGATGCCCATTAGTACGTCCATGCGCGATTCCATCAAAACCGCAGCGCGGTCGAGGCAGGCCGCGCGTTCGGCTGCTGGCATCGCGGCCCACTGCTCGCACGCCGCATGCGCCATCTGCACCACGCGCGCTGCATCGCTGGCGGCAAGTTCCGTCACCTGCCCCACGCGGTCATCATGGTCCGCCGGGTTCAGCACATCACGTACAGCACCCTGCTCCGCGCCGTTGCCCAGCAACGGCTTGGCATGCCACGGGTGCGCGACCGTCTCCATCAGCGTCGCGCCCAGTGCGGCAAGCACATCCTCGCACGCAAGGTCCAGCCCGCGCGAATTGACGCGGTCCCTGCCGAACAAATCCGCCGGCAGGTCGATCTGGTCATGCGGCGTGCCGATCACCGGCATGGCGCTCACCACGTCAACCGGATCCGCGATCAGTTCCTCGACGGAGACATTGGGGTCAGAGATGCGGTTGACGAAGGACGAGTTCGCCCCGTTCTCCAGGAGCCGCCGCACGAGGTAGGCCAGCAGCGTCTCGTGTGTGCCCACCGGCGCATAGATGCGGCAGGGCCGGTCCAGCTTGTCGGGGCCGACGACCTCGTCATAGAGCGGTTCGCCCATGCCATGCAGGCACTGGAACTCATAGTCGCCCACGGCGAAGCGCGGCCCGGCCAGGGTGTAGATAGCAGCAAGCGTCTGCGCATTGTGCGTGGCGAACTGCGGGAACAGGTGTTCGCGCGCGTCGAGCAGCTTGCGCGCACAGGCGAGGTAGCTCACATCCGTGTGTACCTTGCGCGTGAACACGGGGAATCCGTCGAGTCCATCCACCTGCGCGCGCTTGATCTCGGCATCCCAATAGGCGCCCTTGACGAGTCGCACCATGATGCGCCGGCCCGAGCGCCTGGCAAGGTCCACCACGAAGTCGATCACGAAGGGACAGCGCTTGCCATAGGCCTGGATCACGAAGCCGAGGCCATTCCATTCGGCCAATTCCGGGTCGAGGCTCAGCGACTCCAGCAGGTCGAGCGACAGTTCGAGGCGGTCCGCCTCTTCCGCATCGATGTTGAGGCCGATGTCGTAATGCTTGGCGAGCTTCGCCAGCGCCTTCACGTTGGGCAGCAGCTCCTGCATCACCCGCTCGGTCTTGGCGCGCGCATAGCGCGGGTGGAGTGCCGAGAGCTTGATCGAGATGCCCGGGCCTTCAGACACGCCCCTGCCCGCCGCCGCCTCGCCGATGGCGTGGATCGCATTCTCGTAGTCACGGTAATAGCGCGCCGCATCGGCGGTTGTCGTCGCTGCCTCGCCCAGCATGTCATAGGAATAGCGGAAGCCCCGCGCCTCGAGCGGCTTCGAGCGCTTCAGCGCTTCGGCGATCGTCTCGCCTGTCACGAACTGCTCGCCCATCATGCGCATCGCCATGTCGACGCCGCGGCGGATCACGGGCTCGCCCGCCCGCGCGATGAGGCGTGAGAGTGCTGCGCCCAGGCTGCCGTCGCTCACCGTCGAGGTCAGCTTGCCGGTGACGACGAGGCCCCAGGTCGCCGCGTTGACGAACAGCGACTTCGTGCCGCCCAGGTGGCTCTTCCAGTCTCCCTCCGCGATCTTGTCCTTGATCAGCGCGTCGCGCGTCTCGGCGTCCGGAATGCGCAACAGCGCCTCGGCAAGGCACATCAGCGCAATGCCCTCCTGGCTCGACAGCGAATATTCGTGCACGAGCCCCTGCACGCCGGTGCCCTTGTGCTTGGCGCGCAGCGCCTCGATCAGCCTGCGCGCGGTCGCCGCAGCCTCGCGCTTCTGCGCCGGCTCCATCCGCGCCATGGCCACCAGCTGCGGCACGCACAGGGGTTCGGGCGTCCGGCAGTGCTCGGTGATGGCCCGGCGCAACGGCGTCTGCGGGCGGATGGGCGGGGCGAAGTCTGCGAACAGCGGGCGCGGGGCATGCGGCATGAACGGCTCTTTCCTGGAGAAGCCGCCACTATATCACCGGCTTGCAATCTGATTTCACCTATTTCAGACTGTAGACAGCGTCAATTTTCCGATTTTCCGTCAATAAGGAGGCAAAATGCCTGCTGAAGTCACTTCCAGCAGTGATCTTGACCAGTTTGATCGCCGCATTCTCGACTGCCTGGCCGAAGACGGCCGCATGTCAATCACCGACCTCGCGAAACGGGTTGGCCTCTCCAACACCCCCTGCCAGCAACGCCTCAAGCGCCTGCTGGCCGAGCGCTACATCGAGGGTTTCAAGGCGGTGCTGAACCCGGTGAAGATGGGGCTGGATCATGTCGCCTTCGCCGAGGTCAAGCTTACCAACACCCATGAGGACGCGCTTCGTGCCTTCAACGAGGCGGTGAAAAAGATCCCGGAGGTCGAGGAGTGCCACATGATCGCCGGGCGCTTCGACTATCTGCTGAAGATCCGGACCCGGGACATCCGGCGCTACCGCCACGTCCTCGGCGAACGCATCTCGGAATTGCCCTTCGTGGCGAGCACCTCCACAAACGTGACCATGGAGACTGTGGTCGACAACTGGAGTGCGCGACACCGCACCACATGACGGGTTCATCCGCTTGTCTCGGGCAGCTACGCAAAAGGCAACTGCGGAAACGCAGAAAGCATCATTCAGGGAGCCTTCGGCAACCCGATTCCAGGCGCCACCGGAGCGGCCATGCCGACGAAGATCACCATGCCGTCACCACCAGGGTTGGTGAGTAGATCATTGGCGCCCGAGGGCTTCCAGTTGTTGGTCACCCACACATTGCCCGCCATGTCGACCTGTGTCGTGGTGGCGCGCATCAGCGGCTTGAATGTCTCCACATTACGCGGATAATATA
>JBEARP010000180.1:0-25854 GCA_041163105.1 Pseudomonadota bacterium
CTTGCCAAGCTTGATGCGCTGGAGGTGTGCAGCATTCGCAGGGTGGTGAACCTGTCGGGAGACGGGGCGGAAACCCGCGCTCTGCGCGGCCGTCACCGCGCTGCCCTTCCCGTGGAGGCGCGCGATCTTGCAGACGCCAGACAGGTGGAGATCAACGCACTGGCCATCTCCAACCAGGAACCGAAACTTGCTGAATACTACTCAGAAAACGTCATCACCGGCCCGGACGCCTTCGTTATGGTGGCAACCGATTACCGTGCCTTCGCGGAAGCCATGCGCCAAAAGCTCATCCGCGAAATCAGCCCCCGGGTCGTGTCCGTGCTTCCTGCCGCGGCGTCATCCACCAGCCAGCGGTGGTGAGGGACGCCCCTGCCGCCTGCCACCCAAGGGCCACAATCCGCCCCTAGCGAATTAACTGTAACTGGGCGCGCCGGCTGTGTTATCGGCGGGCCACCACAGGCAGGTGTCGTTTCAGAGAATGCTTCGTTTCCTCGGCTGGCTTTTCGCGGTTGGTTTCATGTTCTTCGTCGCGGCGGCGGCGGGGGCGACCTATGTGATCTTGACGGCCTCCAAGGATCTGCCCGACTACACCCAACTCGCCAATTATGCGCCCCCCGTGATGACCCGCATCTATGCCGCCGACGGCTCGATGCTGGCCGAATATGCCGAGGAGCGCCGCCTCTTCGTGCCGGCGAACCAGATGCCGAAGCGGCTGATCGAAGCCTTCATTTCGGCCGAGGACAAGACCTTCTTCACCCACGGCGGCCTCGACTGGCAGGGCATCGCCTCTGCCGCCTTCCGCTACGCGCAGGTGAAATTCACCGGCAAGGGCCAGATCGTCGGCGCCTCCACCATCACCCAGCAGGTGGCCAAGAACTTCCTGCTCACCAACGAGCGCTCGATCGACCGCAAGCTGAAGGAGGCGCTCCTCGTCCAGCGCATCGAGCAGACCTTCACCAAGGACCAGATCCTTGAGCTCTACCTGAACGAGATCTTCCTCGGGCTGAACTCCTATGGTGTGGCCGCCGCCTCGCTCAACTATTTCGGCAAGCCGCTGGACCAGTTGTCGCTGGAGCAGATGGCCTATCTGGCGGCACTCCCGAAGGGCCCCAACAACTACCATCCCTTCCGCCAGAAGGAGCGTGCCATTGAGCGCCGCAACTGGGTGCTCACCCAGATGTTCGAGAATGGCTACATCACCGAAGAGGAAATGAAGGCGGCACAGGCTAAGCCGCTGGAGGTGACCCCGCGCCCCTTCGGCGCGCAGCTGTTCGCAGCCGAGAGCTTTGCCGAGGAAGTGCGCCGCGAACTGATCGGGCTTTATGGCAAGGACCAGCTTGAAAAGGGCGGCCTCTCGGTGCGCACGACGCTGGAGCCGAAGCTGCAGCTTTATGCCCGTCAGGCGCTGGCCCGCGGCCTCATCGCCCTTGACCGCAAGCGTGGCTTCCGCGGCCCCATCGCCGTGGTGGAGCTGGGCGCAGCTCCGGACTGGGCCATGCTCATCAAGGACAAGCGCGTGCCCGACGACATGGCGCCCTGGCGCATCGGCGTGGTGCTCGACGTGAACGACGAGGAGGCCACCGTCGGCCTCCAGCCGCGCACCCAGCCGGATGGCAAGATGTCGCCCGAGCGCGAGACCGGAAAGATCCCCCTGACGCTGCTCGGCTGGGCGCGCGCCTATGTCGACGGAACGGTTCTTGGCCCGGAGGTCAAGAAGGCCTCTGAGGTTCTGAAGCCGGGCGATGTCGTCTATGTCGCGCCCAACAAGGACACCGGCCAGTATCACCTGATGCAGATGCCGGAGGTTGACGGGGCCATGGTCGCCATGGATCCGCACACTGGCCGCGTGTTGGCTCTCGTTGGCGGCTTCTCCTATGGGCGGAGCCAGTTCAATCGTGCCGTCCAGGCGCTGCGCCAGCCGGGTTCGTCCTTCAAGCCGATCGTCTATGCGGCGGCGCTCGACAATGGCTATTCGCCGGCCTCGGTGATCATGGATGCCCCCGTCGAGTTCAAGATGGCGGACGGCTCGATGTGGAAGCCCAAGAACTACCAGAACAAGTTCTTCGGTCCATCCACGCTGCGCCGCGGCATCGAGCAGTCGCGCAACGTCATGACCGTACGCCTCGCTGACGAGCTCGGCATGACCAAGATCATCGACCTCTCCACTCGGCTCGGCATCTACGAAAAGCTGCCACGCCAGCTCGCCATGGCGCTGGGCGCGGGCGAGACCACCCTGATGAAGATGGTCACCGCCTATGCCATGATCGACAATGGTGGCCGTCGCGTGGAACCGACCCTTATCGACCGTATCCAGGACCGCTACGGCAAGACCATCTTCAAGCATGACAAGCGCGACTGCGCGACCTGCATGGCACCGGACTGGAACGCAAACCTGCCGGAGCCTGAACTCCTCGACATCTCCGACCAGGTGATGAACCCCTACACCGCCTACCAGATCACCTCGATGATGGAGGGCGTGGTCGAGCGCGGCACCGGCAAGAAGGTTCAGGTGGTCGGCAAGCCCGTGGCCGGCAAGACCGGCACGTCGAACGAGGAGCGCGACGCCTGGTTCATCGGCTTCACGCCGGACCTGGTGGTGGGCACCTTCGTCGGCTTCGACAACCCCAAGCCCATGGGCAAGGGCCGCACCGGCGGCGAACTGGTGGCGCCCATCGTCGCCGACTTCATGAAGCTTGCCCTGAAGGACAAGCCCGCGACACCCTTCCGCGTGCCGCGCGCCATCGAACTCATGCCGATCGACGCCAAGAACGGCAAGCGCGGCATCTTCGGCCAACCGGGGGTCATCCTCGAGGCCTTCAAGCCCGGCGACGAGCCGCCAGACTCCACAAAGGTCATCGGTGAGGGCGCCATTGCTGCCGGGGGTGCCGCTGATGGCGGCGTCATGCTGGTGCCGCCATCGCAGGGCGGCTCTGCCGCGCCCGCGCCCGCCCAGCCGGTGCCCCAGGCACCTGCCGATGGCGGGTTGACGGGGCAGGGCGGCGGCCTCTATTGAGCCCCTTCAACGTCACTCTCATTCTGAGCAGGAATCATGCGCGCTGAAGTCTCGTCGGTCGTCGACGACATGAAGCAGTCCATCGGGCTGCTGAGGAGGCATCTTTGACTGGGACAATTCCCTCCGCCGCCTCGCTGAACTGAACGCCAAGTCCGAAGATCCGTCGATCTGGAATGATCCCCAGAAGGCGCAGAAGCTGATGCGCGAGCGCCAGGATCTCGACAAACGCATCACCATGATCCGCGATCTCGAGCAGTCGATCGCCGACAACACCGAATTGATCGAGATGGGCGAGAGCGAGGGCGACCAGTCGATCGTCACCGATGCCGAGAAGGCGCTTTTCGCATTGAAGCCGAGGGTGGCGGAGACCGAGATCGAGACCCTGCTCTCGGGCGAGGCCGACGCCAATGACGCCTTCGTCCAGATCAATGCTGGTGCTGGCGGCACGGAGAGCCAGGACTGGGCCTCCATGCTGATGCGCATGTACATGCGCTATGCCAACAAATACGGCTACAAGGCCGAAGTTCTTGACGAGCACGCCGGCGAAGAGGCGGGCATCAAGTCCTGCACGCTCCAGATCAAGGGCCACAACGCCTACGGCAAGCTCAAGACCGAGTCCGGCGTGCATCGCCTGGTGCGCATCTCGCCCTACGACTCCAACGCGCGCCGCCACACCTCCTTCTCGTCCGTCTGGGTCTATCCGGTCGTGGATGACAACATCGACATCGTGGTGGTGGAGTCGGACCTCAAGATCGACACCTACCGCGCAAGCGGAGCAGGCGGACAGCACGTCAACACCACCGATTCCGCCGTGCGCATCACCCACATGCCAACCGGCATCATCGTTGCCTGCCAGGCCGAGCGCTCCCAGCACAAGAACCGCGCCACCGCGATGAAGATGCTGAAGGCCCGCCTTTACGAGATGGAACTGCAGAAGCAGCAGGAAAAGATCGACGCCGCCAACGCCAAGAAGACCGACATCGGCTGGGGCCACCAGATCCGCTCCTACGTGCTGCAGCCCTATCAGCTGGTGAAGGACCTTCGCACCGGCCACACCTCGACCGCACCTGGTGATGTGCTCGACGGCGAAGTCGAGGAATTCATACAGGCCTCGCTCGCCCACAAGGTGAAGGGCGGCGGCGACCAGGTAATCGAGGATATTGAATAGCTGGCATGTCTGAGGCACTCTTTCCTTCGAAGGAGTGCCACCCATGCTCAACCTCGATCCGCGCCTCTATGTCGATCCCGCCGTGTTGCCGCGCGAGCGCAACGAGATCTTTGCCAAGACCTGGCAGATGCTGGGGCCTGCAGCCCAGGTGGCCGAGCGCGGGCAGTATGTGGCCGCCGACATCGCCGGCATCAAGGTCTTCGCCATCAGGGGTCGTGACGGCGAACTCCGCGCCTTCCGCAACGTCTGCCGCCATCGCGGCGCGCAACTGCTGGAGGAAGGGGCTGGCCGCTGTGCCACCATCCGCTGCCCCTATCACCAATGGGTCTTCGCCGACGACGGCCACCTCATCAACGCGCCTTGGTTCGGCGAGGAGCCGGGCTTCAACCCGGCGGACTGGCCGCTGGAGCCGATCCACGTTGCAACATGGCGCGGCCTGCTCTTTGTGGCCATCGATCCGCAGGAAGACCTCGTCTCGCAGCTGGGTGATTTGGTCGCCGAACTCGCCGATGAACCCATCGAGACCTATCAGTCGGTCCGCACTGAAACGGTGACCTTCGACGCCAACTGGAAAATCTACACCGACAATTTCGTCGAGGGCTACCACATCCCCGGCATCCATCCGAAGTTCTTCGCCGCCATCGACTTCGAGCAGTTCAAGACCACGGCCCACAAGGGCTTCATCCGGATGACGGCCCCCCCGCGCGAGGGTCTTTTCTATCGCGGCAAGTGGCTGTGGATGTGGCCCAACTGGACACTGTCGCTGTTCGAGGGCGGCATGAACACCTCGCGCATCAATCCCATCGGCACCAAGCGCACGGAGCAGCTTTATCACTTCTACTTCGCCGATCTCGCGCCTGAGCTCGACGAGACGCGCAGCGACACCATCGCGCGCAACCTCGCCGTGGTCCGCGAAGACTTCGAAATCTGCGCCAGGACCCACAACAACTATGAAGCCGGCAACTACAGCGCCGGCCCGCTGTCACCGCGCCACGAGCAGGGCGTGCATTATTTTCAGGATAGGGTGAAGGAGAGCCTGGGCGCGTAGCCCCTCGGCCGCAGTCGTCCTTCAACAGCGCTCACCTTGCCCGGGCTTGACCCGGGCATCTTCTTTGGTGGCCACAGAGAAAGGATGCCAGGGTCAAGCCCGGGCAAGGTGATGAGGGCGTTGGCTGACTTAACCCAGCACCTCAACCGACACAGGGCGCGAGTCCGCGCCAAGCCGATAGACGACCGGCACGCCGGTATCCAGTTCCCGCTTCAGGATCTGCTCGGGCGTCAGGCCCTCGATGGCCATGATCAGTGACCGGATGGAATTGCCGTGTGCGGCCACCAGCACGCGCTTGCCGGAGAGCACGTCCGGCTGGATGTGCTTCATGTAATAGGGCAGCGCGCGGGCGAGCGTGTCCTTCAGGCTCTCGCCGCCGGGCGGCGGCACGTCATAGGAGCGGCGCCAGATGTGCACCTGCTCCTCGCCCCACTTCACGCGCGCATCGTCCTTGTTGAGGCCGGTGAGGTCTCCATAGTCGCGCTCGTTCAGCGCCTGGTCCTTGATCGTCTCAAGTCCGGTCTGGCCCAGTTCCTCGAGCATGATCTTCAGCGTGCGCTGGGCGCGGCCGAGCGCGCTGGTGTAGGCGATGTCGAAGTGGAAGCCCTTGGCCTTCAGCTTCTTGCCGGCCTCATGCGCCTCGCGCACGCCCTGCTCGGTCAGGTCGGGGTCCTTCCAGCCGGTGAACAGGTTCTTGAGGTTCCATTCGCTCTGCCCATGGCGGACGAGCACGAGAAGACGGTCCATGTGTTACTCCAGTCCCAATACGTCGGTCATCGAATAGAGCCCGGGCTTCTTGTCGAAGGCCCAAAGTGCGGCGCGCACGGCGCCGCGCGCGAAAATGTCCCGGCTCTCGGCCTTGTGGGTGAGTTCGATGCGCTCGGCCGAACCCGCAAACATCACCGTGTGATCGCCCACCACCGAGCCGCCGCGCAGCGTCGCAAAGCCGATGTCGCCAATCGGTCGCGCACCGGTGTGCCCGTCGCGTGAGCGTACCGAGCGGCTCTTCAAGTCAATGTTCCGGCCGTCCGCTGCTGCCTGCCCCAGCAATAGCGCGGTGCCTGAAGGGGCGTCGATCTTGTGCTTGTGGTGCATTTCCAGCACCTCGATGTCGAAGTCCTCGCCAAGTGCGGCCGCCACCTTCTTCACCATCACGGCCAACAGGTTGACGCCAAGGCTCATGTTGCCGGACTTGACGATGCGCGCATGCCGCGCCGCCGCCTTGATCCTGGCGTCACCTGCCTCGTCGATGCCGGTCGTCCCGATCACGTGCACGATGCGGGCCTGTGCGGACAGTTCAACCAGCGCCAGCGTTGCCTGCGGCACGGTGAAGTCGATAATCCCGTCCACATGGGTGAGAAGCGCAATGGGGTCATCGGTGATGGCCACGTCGAGCCGCCCGATGCCCGCAAGCTCGCCCATGTCGGCGCCCACATGTGGCGAACCCTTCGGCTCCAGCCCGCCTGCAACTTCGGCACCCGGCGTCTCGTTGATGATGCGGGTAAGCACCCGACCCATGCGGCCTGCGCCGCCGGCAACTGCTAGCTTCATGAAACTCACCCCTCGTTGGGTCCGGCTTTAGCAACGGACCCCGGTGTTGGAAAGCGCCTAGACGCCCTCCACCAGCACGATGTTGGCGATGCCCGCGCCCTCGCGCTTGGCCTTGGCGGCCTGGTATTCGGGTGAGTGGTAGCAATCCACCGCGGCCTGCAGGCTGGGGAACTCGATCACCACGTTGCGCGCATGGCCGGGGCCCTCAAGCTGGTGGAAGGTGCCGCCACGGGCCAGGATGTTGGCGCCATATTTCTGGAAGGCCTCGCGCGTCCCACTGGCATAGTGCTGGTACTGTTCCGGGTCGGTGACCGTGACATGGGCGATCCAGTATCCCTTCGGCATTCTCTCAACTCCTTGAAATCAGGCTGACTATAGCGCGGGCCGGGGCGGCCCGAAAATATTCTTTCAGGGCTCCCAAGAATCCGCCCATTCGCGGCGTCTAACTCGCCGAAACACATGAGCGAAACCGACGAGGAACTGGCCCGGAGGGCCGGAAGGGGTGACAGGCCGGCGCTGCAGCGCCTGCTGGCGCGCCACCATGACACGGCCTTCCGCTTCTCCTATCGGGTGCTGGGTTCGCGGACTGATGCGCAGGACGTGGCCCAGGAGGTCTGCATCCGGCTGGTGGAGCGGGTGGCCTCCTTCCGTGGCGACAGTCGCTTCTCGACCTGGCTTTACGAGCTGGCGCTCAATGCCTGCCGCGACCACATGCGGCGGCAGGGCAGGGTGAGGCAGTTGCAGCAGGGCTTTGCGCTGGCCGAGGCGGAAAGCCGGGCGGACTGGGCCGACAGCGGCATGAAGGTGCGCTGGCTCTATCGCGCTCTCGACCAGTTGAAGCCCGACCTGAAGGAGACGGCACTCCTCATACTGGCAGAGGAAGTGACCCAGGAAGATGCAGCCGCGATTCTCGGCATCAGTGCGGGGACCGTGGCCTGGCGCATGAGCGAGGTGAAGAAGCGCCTGCGGGCAATGGCGGATCATGACGATGAACGAGTTTGACGACCTGAAGAAACTGTTCCGCGACGAGGCGCCGCCACGCCCCGATGATGGCGCACGCGCCGCGGCGATTGCGGCAGCCATGGCGCATGCCGAAAGATTTTCAGCTGCCTCCCAAGAAGCCGGGCTCGCCGCGCGTCTCAGGAACCGGATGGCCAACATCTGGAACCGGAGAACACGCATGCGCAGTTTCACTTTCAGCCAAACCCTCATGGCGGGCGCCAGCCTCGCCGTCCTTGCCATGCTCGTGGCCGGCAGCCCCGCGCTGCATCAGCTCTTGAAGGAGACAGCTGTCGCGCCGCCGCCTCATGCACCCGTGAGTCAGCCCGGGTCCGATACGGCCGATACCATCGTGGAACCCTCTCCGAAGGACGAAGCCGTCGCACAGGACACAGTGGCAGTGGGCCCGGTGGTCAAGACCAGGGAAGCTCTGCCAACAGCACGGGTCGCTGATGGCATTGCGGCTGTCGCCAATATGGCCGTTGCTCCCAGCGAGGCCATCGTCTACGCACCGCCGCCGCCCTCCGTGGAGCAGAACCGTGATCGCTTCACCGACATCACCGCCAGCCCGGTGAAGCAGGTGGCGACAGATCCGCTTTCCACCTTCTCGATTGACGTCGACACCTCCTCCTACAGCTTCGTGCGCCGGTCACTCATGGAAAACGTCCTGCCGCAGAAGGATGCGGTGCGCGTCGAGGAGATGGTCAACTACTTCCCCTATGAATATGCGGGGTCCGCCGACCGCGCCCAGCCCTTCAAGGCCAATGTCACCCTGATGCAGACACCGTGGAATGCGAACACCAAGTTGATGCGGATCGGCATCAAGGGGTTCTCGCTCGAAGGCCAGGCGAAGCCCCACTCCAACCTCGTGTTCCTCATCGATACCTCGGGTTCGATGGAGCAGGTGGACAAGCTGCCACTGCTGCTCAACTCCTTCCGCCTGCTGCTCGACACGCTGGGTCCTGACGATACCGTCTCGATCGTCACCTACGCTGGAAGCGCCGGCACGGTGCTGGAGCCCACCAAGGCGTCAGAAAAGGCGAAGATCCTTGCCGCCCTCGATGGCCTGTCGGCGGGTGGCTCGACAGCTGGTGCGGAGGGCATCCGCCAGGCCTATAACCTTGCCGAGCGGAACTTCGACAAGGCGGGCGTCAACCGAGTCATCCTCGCCACCGACGGCGACTTCAACGTCGGCATCGCGGACCCGCGCGAGCTGCAGGATTTCGTGGAGAGGAAGCGCCAGTCGGGCGTCTATCTCTCCGTCCTCGGTTTTGGCGCTGGCAACTACAACGACGCGCTGATGCAGGCACTGGCCCAGAACGGCAATGGCAACGCAGCCTACATCGACAGCCTGGCAGAGGCCCGCAAGGTGCTGGTGGATGAGGCCACGTCAACGCTCTTCCCCATCGCCAATGACGTGAAGATCCAGGTCGAGTTCAACCCCGCCGCCGTTGCCGAGTACCGCCTGATTGGTTACGAAACCCGTCTCCTCGACAAGGACGACTTCAACAACGACAAGGTCGATGCCGGTGAGATCGGCGCGGGCCACACCGTCACCGCGCTCTACGAGGTGACGCCGAAGGGCTCCCAGGGCCAGCTCGTCGATCCTTTGCGCTATGGCACGGCGGAGCAGCCGGGCAGCCCGGCCGGCGAATACGCCTTCATCAAGATCCGCTACAAGCTGCCGGGCGAGGACAAGAGCCGTCTCATCACCCAGCCCGTCACTGCGGTAGACGAGAAGCCCGACAGCGAGGCCAGTTTCGCCGCCGCCGTCGCCGCCTTCGGCCAACTTCTGCGCGGCGGCGAGTTCACCGGAACCTATGGATTTGACGACGTGGTCGCCCTCGCGACCGCGAACCGCGGGCCGGACCCCTTTGGCTACCGGGCCGAGTTCATCAACCTGGCGCGGTTGGCGAAATCGGCGCGGTCAATGCAGTAACGACCTGAATTCAAAGGCTGATCACCGCCGTCCGGGCTGGACGGCGGGGTCCGTCTGGCCTAACCATGGGGCATGGACTCCGCCAATATCCCGCCCCTGAAAGAGCGCATCTGGAACCTCTACGAGGGAGACACCCCGGCCGGGCACCGCTTCCGCTACGCACTTCTTCTGTTCGACCTCGTCACCATCGCATTCGTCATCGCCACCTCCTTCCTGCAATGGAACGAGACGGAATATGTCGACGCGATCATCGGTGTCCTGCTGTTGCTGGATTTTTTGGCCCGGCTGTGGATCAACCGGCGCCCGCTGCGCATGGTGATGAGCGTCTATGGCCTGATCGACATCGTGGTCATTGTCTCGATGCTGGCACCCATCGTTGGCGAGGGGTTGGCCTTCCTGCGGGTGGCTCGCGTGCTGCGCCTCTTGCGGTCCTACACCATGGTGAAGCGGCTCCGGCAGGACTTTCCATGGTTCCGCAAGAACGAGCAGGTCATCATGTCGGCGCTCAATCTCGGCGTCTTCATCTTCATCATGACCGCGCTGGTCTACGAAACCCAGCATTTCACCAATCCCAAGATCGGCAATTACGCCGATGCGCTCTACTTCACGGTCACCGCCCTGACCACGACGGGCTTCGGCGATGTGGTGCTGGAGGGGACCGGGGGCCGGATGATCTCCGTCATCATCATGATCTTCGGCGTCTCGCTGTTCCTGCGCCTCGTCCAGGTCATGCTGCGGCCCGACAAGGTGTTCTTCAAGTGCCCCGACTGCGGGCTGTCCCGCCATGACCGGGATGCCGTTCACTGCAAGGCCTGCGGTCGGGTGCTCAATATCCCGGACGAGGGCTCGGTCTGAGCAGGGTAGGCCGCCTGAAGCAATCGATCTGCACCCCTGCATTGCCGCGCCCGCCACTCCCGCGACATGACCGTTCTGTAAGCCACGCTTTGGCCCATCTTTGCTGGCCAAAGGGAACCCGTTTTGTCTCCATGGCTTTCCGGATTGCCTGCGGCAGGCGGTGGTGGCAGATGTTTGGGCGGAATCAGGTCAGTGGAACAGGAAGACATTGCGGCGCCTTGCTAGGATAAGCGCTTACAGTTTTGTGTCGGTCTTGGCCGTTCTGCTGGTTCTCGCCGTGGCGGCCTATGTGCGCCTGGCGCAGGGGCCGGTGTCGCTGGATTTCCTGCGCGGCACGGTTGAAAGCAAGATCAACCAGGCCCTTCCAAGCATGGCGGTCAGCATCGGCGGCCTGGTCATGGAGCGTACCGGCTCGGCCGGCGTTCCCCATGTCCGCCTCACCGAACTGCGCCTGAACGACAAGCAGGGCAACTACCTCGCCAGCGCCCCGCGCGCCTCCTTGGGGATCGACGAGCAGGCACTGTTCTCCGGCCGCCTCGTGCCCACCTCCATCACCCTGATCGGGCCGCTGATCCGCGCCCGGCGCAACCTCGAGGGCAGCTTTGCGCTGGGTTTCGATGAGCCCGCCCCGGAAAGCGAAGCCGTCACCATCGACGCCGACGACGGCGGCAAGACCGATCTGGAAGCAAGCTCCGAAGCCGCTCCCCCGGCCTTCAACGGATCTGGCACGGCGCTGATCGACCTCTTCAGCGGCGGTCCCCAGGCCGCCGGCATGGGGTCCATCGATGCCATCAACATCCGTGACGCCCGCATCAATTTCTACGACGAGGCCAACGACGCCAACTGGCGCATCCGCGGCGCCGACCTGTCTTTCACCCGCCAGCCGGACGGCTTCAAGGTGGAGGCCAACGCCTCGGTTCTGAACGGCGATGCCACCCCTGGCGAATGGAAGGCCGGCGGCAGCGCCACCTACCGGCGCGACACCCACTCCTTCCTCATCAGCGCCCATGTCGGCGATCTGTCGCCCGCCAAGATCTCCGACCAGATCTATGCCTTCTCCAAGCTGGCGCGCGTCGACGTGCCGCTCTCGGGCCGGGTCGACATGGAGGTGACCGACACCGGTCGCGTCACCCGCGCGGTGGGCGAGTTCACCGCGGCGGCGGGCGTGGTCGAACTCCCCGACTACCTTGCCGGCAAGCTCAACGTCGACGAGGGCTCGCTCCGCGCCGAGTATGATCCGGCCTCGGGCAGCCTCAACATCACCGACTCGACACTGCTGATCGGCAGTTCGCACGCCCAGATGATTGGTCGCCTGTCGCCAGAGCGCAGCGCGGATGGCCGCCTCACCGGCATTGAGATCTCGCTTGGTGCCCGCAACGCGGCAATCGACGCGCAGGGTTCGATCAGGAACCCCGTCACCGTCGACCAGGTCATCTTCAAGGGCAAGGCCGGCATCGAAGACGCACGCCTCGACATTGACGACCTCCAGGTCCGGTCCGGCAAGGCGGTGGTGCGCCTCCAGGGATTCATCGCCGGCGGCGCGGAATCGCCCGCCATCAACATGGGAGGGCGCATCCAGCAGATGCCGGCGGCGCTTCTCAAGCAGTTGTGGCCGCCAATCATCACGCCCAAGAGCCGCACCTTTGTGACCGAGAATGTCGACGAAGGCATCATTACCGAGGGCGACTTCACCGTCAGGCTGCCGGCGGACGCGATGGCCGAGGCAAAGCGGCGGCTGAAGCTGCCCAAGGACTCGATCAACATGAACCTCCGCATCGAGGGGGTGACCAGCCGCTACTTCAAGAACCTGCCCCCGCTGATCAATGCCTCGGGTGAGGCCCGCCTGATCGATAACGACTTCTCGTTGAGGATCGACGGCGCCGACGTCGTGTTGCCATCCGGGGGCAAGGGCCGCCTCGCTTCGGGCACCATGCTCGCCAAGGACATCCTCGCCGTCGAGACCGTGGCGCAGTTCGACCTCGACGTGGTCGCAGCCGCCCAGCCGCTGATTGAGTATCTCGACCAGCCCGACCTCAACGTCATCCGCCGCACCGGCCTCGACACCACCAGGCTCGAGGGCGATGCCACCATGAAGGTGAAGCTCTCATTCCCGATGATCAAGAACTTGCCGCGCGAGCGGGTGCAGGTGAACATCGCGGCGCAGCTCATGAACGCTTCGCTCAAGGATGCCCTTCCCGGTGTGGACATCTCCGAGGGCAAGATCGAAGTTGCCATGGACAAGGGCGTGCTCACCGCCAAGGGTCCGGCCAAGATTTCCGGCATTCCTTCCGAGATTTCCTGGCAGCGAGGTCCGGCACCGGATTTCCTGCAGGCGGCCGTCATCAAGACCAAGCTTGATGGAGAGCAGCGTCGCAAGCTTGGCGTCGATCTCGGAACCTTCGTGCGCGGCCCCGTCGCCGTCACCGCCACCATCGACAATCTCGCCGACCCGCAGGGACGCGTGGACATCGCCGCCGACCTTGGTGATGTCGAGATGCGGATCCAGCAGATCGGCTGGATGCGGCCCGCGATCCCCAAGACCACCGCGAAGATGACCTACTATTCGAAGGGCGAGAACGGGCCGCGGGTCGAGGGTCTGGAGATCAAGGGCAAGGACCTGTCGATCAAGGGCAGCCTGGCGCTCGCCCCCAAGCGCCAGGGCTTGCGATCGGCCAGCTTCACCGAGCTGAAGCTCTCGGACGAGAATCGCTTCGCCGCCACGGTGAAGATCGCCGACAACATTATGGACATCAAGGTCACTGGCGACAGCTTTGATGCCCGCCCGGTGATCCGCGGCCTGTTTGGCAACCAGAACCGTGATGAAGCCGCCCAGGCGGCGGAGGAGGCCAAGGCCAATTCGGGCCGCACGGTGCGGATCAGTCTCGGTATCGACCGTGTGCATGCCTACATGGGCGAAATCATCACCGGTGTCAGCGGCACGCTCACGGCACAGTCCTCGCGCCTCACCGGGGCCGAAATCAACGGCACCTTCCTGAGCGGCCAGCCCATCGTCTACCGCGTGACGCCGGTTGAGGGCGGCCGGGAGATGCGCATCAATGGGCGTGACGGCGGTGCGGTCATCCGTGCCGCAAACCTTTATTCCAAGGTGGCCGGCGGTCAGATCGAGTTCTTCGCGCTCCTGACGCGCGACGGTTCCGTGCGCAATGGCAAGCTGGTGCTGCGCAATTTCGAGGTCCGCAACGAGGCCGCACTCGCCGAGCTCGACGCCCGTGGCAAGCCCAAGAGTGATGCACCCCGGCGCGACGGGCCCCGCAGGGAGTCTCTGAGTTTCAAGAAACTGACGCTGCCCTTCACCTCCGACAGTCGCTTCATCTGCATCGGCGAGGCGCTGGTGCGGGGCCCCGAACTGGGCGCCAGTGCCGCGGGCCTCATCCGCAAGTCGGATGGTGCCATCGACATTGCCGGCACCATCACGCCTGCCTATGCGCTCAACGCCGCGCTGGGCGACATTCCGCTGCTGGGTGACATCATCACCGGAGGCAAGGGGCAGGGCATCATCGGCGTCACCTTCGCGATGGGTGGCACGGTGGACAAGCCGAGCTTCCAGATGAACCCGGTTTCGGCCGTGGCGCCTGGCTTCCTGCGCAAGTTCTTTGAATACAGCAGCCGCTGCGAGCCCGGCCGCCCCGTCAAGAAAACCGGCAAGGGCGCCGAGGAACCGGCCAGCCCCGGGCAATAGTGGCCCCGATTCCCGTGTCTGGACTTCGCGGCACCGCGCCCTATAGTCGGGCCATGCAGCACCCATCCCCGCGTGACGTCGTCAACCGCCAGCTCGAGGTCTATAACGCTCACGACATCGATGGCTACTGCGCGCTGTTCGCGCCCGAGGCCACCATCTCGGACCTCGTGACCGGCCAGATGATCTGTAAGGGCCTGGCTGAGATCCGCGACGTCTACACCAGGCGTTTTTCCGAAAATCCGAAGCTCAGCTGCACCGTCCACCAGCGCCTCGAGGGCCCGACACACGCCATCGACAAGGAAACGGTCTACGGCCTTCCCTCGGGTCCCCTCCACATCATGGCGATTTACGAGGTGCGCGAAGGGTTGATCCGCAGCCTCAGGTTCATCCGCTGGACCGACTGACGCATTGTGTCAGGATTCTGACAGGAAACGTACCGTAGCATGCAGCTAAGTAATTCATACGGCACCTCGTGTGTGTTGCTGTCTGAGTATGCGTGCGTGTTCGCGTCCCTAACCGATGGCCCGGATAATCAGGAGCTTTGCTGATGGAATTCGATAAGACACTCATGAGCCAATTCGAATTGATGACCGAGAGGGAGATATTTCCCGCCGTCAATCGCATGATGGGTGTCATCGAGATCACCAAGGGCCTGCCCACACCGCGTGGCCGAAAGTCGAAATACCCCTTCCGTGAAATGGAAGTGGGCGATTCCTTCTTTTCCCCCGGCAGCTCCGTCATCGGCATCCACGGCTGCGCCCGTCGCCACCGCCCGATGAAGTTCACCTGCCGCTCAGTCGTGGAAAACGGCGTCGCAGGCATCCGGGTTTGGCGCATCGCCTGAGGCGGACGGGCCTTGGTCAGCAAGGCGCTTCGCCGTTGTTCGGCTCTCCACAGCCGTTCTCTTTGAAATCGTGGTCATTCCGTCTCCCGCTCCTTAAGCGCGAGATGAAACGACCTGTTGCGGTAAGCGACGGGGAGACGAGGGAGGGTTGATATAGACTGCAACCCACCGCGCCGCCTGTCACAGCAGCACCAGTCTTGGATCCTACTCGGGATATCCCGCATCGCCTGCAGCCGGCGCGCGGCTGAACAGGATGAACATCAGCACGTTGCCGGGCTCGCTGCTGGTATCGCTGCGGATGGCACCCACTTCGCCATCCACGGGGCTTGCATATTCGGCTACCGTTTCGCCAAAGGCGTTGCGCTGCACAATCACCTTCTGACCGGACTGCACCTTGTCGTTGAGCTTGACGAGATGTTCGATGAAGCCGCCCTCGGTGGCCAGGATCGGCGCGGCGCTGTTGGCGATATACACGCCTGAGTCCGCCCCCGTCCGGCCGATCGTTCCGCCAATCACGCCATAATGCTTCAGCACGTTCATCGTGCCTTCCACGAAGGGCGCAATCAGTTTCGGATCGAGGACGCGCGCCGCACCCACTTCGGGGCACATGCTCGGAATTCCGGCCGCCGTGAAGGCATTATGGAGCACGCCCGCATAGGCCTTGGAGTCCCACACCTGCCGTATCGGATAGAGGTCGATCAGCGTCTTGACCTCTGGGATGCCGCGGTCGCCGATGATGAAGTCGGCGCATTCGAGGCCGGTGGTGCCGGTATGGAAATCGAGTGCGATGTCCGAATTGGGCTTCAGCAGCCGGTTGAACAGCAGGCCGGCATGGCGGCTCGGCGCGCTGGCGCCATTCTCGTTGCCGGGCCATTCGCGGTTGATGTCAATGAGGTCGATGCCGCGCCCCTGGTTCGGCCAGCGCCGTTGCATGGTCTCCAGCGCGGGGCGTGAGATATCAAGAACGGCCATCACGCTGCCTGCCATCTGGGCCGGGTCGAGTTGCTGCATCACCATCTGCACCACGCGGATCGAGCTCATCTCGTCGCCGTGCACACCACTGGTCAGGGTAATGCGCTTGCCGGGCTGACGGCCCTTGGCCACCATCACCGAGACGAGCCACGGCTGGCCCGTGGCGGATTCCACGCCCTGGAAATACAGCAGATGCTTCTGTCCCGCTTCGAGGTCGGCAATGTCGAGCGTGCTGACGACCTTCTTGCCGTTCACCACGTCCCCGGTGAACACGGTGTTGCCTATCGTAGCCGCTGCCGCCTGACCTGCATCGGCCACCACGGCAGCCGCCGCCAGTGGTGCGACCAGAAAGCTGCGCCGGCCGAGTGTGGGAAAGGTCTCATTCGGCACGTCGGTCCCTCCTCTTGAGCTGTTCCGCCTCAGGCGGGCTTCACCAGCACATGCTTCTTCTTGCCCATCGACAGCTTGATCACGCCGTCAGTGAGCATTGCGCGGGTCAGTGTCAGTTTCTCGTCCGACACCGCCTGGTCATTGATGCGGATGGCGCCGCCCTGAATCGAGCGGCGCGCCTCGCCGTTGGATGAGGCGAAGCCCGCCGCCACGCAGGCGGCCAGAAGGCCGGTGCCTGCGTCGAGGTCGAGCTCGAGGGTGGGAAGGCCCGCTGCGCTCTGGCCTTCCTCAAAGGTGCGGCGCGCCGTTTCGGCGGCTTCCTCGGCAATGGCGCGGCCATGCAGCATGGCGGTCGCCTCGGTGGCGAGGATCTTCTTTGCGTCGTTGATCTCTGAACCGCCGAGTGCGCCCAGCCTGGCGATTTCGGCCAGCGGCATCTCGGTATAGAGCTTCAGGAAGCGCGTCACGTCCGCGTCTTCCGAGTTCCGCCAATACTGCCAGTAGTCATAGGGCGACAGAAGGTCGGCATTTAGCCACACGGCACCAGACGCCGTCTTGCCCATCTTGGCTCCGGAAGACGTGGTGAGCAGAGGGGAGGTCAGCGCGAACAGCTGCCTCTGGTCGCAGCGGCGACCCAGCTCGATGCCGTTGACGATGTTGCCCCACTGGTCGGAGCCTCCCATCTGGAGCACGCAGTTGTGCCGGCGGCTGAGCTCGAGGAAGTCATAGCCCTGCAGGATCATGTAATTGAATTCGAGGAAGGTGAGCGGCTGCTCGCGGTCGAGCCGCAGCTTCACCGAGTCGAAGCTCAGCATGCGGTTGATGGTGAAGTGCACGCCATAGTCGCGCAGGAAGTCGATGTAGTTCAGGTGGTCCAGCCAGTCGGCATTGTTCACCATCCGCGCATCGGTCGGCCCGTCGCCGAAGGACAGGAACTTGGTAAAGACCTGTTTGATGCCATCGAGGTTGTGGGCGATCTGCTCCACGCTCAGCATCTTGCGGGATTCGTCCTTGAAGGACGGGTCGCCGATCTTGGTGGTGCCGCCACCCATGAGGGCGATCGGCTTGTGGCCGGTCTTTTGCATCCAGCGCAGCATCATGATCTGGACGAGCGAGCCCGCATGCAGCGAGGTGGCCGTGGCGTCGAATCCGATATAGCCAGTGATGGCGCCCGCCTTGGCCTGGGCGTCCAGCGCTTCCGGGTCCGAGATCTGGTGGATGAACCCGCGCTCTGACAGTATGCTGAGGAAATCGGACTTGAACTGGCTCATGGCATTCGGACTTTCGAAAACGGCTGTGGGCTCTTAACCTCCGGAGGCCTGCCCTGTCAAAACCGCTGACCGCCATCGGTCTGATGTCCGGCACCTCGCTCGATGGCATCGACGTGGCGCTGCTCCGCACCGACGGGGAGGACGTCGTGGACCGCGGTCCCGCCGCCACCTATCCCTATCGTCCGGACCAGCAGGCCGTCCTCCACGATGCCCTGCAGGAGGCGAAGTCGCTGGAGGATCGCGAAGCCCGCCCCGGCATCCTGGCCGAGGCCGAGCGGGCGCTGACCGAATGGCACGCCGAAGCCGTCAATCGATTTCTCGACACCAACGGCCTCACCCCGCCCGAGATCGATGTCATCGGCTTCCACGGCCAGACCGTCATCCACCGCCCGGAGCGTCGCCTCACGGTCCAGCTGGGCCTCGGTCCCACGCTCGCCCGCCGTACCGGCATCCCCGTGGTCTATGACATGCGCGCGGCGGACGTTGCCGCCGGCGGGCAGGGGGCGCCGCTGGTGCCGGTCTATCATCGGGCATTGGCCGCCGCGGTGGCAGATCGACCGGTCGCCTTCGTCAATATCGGTGGTGTCGCCAACATGACGTGGATCGGGCAGGACGGTGATCTCGTCGCCTTCGACACGGGTCCCGGCAACGCTCTTCTCAACGACTGGTGCGAGCGTCACACGGACGTTCCCTACGACAAGGACGGCATGCTGGCGCGTCGCGGCAGTAGCAACACGGATGTGCTCGGGCAGCTACTCAAAAACAACTTTTTTGCAACATCAGCACCCAAATCTCTCGACCGGAACACCTTCCAGACAAGCGTCGTCGATGCCCTGTCACCTGCCGATGGCGCCGCCACGCTCACCAGCTTCACCGCTGCGTCGATTGCGCTGAGCGAGAAGCTGGTGCCCGAACCGCCCCGGCTCTACATCATCTGCGGCGGCGGCAGGCTCAATCCGACACTGATTCAAAATCTCAGAGATCTTCTGCAAGCTTCTGTAATCGTTGCGGAAGATATCGGCATGAACGGCGATTCCATGGAGGCAGAAGCCTGGGCCTATCTCGCTGTCCGCTGTCTCCGGGGATTGGCCATTACGTTCCCCGGCACCACCGGTGTGGCCGCACCGTTGTCAGGCGGACGGCTGACAGCACCTCAGGTAGCGTAGAGTTCGGCCGCCGATGATCAGCAGGGGATTGGCGGAATTGACCGCTTCTGGTGTCTTGCCCAGCTGCGCTTCGCCACAGGCGATGGCGAAAACCGGAAACATCATGGTGGTCAGCGACACCTGTCAGCCCCCGCGCTTGCCACGATGCGGAGAAAGTTGATCCAGATTTAGGGGCCGCCGCCAACTTCCGCCCACAAGTTCTCTGCACGAGCGGATTCATTGCGCTAGCGTCTGGGGTCAGGCCGCCGCCGGAAGGCTTGAGAGAAAGTCGTCGATCAGCGCGGTCGTGGCCTGCGGTGCATCCACCACTGAAATATGCGCCGACTCGACGATCTCGAACCTGCCCTGCAGCAGAGTTGCTGCCGCTTCGCGTAGCGAATCGGTCGGATACATCTTGTCATCGCTCCCGGCAATGAACAGAACCGGCGCCCTGATGTTCCGCATCCGCGGCGCAAGTGGCTCGCGCTCCAGCAGCACCGAACGTACCGTGGTTGCCAGGGCGGCGCCGTTGGCCTCGCGCAGATGGCGGCGGAAAGCCTCAAGTGCCGGACCGCTGCTGGCAATAGTTTCCGGCAGGAAGAAGGATTTTGCAGTGCCTTGGACGAATACGCCCATCCGGTGCAGCCGCCGCGCACCCCAGGCGATGAATCGGTCGCCAAAGCCCCGTTGCGACGCGTGCACCGGCGTGTTGAGCATCACCACGGCTCGCGTGCGCTCCGGGTAGGCAAGCGCGAATTCCCCCCCCACGAGGCCGCCGAACGAGGTTCCGACGATGACGACGGGCCCGCTGATCGCCAGCGCATCAAGGATCTGGGCCACCGCGCGGCCGCAATGCGCCATGGTGAAGGGCCCGGGTGCCGGGCCGCTGTCGCCATGGCCGGGTCCGTCGATGACAACCAACCGGTGACACTTGGCCCATGCGGCAATCTGCGCCCGGTAAATGGTGTGGTCCGCAAAGATCGCCGGCCACAGCACCAGGATCTCGCCCCCGGCGGGCGTCCTGCCCGTGTCGCGGACTGCAAGCTGCCCAATCTTCGTTTGGATCATTGTGGGGGCGGGTAGCGAGATGGGGTCACTCATGATCGATGATCCGGTCCTAGATTGCATCAAGTTGGCCGCGGAAAGGGGCTCAGTTACGCTTGCAATGCCCTTGCGGCATCGAGCGGCCTGGAGGCTCAGGGCGGCATCGTGATCCGAAAAGTTAACGGTGTTAATTTAGAACCTCTTGTTTCGAATGTCAACAGTGTTAACATATTCGTTATGAATGATGCTGCTCTCCGCCGGTTTCACCATGGCGATCTGCGTCGCGCCCTGATTGAGGCGGCGCTGGCCGCTCCTGACATTGAGACCTTGTCGCTCCGGCAGCTGGCCACCACGGTGGGGGTCAGCGCGCCGGCAGTGTACCGGCATTTCGAGAGCCGGGAGGCCTTGCTCAACACGCTGGCGGACATCGGTTTCCGCCGTCTCGAAAACGACTTCGCAGAGGCGTTCGATCCCGCACGCCCTGCTATGGACGCTGTGGAGGCGCGCGCCCGTCTGATGCGCCTGGGCGCGGCCTATCTCGATTTCGCGGACGCGGAGCCCGCCTTGTGGCGCCTGATGTTCGGCGTCAATGCCGCCGGCTACCGGTCAGCGGCCACGCCGGATGGGCGAACCACTACCTACAATTATTTGCCGCTTGCCCTGCAGGATCTGCACCGTACCGGCGTTGTCGCGGCGCCGCCCAGCGAGCGCGATGCGCTGTTTGCCTGGAGCGCCATCCACGGCCTTGCCACGCTGCGCGCCGGAGCGGTCACGGCAGCCTGCGGACCTGCCGAGGAGGTCGCCGCATCTGTGGTCAAGCATATTTTTAGAGCACTCGGTGCAACGGAACCGGCCTGAGGATTTCAGCCCCGCCTTCACCTGCAGGTGCTTCATCTCACCCGTGGCAACCCACATGTGCTCGGGCAGCTACTCAAAAACAACTTTTTTGCAACCTCCGCACCCAAATCTCTCGACCGGAACACCTTCCAGACAAGCGTCGTCGATGCCCTGTCACCCGCCGATGGCCCCGCCACGCTCACCCGCTTCGCCGCCGAAGCGATTGCCGCCAGCGAGAAGCTGGTGCCCGAGGCGCCCCGGCCCTACATCATCTGCGGCGGCGGCAGGCTCAATCCGACACTGATTCAAAATCTCAGGGATCTTTTGCAAGCTTCTGTAATCGTTGCGGAAGATGTCGGCATGAACGGCGACTCCATGGAGGCAGAAGCTTGGGCCTATCTCGCTGTCCGCTGCCTGAAGGGCCTGCCCATCACCTTCCCCGGCACCACCGGTGTGGCGCAGCCCCTCTCAGGCGGGGTTGTTGCCCGGCCTTAGCCATTCCAGGGCGCGCCCGTCGATGATGACAAGCGCGAAGATGATGACGGCTGTTCCGATAACCTCCATAGTATCAAGGGTTTCGCCTAGAACCGCGATGCCCATGGCGATGGCCGAGACAGGGATCAGCATGGTCACCAGCAGCACGTTGGCCGGACCCGACTTGGCCACCACGCGGAAGAAGATGATGTAGGCGAAGGACGTGGACAGCACCGAAAGCCCCAGCAGGGCGATCCAGCTTTCTTTCGATGCATCAATGAGTTGAGATGGACTATCGAAGCTGAATGCGAGCACTGTCATGATCAGCGATGAGCACAGCAGCTGGCCCGTCGCCATGCTCAGCGGTGGGGTGTTCTTCAGTTTCATCCTGGCCCACAGGCTGCCGAACCCATAGCTCGCCGCTGCCCCCAGGCAGAGCAGGATGCCCAGGGTCTGCGATCCCTGCTCGAACATGGTGCCACCCTTCAGAATGGCCACGCCCAGTATTCCGATCAGAATTCCTATTGTTTTCCGTAGGATGAGCGGTTCGAGACCAACCATTGCGATGATCGCCACGCCAAACAGCGGCGAGGTGGCGTTGATGACAGAGGCCAACCCCGAGGCAATCATGGTCTGCCCCGTCACGATCAGCGTGAACGGGATGACGTTGTTGAGGATCGACAAGCCGATGATCGCCGTCCAGGCCTCCCGGTCGCGCGGCAATGGTCCGATGAGCAGGAGGTGCAGAGGCAGCAGGGCAGCGGCCGCCAGCACCACGCGGGCCATCACGATGACCAGCGGCGAAAGGTCTTTTACCGCAATGCCAACAAAGAGATAGGAGCCGCCCCAGATGACCGACAGAAACAGCAGCATGCCCCAGACGGAGAGCGGAATATGGTGGTGGCTGGGCGTCATGGGGGCCTTCTTCCTTCGCCCGGCGCCCGCGCGCCACCCGATTGTTGGCTAGAGCTGGCCTTCCGCGGCGAGACGCTTGTCGAGGTAGGTCGAGCAGGTCTTGGTCAGTTCTTCGATCTTGTCCTGGAAGAAGTGGTTGGCGCCCGTGATCACCTTGTGCTCGACCGCAATTCCCTTTTGGGTCTTGAGCTTGGAGACCAAGCTGTGAACGGCTTCAGGCGGGGTCACGGTGTCCTTCTCGCCGTTCACGAACAGCCCGGATGCCGGGCAGGGGGCGAGGAAGGAGAAGTCATAGTGCTTGGCCAGCGGTGCCACCGAAATAAACCCTGAGATTTCAGGGCGGCGCATCAGAAGCTGCATCGAGATCCAGGCGCCGAAGGAGACCCCCGCTATCCAGCAAATCTTGGCCTCGCGGTTGAAGGACTGCAGCCAGTCGAGAGCCGAGGCGGCGTCGGAAAGTTCGCCCGCACCATTCTCAAACACGCCCTGACTGCGGCCTACGCCTCTGAAGTTGAAGCGCAAAACCGAGAAGCCCCGGCTCTGGAACATCTGGTACATGGCATGCACGATGGGATTGTTCATCGTGCCGCCGAAGGTCGGATGCGGGTGGAGCAGAATGGCAATGGGCGATCCGGCGGCCTTGGAATGGTGGTAGCGCGCCTCGATGCGGCCCGCGGGTCCGCTGAAAATCACTTCCGGCATAAAGCTCTGATCCTCATGGGAGATATCCGGCACGGGAAAATCCGGTGAAGGGTTCACCGAATAATTGACTCCAGCACTCGGGTTTTCTATATCCCTGTTTAGAATTGTTCGAAACTGGCGGCGCGTGTCACCGCTGCCTTGAGGTTCTCGCCTTTAGCACGGGTGAGGGGTTCAAAATCAAGGATTTCGTGCCATGAAGATGAGCACCAAGGGCCGTTATGCCGTGATGGCGATGATCGACATCGCCACCCATTCCGATGGGGAACCGGTTTCATTGGCGGAAATCGCCGAGCGGCAGGACATTTCGCAGGAATATCTGGAGCAACTGTTCGGCAAGCTGCGCAAGGCGAAGCTGGTGGAGAGCGCGCGCGGTCCCGGCGGCGGCTACCGGCTGGCGCGCGAGACGAGCATGATTCCGGTTGCCAAAATCATTGCCGCCGTTGACGAGGAGTTGCAGTTCACACGCTGCGACGGCGATGCCGTTGAAGGCTGCGTGAAGGGCGAGCGCTGCAACGCGCATGACCTCTGGTCCAGCCTTGGCCGCCAGATGATGGCGTTCCTGTCATCGATTACACTCGAAGACGTCGTCGAGAAGCGCAACCTGGCGCTGGCCGCGACCATCAAGCAGACCAAGGACCGCCACCCGGAGGGAACGGCGGCGTGAGGAGTTACCTCGACCATAACGCCACCTCGACGCTGCGCCCGGAGGCGAAGGTGGCGATGGTGCGCGCAATGGATTGTACCGGCAATGCCTCGTCAGTGCATGGCGAAGGCCGCGCGGCGCGCAAGGTGCTGGACGATGCCCGCGAGCAGGTGGCCCGCGCCATTGGTGTGATTGCCCCGATGGTTGTTTTCACGAGCGGCGGCAGCGAGGCCAACAACATGGCGCTGAAGGGTGCGCCCGTTGAAAGGATTATCGTTTCCGCCGTGGAGCACCCGGCAGTGCTGCAGGCGGCAACAGCGACTGGCAGGCCCGTTGGCATCATTCCGGTTGATGCGGACGGTGTGATTGAGCTTGGTGCACTTGAGGAATTGTTGCACGGGCCGAAGGCGCTGGTGAGCGTGATGGCGGCCAACAACGAGACGGGCGTGGTGCAGCCGGTGGCAGATGTCGTGCGGCTGGCGCAGGCACATGGCGCCTTGGTGCATAGCGATGCGGTGCAGGTTCTGGGCAAGCTGCCGTTGAATTTCGGGTTGCTGTCGGTTGATTTTCTGACGCTGTCCGCGCACAAAAATGGTGGTCCGGTTGGCATCGGCGCGCTTGTTGTCCGCGATGGTGTTCCGGTTGAACCTTTGATCCATGGTGGTGGCCAGGAGCTGCGCCGCAGGGCCGGGACCGAGAGCCTGGTCACGATTGCCGGCTTCGGCGCCGTCGCCCAGTCCAAAATGAACGTCAAAGCGTTGCGTGACCGCCTCGAGGCAGAACTCGACGGTGCCGTGATTTTTGGCAGCGGCGTGGAGCGACTTCCCAACACCACTTGCTTCGCCTTCCCCGGCATGAAGGCCGAGACGCTGCTGATGGCCTTCGACCTCGAAGGGGTCGCGGTCTCCTCCGGCTCGGCCTGCTCGTCAGGCAAGGTCACCAAATCGCATGTGCTGGCCGCAATGGGGGTGAAGCCGGAAATCTCCGAGGCCGCCATTCGCGTATCACTTGGCTGGGACACCACCGAAAACGACATCGAACATTTCATCGCTGCGTGGCGCAAGATTCGCGATCGCCACAAGGCCAGGGCTGCTGCCTGAGGGAAACATGGCTGATATTGAAACGATTGCACTCGTCAAGGACATCGACGTCGACAAGTACAAGTACGGCTTCACGACCGACATCGAGTCCGACTATGCGCCGAAGGGCCTGAACGAGGACATCGTCCGCTTCATCTCCGACAAGAAGAACGAGCCCGCTTGGATGCTGGAGGCCCGCCTCGAGGCCTATCGCCGCTGGCTGCAGATGGACGAGCCGACCTGGGCCAAGGTCGACTACCCCAAGATCGACTTCCAGGACCTCTATTACTACGCCGCCCCCAAGGGCTCGGCGGCGCCCAAGAGCCTCGACGAGGTGGACCCCAAGCTTCTCGAGACCTATGCCAAGCTCGGAATTCCGCTGAAGGAGCAGGAAATCCTCGCGGGCGTGCGGAAGCAGGGCGAGAAGAGCGAGCTGGACGAGGAAGGCAACGAATACACCTCCGGCAAGGTGGCGGTGGACGCGGTGTTCGACTCGGTCTCAGTGGTCACCACCTTCAAGGCGGAACTCGCCAAGGCGGGCGTGATCTTCTGTTCGATCTCGGAAGCGCTGCGCGAGCACCCGGAACTGGTGAAGAAGTACCTCTTCTCCGTCGTGCCACAGGGCGACAACTACTATGCAGCCCTCAACGCGGCAGTGTTCTCCGACGGGTCCTTCGTCTACGTGCCGCCGGGCGTGCGTTGCCCCATGGAGCTTTCGACCTATTTCCGCATGAATGCCAAGAACACCGGGCAGTTCGAGCGGACCCTCATCATCGCTGACAAGGGCTCCTACGTATCCTATCTCGAAGGCTGCACCGCGCCCACCCGCGAGGAGAGCCAGCTGCATGCCGCCGTGGTCGAGCTGATCGCGCTGGACGATGCCGAGATCAAGTATTCCACCGTGCAGAACTGGTACCCCGGCGACGCCGAGGGCAAGGGCGGCGTCTATAACTTCGTCACCAAGCGCGGCGACTGCCGCGGGCCCCGCTCCAAGATCAGCTGGACGCAGGTTGAAACGGGTTCGGCCATCACCTGGAAGTACCCCAGCTGCATTCTGCGCGGCGAGGAATCGCGCGGTGAGTTTTATTCGATCGCCATTTCCAACGGCCGCCAGCAGGTCGACAGCGGCACCAAGATGATCCACCTCGGGAAGAACACCTCGAGCCGCATCATCTCCAAGGGCATCGCGGCGGGACGTTCCGACAACACCTATCGCGGCCTCGTCTCTGCCCACCGCAAGGCGCTGAACGCCCGCAATTTCACGC
>JBEARP010000181.1:0-7826 GCA_041163105.1 Pseudomonadota bacterium
GGGCGACGTGGCGGTGCCGGACCAGCGCCTTGACGTGCTGGCGAAGATCGCCGGCTCCCAGCAGATCATTCCGACCAGGCTCACCTTCGTCGACATCGCCGGCCTGGTGCGCGGCGCGTCCCAGGGTGAGGGCCTCGGCAACCAGTTCCTCGCCAACATCCGCGAGGTCGATGCCATCGCGCATGTGGTGCGCTGCTTCGAGGACGGCGACATCACCCATGTCGAAGGCAAGATCGACCCCATCGCCGACATCGAGACCATCGAGACCGAGCTTATGCTGGCCGACCTCGACTCGCTCGAGAAGCGTGTTGTCGCCACCGAGAAGAAAGCCAAGCAGGGCGACAAGGACTCGAAGGAACTGGCCGACCTGATGAACCGCGCGCTGGTGCTGCTGCGCGAGGGCAAGCCCGCCCGCCTCGTGGAGCGCACGCCGGAAGAGGAAAAGACATTCCGCGGCCTCGGCCTGCTCTCATCCAAGCCCGTGCTCTATGTCTGCAATGTCGAGGAGGCCTCGGCCGACAAGGGCAATGCCTTCTCGGCCCGCGTGTTCAAGCGCGCCGCGGAGGAAAATGCCGTGGCCGTCGTCGTTTCCGCCCAGATCGAATCCGAGATCGCCGTCATGGCGCCGCAGGACCAGAAGGACTTCCTCGATGCCGCCGGCCTCGAGGAGCCGGGCCTCAACCGCGTGATCCGCGCGGGCTATGCCCTGTTGCACCTCGTCACCTATTTCACCGTCGGCCCCAAGGAGGCGCGCGCCTGGACCATCACCAAGGGCACCAAGGGCCCGGGTGCCGCCGGCGTGATCCATACCGACTTCGAAAAGGGCTATATCCGCGCCGAGACCATCGCCTATGAGGATTACGTGTCCGGCAACGGCGAAGCGGGTGCGCGCGAGGCAGGCAAGTTCCGGCTGGAAGGCAAGGACTATGTCGTCAAGGACGGCGACGTCATGCATTTCCGGTTCAACACGTAATTGGGGCTGGCGACGGCCAGAGGGAGGCGCAATTGACGTCCGACCTGCTGCACTTTGAAGACTTCCCCGAAGGGCTGGTCATCCCGCTCGGTTCCCATCACCTGTCCAAACAGGAGGTGATCGCCTTCGCGAAGGAGTGGGACCCGCAGCCTTTCCACCTCGATGAGGCCGAGGGCGAACGCTCCGTACTCGGAGGATTGGCCGCGTCGGGTTGGCAGACCAGCGCCATCCTCATCAAGCTCTCCGTCGAGGGCTATGCCAACCGCTCCGCCGCCATGGCGTCGAACTCCATGGAGGAGGGCCGCTGGCTGAAGCCCGTTTATGCCGGCGAGACGCTCACCGGCCGTGCCACCGTGCTGTCGCGCCGCGTGTCGTCCAAGCGCCCCGAGATGGGCATCCTGAAGATGAAGTTCGAGCTCTTCAACGCCGCAGGTGAACTCAAGGCGGAGCTCACCGGCGTGCAGTTCATGAAGGTCAGGCATCCATGATCGGGCTGTGGCTGGAGGACATCGAAGCGGGGCTCGTCGTGGAGCTGGGCACGCACCACTTCACCAAGGAGGCGATCATCGCCTTCGCGAAGCAATATGACCCGCAACCCTTTCACCTGAGCGAGGAGGGTGGCCGCGAGGGGCCCTTCGGCGTGCTGTCCGCATCGGGCTGGCATACCGGCGCTGCCTGGATGAGATGCTACGTCGCCACCAACCAGGCGGCCGAGGCGAAGATCCGCGCCGAAGGCCGCGAGCCCGCGATGATTGGCCCGTCGCCCGGCTTCACCAACCTGCGCTGGCTGAAGCCCGTGACGCCGGGTGACACGATTTCCTATCGCAGCACGGTGACCGGCACGCGCGAACTCAACTCGCGGCCCGGCTGGGGCCTGGTGTTCTCGATGAACGAGGGCTTCAACCAGAAGGGCGAACTGGTGTTCTCGTTCGAAGGCAAGGTGCTGACGCCGAAGCGGCCCTGATTTTTTCCCCCGCCTCGCGGGAGAGGACAACAATCAATGCCCCTCGAAGCTCACCAGTGTGTGCACCTTCACGCCCTTGGCCTTGAGTTTGGCGGCGCCACCCAGTTCCGGCAGGTCGATGACGAAGGCGGCGGAGACCACCTCGCCGCCTGACTTGCGGATCAGGTCGATGGCCGCACCCGCCGTGCCGCCCGTTGCAATCAGGTCGTCGATCAGCAGCACGCGGTCGCCCTTCTGGATCGCGTCGGCGTGGATCTCGATCGTGTCCACCCCATATTCCAGCGCATACTCCTGGCCGATCACCGCCGAGGGCAGCTTGCCCTTCTTGCGGATGGGAATGAAACCGCGCCCGAGATTGTGCGCAACCGCGCCACCAAGGATGAAGCCGCGCGCCTCAATTCCTGCCACATAGTCGATCTCGCCCTTGAGGAAGGGCCAGGCCAGTTCGTCCACCGCGGCGCGGAAGCCGTGCAGGTTGGAGAGCAGCGTGGTGATGTCGCGGAACATGATGCCCGGCTTCGGATAATCCGGGATGGTTCGAATGTAGCGCTTGATGTCGAAACCGTTGCGCAGGTCCATGGGGTGTCTCCTCGCTCAGGGCCACTTCACGATGGGCGGCATGGAGGAGAGGATCGATTCCACGTTGCCTCCCGTCTTCAAGCCGAAGATCGTGCCGCGGTCATAAAGAAGATTGTATTCGACGTAACGCCCGCGCCTGACGAGCTGCTCCTCGCGGTCATCATCCGTATACGGAGTGTCCATGTTCCGCCGCACCAGCTTGGGATAGATGTCGAGTAAGGCGAGGCCAACGTCCTTGGTGAAGGCGAAGTCCTTCTCCCAGTCGCCTGAGTTGAAGTGATCATAGAAGATGCCGCCGATGCCGCGCGGCTCGTTGCGGTGCGGCAGGAAGAAGTACTCGTCGCACCATTTCCTGAACTTCTCATAGTCCGCCACCTGGTGGGCGTCGCAGGCGCGCTTCATGGCGGCATGGAAATCGACCGTGTCGGCGTGGTCCTGCACCCGGCGGCGGTCCAGCACCGGCGTCAGGTCGGCACCGCCGCCGAACCAGGTCTTGGTGGTCACGATGAAGCGGGTGTTCATGTGCACCGCCGGCACGAAGGGGTTCCACGGGTGGATGATCAGCGAGATGCCGGAGGCCCAGAAGCGCGGGTCTTCCTCGGCACCGGGAATCTGACGCCGGAACTCCGGCGAGAATTCGCCGTGCACGGTTGACGTATGGACACCTGCCTTCTCGAACACCTTGCCGTGCAGCATGCTCATCACACCGCCGCCGCCGTCCTTGCGCTCCCACGCCTTGCGCTCGAAGCGCGATCCGCCCTCGATCTCCTCCAATGCCCCGCAAATGCGGTCCCGCAGGGTCTCGAACCAGCGGCGGGCGGCGTCCTGGCGGGCGGGAAGGGTGTCAGTCATCGGCAAATCCTGTCGCGTTTCCCGCACCCTAGCACCCTCTGCCGCGGGGGTGAACATGCCCCGGCAGGCTTTCAACGGTCGATCGATAGTGGACAAAAAGTAAACTACAGCGGGAAAAACCAATGGCTCATCAGGGTGTCTCATGCTACTCTTGCGGGAATAATCGTGAGCTATGGAAGGCCTTGGATGATCCGTTTCTGGCAGGACAAGAGGGGCAGCGTCGCCATCATCGTTGCCTTATCGGCCATGCTGCTGGTCGTCATCGCCGGCGCGGCGGTGGACTTCGCGACCGCCTATTACGTCCGGGTGAGCCTGCAGAGCTCCCTCGATTCCGCCTCTCTCGCGGCCGGACGATTAGACATCAACCCCAACGACACTATCGCGAGGAAGCAGCAGCAGCTGACTGCCGAAGCGCGAAACGTGTTCAACGCCAATCTTGATTTGTCGCCCGGGCTGGTGACTGTGCAGCCGCTGCAGGTGAATTACACTCCGCCGGTCGGAACCACTCCGGACACCGTGACCGTCAGCGTCGAGGCAAGCATACCGACCAATTTCCTCCGCATTGCTGGAATTCCGCAGTTCAACCTAACGGTCAGTTCCAAGGCACAGCGCCCGCAGCCCGGCCCAATCGACCTTGCGCTCGTGCTGGACACGACCGGCTCAATGAGTCGCATCCCGGCGGTAGACGGGTTCGAGCCGAAGCTCACCACCCTCAAGACGGCCGCCAGGGAACTCGTTGAAAAAATGATGGCAATGGGCAGTCCCAACATTCAGCTCGGCGTCGTTCCATACACGAGCTATGTGAATGTCAACGTCAACGGCGCATTGAGAAGTCCCGTACCGGACTGGGTGCTTCCGATCGACCGCGATTATTGCACCGCGTGGCAATACCAGTATCCAGACAGGCCGTGCACATCCTTTAGATATGACTGCAAGGTCGATGGCGTTGACACGCCAAATGGATGTGTCGGCTGGGATTGTTCGGCTCGGGGTAAGACGATCTGCACGAGTACGGCAAGATCCACCTGGAGTGGGTGCATCGGAGCGCGAACCGTCCTCAGCAACAATCCCGCCAACATCTGGGCCAATCCCACCACCAATCCAAACACCTATGGTTCCCTTGATGATATCTCGAGCCCGACAAGCCCGAAATATTCAGGACAGTCGATCCTTTCAATGGGAGGTCTTGCCGGTGCCTCAGGTACGAGCATTTGCCCTGCGCAGATCGTTGGGCTGACCTCCATAAAGCAGAATGTGCTCAACAGCATTTCAGGGTTGGTTGCGCGCGGTGAAACGCACATTCCCACTGGCCTTATCTGGGGGTGGAACGTTCTGGCTCCGGGCGAGCCCTATGCGGCGCGCACAGCCGACGATCCGTCACTCGCCGGTGGCCGAAAGGTTCTGTTGCTGATGACAGATGGCATCAACGCCAATTCCCCCCGGTTTGTTGATGGTGCGCTCTTGATAAACGGCAACACCACAATCCCGCTGGCCTGGCGCAATGGTACCAAGACCAACGAACTGACCACCGAAATCTGCAACAACATTAGGGCGGACGGGATCCAGATCTTCACCGTGCTCTTCGACGTGCCCGAGGGTTCTGATATCGAAGGAATCCTCCATAATTGCGCAAGCCCCAAGGGTACGAACCCTACCCAAAGATGGTCGTTCAAGGCCAAGAACAAGCAAGAACTGCTCGATGCCTTCCGTGATATCAGCGACGAGCTCGACGTCCTCAAGCTTCTTAAGTAGGCACCGTCAGCGCCCCACAGCTGTCGCAACGTCCCGCCCCTCAATGCCACCTCGACGACGTTCGGCTGGAACGATGAGCCGATCGACAAGACCGCAGGCTATGCCGATGGACTGACCCTGCGGCTCTGAGCCAACATCCGTAATGCGAGGATCGAGGTCTATACCGTCCTCTTCACATGTGAAGGATGCGAAGGTCGAGAAGCCGCTCAGAGACTGCGCAGGCGGCTCCGCAAAGAGCTTCGTCGCTAGCGACACTGCTGCACTGTTCAAGGCCTTCAACGTCCTCGGCCTGCAGCTTAGGCAGGTGAAATTTGCTGAAGTGACAAGCGGTCGCGCGACGTGACGGCCATTCCCTGCTTTGCGCGATGGCCGGCCTGGCGTCACTGCGGTCTTTGTCAATCTCAGGGTAGCGGTATTGGTGGCGGCTGGCTTCAGCAGGCCCCGGCACGCCTTTCCGCCGGGTGGACGATGCGAAAGATATCGCAACCTTCAAAAGTGGATAAATGCTGAACCTAAGAGAGAAAAATCAATGACCGAAGTCCTCCTGTCATGCCGCGTTTACGGGTGTTTTCTCGCGTTATGGAGGGTTTGCACGGTGCCATTCTGGCAGGACAGGCAGGGCGCTGTGGGCATCACCTTTGCCCTCTTGGCGATGGTCCTCTTCGTCGTGGCCGGCGCTGCGGTCGACTTTGGCCGGGCGACCCATGCCCGGAATGACCTGCAGTCGGCCATCGGTTCGGCGGCGCTCGCCGCAGGCCGAGAGGTGATCTCGCCCACTGATACCAGTGAACAGATTACCGCGCAGCAGAAGGCAGTGGCCGAAAGGTGGTTCCAGTTGAACCTGAGGCTGCCGCTGGGCACGGTGGGCCCGCTGCAACTCGTCTACACGCCCGGCATAGGGACACTAGCTACATGACCGCCGACGACACGAACCAACTCACCGAGAATCTCTGCGCCAACATCAAGGAGCACGGCATACGTCTCTTCACCGTCGCCTTCGCGGTGACGGATCCTGGCATCAAGGAGATCCTGGAGACGTGAGCCTCCGCTAGACATCCCCATTTCGATGCGGAAGACAATGCCGCTCTGCTCTCGGCCTTCATGAATATCAGCAAGGCGTTCATGAGGCTGAAGCTCTCGAACTGACGGGCGGCGCGGCCCGCAGCTGGCGCAGCGCCTCGCCCGTTGCGATGGCGCAGGCAAGCGCCACGTTGAGCGAGCGCAGGCCGGGTTGCATCGGAATGGTGACGCGGGCCTCCACTGCGCCGTGAACCTCCTCGGGCACCCCAACGCTTTCCCGTCCCATCAGGATGAGGTCGCCGGGCGCGAAGGTGAAATCCCACAGGGGGAGTGACGCCCTGGTGGTGAGGAGGACGCTCCGGCGCCCGGCCGTCGCCTGACGGTAGCCAGCCCAGGAGGCATCCCGCAGCAGGGCGGCCCTGTCCAGGTAGTCCATCCCCGCCCGGCGGAACTGGGAATCGCTCATCACGAAGCCGGCAGGCTCGATGATCCGGCAGGTCAGGCCGAAACAGGCGCACATGCGCAGGATGGTTGCCGCATTGGGGGCAATGTCGGGCTGGTAGAGGGCAATTTCGAGCATTTTCCGGTCCGTTTCCGGGGGCCCGGGGGCCCACCAATTTCCCTGCGAACTGCGACACTTGATGGCTAGACTTCTCTGGGGCGCAATGTCAAAAGGTCGCGGGTTTGAGCGCCGGGGAAAGCCCGCCCGTATCCTATTCACGGGCAGGCGCGGCAACAAAAGGGAAGAAAAGACGTGTCCACAGCGGAACATGCGGAGACCAACCGTCGCGATTTCCTCTATATCGCGACCGGTTCGGTGGCAGCCGTCGGCGCAGCGCTGGCGGTTTGGCCGTTCATCAACCAGATGAACCCTGATGCCTCGGTCCTGGCGCTGGCCTCGGTCGAGGTCGACCTCGCGCCCATCGCCGAGGGTCAGGAAATCACCATCAAGTGGCGCGGCAACCCGGTGTTCATCCGTCACCGGCTGCCCGTCGAGATCGAGGCGGCCAAGGCCGTCCAGATGGGCGAACTCAAGGACCCGCTGGCGCGCAACGCCAACCTGCCCGAAAGCGACCCGGCCACCGACGTGAACCGCGTGGTTGGCGGCAAGGAACAGTTCCTGGTGATGATGGGCGTGTGCACCCACCTGGGCTGTGTGCCGATCGCCAACGAGGGAGACTACGCGGTTGTCGAAGGCTCGGCCAAGCACGGCGGCTGGTTCTGCCCCTGCCATGGCTCGCATTATGACACCGCCGGTCGCATCCGGAAGGGCCCGGCGCCGCAGAACCTCGCGGTTCCGGCCTATTCCTACCTCTCCGACTCCAAGATCCGCATCGGCTAAGAAGGACCACCCTCAATGAGCGGACACGCATCGAATTATCAGCCCAAGTCGGCCTTCGCGAAGTGGTTCCATGAGCGGCTTCCGATCATGGACATGGTGCAGGGCCAGGCGCTGGACTTTCCCACCCCGAAGAACCTGAACTACTTCTGGACCTTCGGCGGCATCCTCGCGGTCATGCTGATGTTGCAGATCATCACCGGCGTCGTGCTGGTCATGCACTACACGCCGCACGTCGACATGGCCTTCCAGTCGGTTGAAGGCATCATGCGCGACGTCAACTCCGGCTGGCTCTTGCGCTACATGCACGCCAACGGTGCCTCGATGTTCTTCATCGCCGTCTACCT
>JBEARP010000182.1:0-11487 GCA_041163105.1 Pseudomonadota bacterium
CGCTTGCAGCCGTCGCCGGTGAAGTACATGCCCTTGTAGGTCGAGAAATAGGTCTGCACGAAACGGTCGTGGTCGCCGAACACGGTGCGCATCTGGCCCGGCCAGGAGTCGAGGATCACCAGGTTGCCGGAGGTGGCGCCCTCGAGGATCACGCCCTTGTCGTCAACCAGCGCGGGCTGGATGCCGAAGAAAGGCCTGGTCGCCGAACCGGGCTTCAGCTTGGTGGCGCCGGGCAACGGTGTGATCAGGATGCCGCCGGTCTCGGTCTGCCACCAGGTGTCGACGATCGGGCAACGCTCGTCGCCCACCACGCGGTGGTACCATTCCCAGGCCTCGGGGTTGATGGGCTCGCCCACCGAACCCAGCAGCCGCAGCGACTTGCGCGAGGTCTTGGTGACAGGCGCTTCGCCCGCACCCATCAGCGCGCGGATGGCGGTGGGGGCGGTGTAGAAGATGTTGACCTTGTGCTTGTCGATCACTTCCCAGAAGCGGGAGTTGGTCGGGTAGTTCGGCACGCCCTCGAACATCAGCGTGGTGGCGCCATTGGCCAGCGGGCCATAGACGATATAGCTGTGGCCGGTCACCCAGCCCACATCCGCCGTGCACCAGTAAATGTCGCCGTCGTGGTAATCGAACACATACTGGTGGGTCATCGCCGCGTAGACGAGATAGCCGCCAGTGGTGTGGAGGACACCCTTCGGCTTGCCGGTGGAGCCCGAGGTGTAGAGGATGAACAGCGGGTCTTCCGCCTTCATCTTCTCCGGCTTGCACTCGGCGGGAACGGTGGCGGCCTCTTCGTGGTACCAGACGTCGCGGCCCGGGGTCATCGCCACCTGACCGCCGGTACGGCGCACCACCACGACCTTCTCATTGCCCGCGCAGCGCTTCAGCGCGTCGTCGCAATTGGCCTTGAGCGGCACCTTGCGGCCGCCGCGCATGCCTTCATCCGACGTGATGATCAGCTTCGAGTTCGCATCGTTGATGCGGCTGGCGAGCGAGTCCGGCGAGAAGCCGCCGAACACGATCGAGTGCACGGCGCCGATGCGCGTGCAGGCCAGCATGGCATAGGCGGCCTCGGGGATCATCGGCAGGTAGATGGTGACGCAGTCGCCCTTCTTGACGCCGTGCTTCTTCAGCACGTTGGCAAAGCGGCAGACGTTCTCATGGAGCTCGTTGTAGGTGATCTTCTTGTCGTAATACGGATCGTCGCCTTCCCAGATGATGGCCACCTGGTCGCCGCGCTTTTTCAGGTGACGGTCGATGCAGTTGTAGGAAACGTTGAGGACGCCGTCCTCGTACCACTTGATCGACACCTTGGGGTAGGCGTAGGTCGTGTTCTTGATCTTCTTGGGCGCCTTGAACCAGTCCAGCCGCTTGGCATGCTTGGCCCAGAACTTGGCCGGATCCTTGATCGAGTCGGCATACATCTTCTTGTAGGCGGCATCGTCGACGAAGGCGTTCTTCTTCCACGAGGCGGGGACGGGATAGACTTTCTCGGACATAGGCGCATTCCTCCCAGACATGCCGATTTACGGCTCTTTTGACCCCGCGTTGTATAGCCTGCAATGAGACTCCTGTCTAAGAAGCGACCATGACGTCTCCCCGGCACCTCAGCCTGTTCCTCACCCTCGGCCTGTTCTGGGGGGTTTCCCCCAGCCTCTACCAGTATTGGGGCCTGCTGGGCATGCCGGTGTCGCACGTCATCGCCTTGACCGGCATCGGGGTCGCCGCCGCGCTGGCGCTGATCTGCCAGCTGCGCGGCATCGACTGGATCGGCGGAAAGCAGCTGCATTTTTTCGGGCTTGGCTGCGCCGTGCTGATGAACGTGCCTTTCGCGCTGGGCCTGTTCTTCGCCCGCCATGTGCCGCCCACCGAACTGGCGCTGATCATCTCCACCGCCCCCATCGTCAACTACCTCGTGGCGCTGGCGACCCGCCGGGAGAATGCCGCGCCCCGCCGCCTGCTGGCGATCCTGCTGGGCTTCATATCCACCGCCATCCTCGTCATCACCCGCGAAGGCATGTTGTCGGGTGAGGTGTCATGGTGGCTGATCGCCGCGTTTTCATTGCCGGTTCTCTATTCGGCCTATAATTTTTTCGCGGCGGCCTGGTGGCCGCACGGCTGCCACCCCATGGCGGCGGGCGTGGCGGAATCCACATGGTCGGGCCTGCTGGCCCTCCCCTTCCTGCTGTTGCTGGCACCCCCCTGGTCGCCCGACCAACTGCCGCTCGCTGCCTACTGGACGGTTCTGCTGGCCTGCGGAATGTGGACACTGGAGCGGATCGCCTTTTTCACCCTCATCCAGGAAAAAGGGGCCGTTTTCACCGTGCAGGCAGTCTATCTCTCCACCCCCGCCGCGGTGGTCATCGCACTCGCCTTCTACGGTGGGGCGGACATCTGGCTCTTCGTGTCGCTCGCCGTGCTGATGGGGGCGCTCTACCTCAACAATACCGGCTCAGCCGCCAGACCGACGTCAGCTTGACCTCGGCGTCCTCCAGGTCGCGCGTCACCTGCACCTTGTATTCGCCGAGCTTTTTCAGTTTTTCGCGCGGCAGGTAGCTGCGGCCCGGGTCGCCGATGAGGGTGACGATGCCCCGCGCTTCCGCCTCCTCGAGCCAGGCGAAGACCTTTGCGGCGAGCCCCTTCTCGTAGAAGAGATCACCCACGAGAATGACATCGCAGCCTTGCGCCGGCTGCTCCAGCAGGTCGCGGCCCGTGGCCTCGAGCGAAACGCCATTGACTTCGGCATTGAGGACAATCGCTTCGACGGAAAAGGCATCGATATCCGCGGCGAGAACGCTGGCGGCACCGGCCTTCATTGCCGCGATGCCGACGAGGCCGGAGCCCGAGGCGAGGTCGATTACGCGCTTGCCCCGGACAATGTCCGGATGGTCCAGAACATGCCGGGCCAGCGCCTGGCCGCCGGCCCAGGCGAAGGCCCAGAAGGGTGGCGGCAGGCCGAGTTCGCCGAGTTCTTCCTCGGTCTTCTGCCACAGCGGAACGGCTTCATGAGCCAGATATAGCTGCACTTCCGGCACCAGCGGCGGCGTCATCAAGCTCGTGTTGGCGCGAATGAATTGCGCGCGGTCGAGGATGCTCAAATCTTCGCGCCGCCGAGCTTGCAGATGTGCTTGAACTCGGTTTCCGAAACCGGCTGCACGGACAGCCGGGAATTGGTGACCAGCACCATGCCCTTCAGCTTCGGGTCGGCCTTGATCTCGTCGAGCGTCACATGGCGCGGTACATCGGCCACGGCGCGGATGTCCACGCACTCCCAAGCGTCCACATCCGAAGTGGAATCCCTATGCGCCAGCTTGCACACCTCGACGATGCCGACGACCTCGCGGCCCTCGTTGGAGTGATAGAAGAAGCCCATGTCGCCGATCTTCATGCTGCGCATGAAGTTGCGGGCCTGGTAGTTGCGGACCCCGGTCCACTCCTCGCCCGCCTTGCCCTTGGCCTTCTGCTGGTCCCATGACCAGGTGTCGGGTTCCGACTTGAACAGCCAGTAATTCGGCATCACTTGGCCTCCGGGTTCTTGATCAGCCACTTCCAGGGCTTGATCTCGACGGAGGCGAAGAGGCCTGCCTTGGCATAGGGATCGTTCTCGGCCATCTGCTTCGCGGCGGCACGGTCGGCCGCCTCGATGATGACAAGGCTGCCGGTGGGCGAGCCCTCGTCAGTGGTGAACGGCCCCGCGGCCTTCAGCGAAGTGCCGAGGCTTTCCAGATACTTGAGGTGATCGGGCCGCACAGACATGCGCAGGTCCACGCTGTTGGGCTTGTCGGTGCAGAGGAGCGCGAAGAGCATCAATTCTATCCTTGTCTGATTTCCGGCCCGAGCGGGCGCGAGAGAAGCCTGGCGATTTCTTGATCGGGCGCTGCGCCCCCGTCAACGATGGCGTGGACGGCATCCACAATCGGCATGTCGACACCGTGCCGGCGAGCCAGTGCCTGCGCGATCTTGACGGTGGAGGCGCCCTCGACCACGCCGCGCGATTGCGCCAGCGCCTGCTCAACCGATTTCCCCTCGCCCAGCGCGTGGCCGAAGGAATAGTTGCGCGACTGGCGCGAGGAGCAGGTGAGCAGCAGGTCGCCGAGGCCTGACAGGCCCATCAGCGTTTCGGGCTTGGCACCCAGTTTCGCAGCGAATCTGGTGAGTTCGGCGAAACCGCGCGTGGTCAGCGCGGCGCGGGCACTGTCGCCCAGGCCCCGCCCGTCGGAGATGCCGCAGGCAATGGCGAGCACGTTCTTGAGCGCGCCGCCGATCTCGACGCCCAGCACATCGTCGGACGCATATATCCGGAAATGCGGCAGGGAGAGCGCTTCCGCCCAGTGGCGCGCGTCTGCAATGTCTTGCGCGGCCATGACGACGGCGGTGGGCAAGCCCTTCATGACGTCGGCCGCGAAGGACGGGCCCGAGAGCACCATCGGCTCCGCGGCGGGCAGCACGTCTGCCACCACCTCGTTCATGAACAGGCCGGTGCCCTGCTCGATGCCCTTGGCGCTGATGATGAGGGGCAGGCGTTTGCCGGGGTTCGTAACGATTGATTTCAGGCCTGACAGGACCTCACGTACCCCCTGTGCTGGGACAGCGAGAATCAGGCCCTGGGCCTCTCCAAGAGGCTCCAGCGGGCGCCCGCGGGACCAGACCTGGACCTCGTGCCCGGCTGTCCGCGCCACATGGGCCAGTGCCGCGCCCCAGGCGCCCGCGCCCAGCACGCCGAGTTTCATGCCTTGCCCCCAAGCTTGCCGGAGCCATAGACCGGGGCCTGCGCGGCATCGAGCGGCCAGCGGGCGCGGGCCGGTGCACCGAGCTCATCGGTGAGGCCGAGCGCCAGGCGTTCGGCCCCGGCCCAGGCGATCATGGCCGCATTGTCGGTGCAGAGTTTTGCTGGCGGAACAATGAGTTGCAGGCCGTGGCTCGCGGCTGCGCCCTCGAACACGGCCTTCAGCTTCTGGTTCGCCGCGACGCCGCCCGCCACGATGAGCGCGGGGTTTTCGACGTCCGGATGGGCGGCGCGGAACAGGTGCACGGCCATTTTCAGCCGGTCGGCCATGGTCTCGGCCACGGCGGCCTCGAAGGAGGCGCAGACGTCGGCCACGTCCTGATCGCTCAAGGTGCCGAGGTCGTTGACCACCTCGCGCACTGCGGTTTTCAGGCCTGAAAACGAGAAGTTACAGTCTTTCCGGCCCTTCAGCGGCCGGGGCAAATCAAAGCGCTGCGGGTTGCCGCGCCGCGCCAGCTGTTCCACCTGCGGGCCGCCGGGGTAGCCGAGGCCCAGCAGCTTTGCGACCTTGTCGAAGGCCTCGCCCAGCGCATCGTCGATGGTGGTGCCAAGCCGATGATATTTACCAACGCCTTCAACCACTTGAAACTGGGTATGGCCACCTGAAATCAGCAGCAGCAGGTAGGGGAACTTGACGTCCTGCAGGAGCCTGGCCGTCAGCGCGTGGCCTTCCAGATGGTTGACCGCGATCAGGGGCTTCTCCGCGGCCAGCGCAATGGCCTTGGCCATGGTGAGGCCGACGATGACACCACCCAGAAGCCCCGGCCCGGCGGTGGCCGCCACGCCATCCAAGTCACTGTAATTCAATCCCGCTTCGGCCATCGCCTGGGCGATGAGCCGGTCGAGGTGGGTGACATGCGCCCGGGCCGCGATCTCCGGCACCACGCCGCCATAGGGGGCGTGGTCCTTGAGCTGGGACAGCACCACGTTGGACAGGATTTCGCCCCGCCCTTCGCCGTCCCGCGCGATGACGGCGGCGGCCGTCTCGTCGCAGGAGGTCTCGATGCCGAGGATGAGGGTGCGGCGGGTCATGGCCCGAGGGCATATCGCGGGGGCCGGGCAGAAGCAAAGGGGGTTGCAAACTGCGCGCTGCAGGTTGCTGGCGGATGCGGTTTCGGTTGCAAAAGTGATGCTTCCGTTGACTCGCGGAGTGCAACCGCGATTGGTTGCGGAATCTTGTTGCGCATTAGGATTTTTGTCCTTTGTTAAATGTGGCGGCGCAGCGACAACGACCACATGCGTTCCGTCATGCCAGCGAAAGCTGGCACCCAGCTTGGGGTGGGCAAAACTGGGCCCCGGCTTTCGCCGGGGTGACGGCATGAGGGGTGGGGTGACGGTGCGGGGGTAACCATGGGTAGGACGCGTTGGGCCGGGGGTGACGCCACAAGAGTTTACAGCTAAGACTGTCAGGACATTCGCTTATCCGGAACAGACCTGCCCATGCCGAAGCTGAAGATCGGGACCCGTGGCTCCCCCCTCGCCCTCTACCAGGCCAATGAGACGAAGAGCCGGCTGAAGGCCGCGCATGGGTTCTCCGACGATGACATCGAGATCGTGGTGATCACCACCACGGGCGACCGCATCCGCGACCGGCCGCTGTCGGAGATCGGCGGCAAGGGTCTGTTCACCAAGGAGATCGAGGAGGCGCTGTTCGCCCGCGAGATCCACCTGGCCGTGCACTCGATGAAGGACATGCCGGCCCGCCTGCCGGACGGGCTGATCATGGCGGCACTGCTGCCGCGCGAGGACGTGCGCGACGCGTTCCTGAGCCCGGTGGCGAAGACCATCGACGAGTTGCCCGAGGGTGCCGTCGTCGGCTCATCCTCGGTGCGGCGCGGGGCGCAGCTGAAGCGGCTGCGGCCCGACATCGACGTCATCCAGTTCCGCGGCAATGTGGAAACCCGGCTGAAGAAGCTGGACGAAGGCGTGGCGATGGCCACCTTCCTTGCCGCCGCGGGCCTGAAGCGGCTGGGCCTGGCCTCCAAGATCGCCTCGCTCGTTCCAACCGAGGTGATGCTGCCCGCCGTGGCGCAGGGCTGCATCGGCATCGAGACGCGCGAGGATGATGCCAAGACGCGCGAGCTACTGGCCGCGATCAACCATGAGCCTTCGGCCATCGCGGTCAACTGCGAGCGCGCCTTCCTTGCGGCACTCGACGGCTCCTGCCGCACGCCGCTGGCCGGGCATGCGGTGATCGACAATGGCACGGTGAAGTTCCGCGGCCATGCACTGACGCTGGACGGCGTGCACTGCTTCGAGACGACGCGCGCTGGCGCACCCGCCGATGCCGCGCGCATGGGCCGCGAGGCGGGCGAGCAGGTGAAGGCCGAGGGCGGCAGCCTCATCGCCTTCTGATGCGCGTCGCCGTCACCAGGCCCGAGGAGGATGCGGGGCCGCTCACCGCCAAGCTCGAGGCGATGGGCCATGAGGTGGTGATGGCGCCGCTGCTGACGATCAAGCCGCGTGATGGCGTTGCCATTCCCGACCTCAGGTGGCAGGCCATCGCGGTGACCAGCGCCAACGGTATCCGCGCGCTGCCCACGGGCCACACCCTCACATCCTTCCGCACACTGACGGTCGGGCCGCAATCGCTGAAGGCGGCGCGAGCTGAGGGCTTTGCGGCAGAAGCGCATGGCGGCGACGTGAACGGGCTTGCCGGTTTCATCCGCGCGGAGCTGGACCCGAAGGAAGGCCCGATCCTTTACCTTTCAGGTGCGGAAACGGCGGGCGACCTCGAGGCGCAGCTGACGGCTGCGGGTTTCCAGTGCATCCGCGTGGTTCTCTATGATACGGCACCCGCCGCGAGCCTTGGCGGGCTGGAAGATGCCTTGCGCAGCGGCCGCCTCGACGCGGTGCTCCTCTATTCGCCGCGCAGTGCGAAGATCTGGCGCGGACTGGTGGAGGCCGCGGGCCTTGCGGCAGGGGCCTCGGCGGTCCGCCACCTGTGCCTGTCGCGCAATGTGGCGGCGGCACTGCCGGAGGGCTGGACGACGGCGGTTTCGGCAAGCCCTGATGAAGCCGCAATTCTTGAGCTTCTTGAACAAAGCGGGCGAACCCTTTAGGTCCTTTAGGCATGAGCAATCAGCACGACGACACAGGTTCCAAACCGCAGGTCCTCGACCTCGAGGCCGAGGAAATCCGCAGCGAGGCCGATTCGCCGCCGAGAACTTCGGGTGACGAGACGCGCGAGGACGCCTATGCCCCCGCAGCGCCGAAGAAGACATCGCGCGGGACATCGACCTGGATCATCGCGGCGCTGATCCTCGGCGCGCTGGGCGGCGGCTGGCTCTATCGCGGCGTGCTGTCGAGCTACCTGCCGTCGAACGAGATGGTGGCGCTGAAGAACCAGGTGGCGGCGCTGGAACAGAACAATTCAGACCTCGGCGCCCAGATCGCCGCCGTGAAGCAGGGTGCCGACGGCGCGGTGCAGGCTGCGGCCTCCGCCACCGATGCGGCCGCAAAGGCTGCGGATGCGGCCAGGGCCGCTTCCGCGCAGATCGCCGATGTGGGCGCGCGCGTGGACCAGGCCGGGCAGCAGGGTGTGGCGCTTGAAGACCAGCTGAAGGCGGCGCGCGCCGACCTCGACGCGCTGCGCAAGTCCATGTCGTCGGCTCCGGCCGCGACCACTTCGGGCGCGGCTGCGAGCCCGGCGGACGCCGCGGTGCTGGCCGCACTCGGCCAGCGCATCGACGCGCTCGAGAAGGACGTGGCGAGCCTCAAGTCCGGCCCGGGGCCAAGCCCGCAGGCGGACGCCACCGCCGCGCTGTCGCAGGCACTGTCCGACCTCAAGGCCAAGGTGGCGGCAGGAACCTCCTTCGAGCCCGAGTATGAACGCATTGCCCGCATGGTGCCCGCGGCCTCGGGCCTCGACGTTGTTGCCGCAAGTGCGGCGGAAGGCGTGCCCGCGGCCCCCGGACTGGCCAGCGAACTGCGCGCCGCCATCCCTGCGCTTCCCCAGGCCGAAGCCCCGCCGGCAGAGGACGACAGCTATTTCGGCACGGTGATGAAGTCACTCTCCGGGATCATCAGCATACGGCCGATCGGCGATACCGACTGGCGCCAGGTGGCCGAGAAGGCCGCCGCCTTTGCCGATGCCGGCGACCTGAGCCAGGCCATCGCGGTGATCGACGGGGCTGAGGGCGACAAGCCCATGGCGCTCAGCCAATGGGCCCAGCGCGCGGCGTCCCGCCTCAAGCTGGAGGCCGCCGTCGCGCAGGTTTCCGAAGCAGTGCTGCGGCAGATCGCGGCCAGCGGCGGAGCGGCGCAATGATCAAGCTGCTGTGGCGCTTCCTGCTTCTCGTCGCGCTGGCCGCGGGCTTCGCGTGGCTCGCCGACCGGCCCGGCACGCTGACCATCCGCTGGCTTGGCCGCGAAATCCAGATGAGCTTCATCGCCGGCGTGGTGCTGGCCGTGCTCGCCGTCGTTGCCATCTGGTTTGTGTGGAGCCTGTTCCGCCGGCTGTGGCACAGCCCTCAGGCCATGGGCCGCTGGTATTCCTTCCGCAAGAACCGGAAGGGCTATGAGTCACTCTCGCGCGGCATCATCGCCGCGGGTGCGGGCGATGCCGCGGCCGCCGCCAGGCACGCGGCAATCGCCGGCAATGCGCTGGCCGACGAACCGCTGGTGAACGTGCTGGCCGCACAGGCCGCGCAATTGAAGGGCGATCGCGCCCAGGTGAAGCGCATCTTCGAGGAGATGACCAAGTCACCCGACACCGAGGCGCTGGGACTGCGCGGATTATTTTCCGAGGCGCGCCAGGCGGGCGACGTCGCCGCTGCACGCCGCCATGCCGAGCGCGCGCTGGCACTGAACCCCAGGCTCAACTGGGCGTCGACCGCCGTGCTGCAGCTGCAATCCGCCGCCAAGGACTGGAACGCGGCGACGGCGACGCTGGTGCAGCAGACCAAGTCCGGCCTGATCCCGCAGGCCGAAGGCCTGCGCAAACAGGCCGCGATGCTGGCAGCCGAAGCCCTGCAGCTCGAGGACAGCGACAAGCCGCGTGCGCTGGAATTCGCGCTGCGCGCCCACAAGCTGGACCCCGCACTGGTGCCTGCAGCACTCGTCGCGGCGCGCGTGCTGATCACCCAGGCCTCGACCCGCAAGGCGTCCAAGATGCTGAAGGAGACGTGGATCCTGTCGCCCCATCCCGACCTGGCGGATGTGCAGGCCCACCTCATTCCCGGTGACGGGCCCGACGCCCGGCTGGACCGGGTGCGCGATCTCCTGAAGGAGGGGCGCGTGAGAGAAGATGGGGGCGGGCTCGAAGGGGCCGTGGCACTGGCCCGCGCCGCCATCCGCGCCCAGCGCTGGGACATGGCGCGCGATGCGCTGAAGCCCTATGCCGATGATCGCCCGCAGGCGCGCGTCTGCGCCCTGATGGCCGACATCGAGGAGGCCCAAGGCGACAAGGGCCGGGCGCGCGAATGGCTGGCCCGCGCACTCACTGCGCCGCGTGACCCGATCTGGGTGTCGGACGGCGTTGCCAGCCCGCGCTGGACACCGGTGTCACCCGTTTCGGGCGAGATCGTGCCATGTGAATGGAAGGCGCCGTTCGAGATGCCCGAGCAGCTGGAGGCCGACAGGCCCATGGCCGTCGCGACCGTCGAGGCGATCGAGGCCCCGAAGCCCGCTGCCGAGGCCGCGCCACGCACGCTGGAGGCCCCGAAAATGGTCCAGCCTCAGCGCCCGCCCGACGACCCCGGCCTGCCGGAGGATTTCGACACGCCGAGAGGCCGTTCGCTGCCCGCCGAAGGCTGAAATTTTTCTCGCCCGCGCCCGGTTGCGGGATCGGCCGAAATACCCTATACCCCGCGCCGTCTGGCAGGCCGCTTTAGCTCAGTTGGTAGAGCACCGCATTCGTAATGCGGGGGTCAGGTGTTCGAGTCACCTAAGCGGCACCAGATTTATCAATAAAATCAAGGCGTTATATAAGAACGCGGAGCGCCGCCCAGCGTTTCAATCCCATATTACACGGATATTACATTTCATTTCTGAAGGCTCCTGTTATGATCCATCAATGCCGAAAGATAAGGTCATCAACAGCCAGTCTTTCCACGACGGAAAGGTCGTTCTCTATCAACTAGAGAACCGCCCTAAACAACTCTGGCTCTGCCGAATCAAAGTCCCAAATGGGACTGGATATCTCTACCGAGGAACTGGTACTTCCGACCTGTATGAAGCCCGCAAATTCGCAGACCATCTCTTTGATGAACTACGCCTACGAGTGATGAATGGTGAGACTATCACCAACAAGAACTTTGCCAGACTTCTTGCCGAGTTCGAGCAGAACTACCCCGCCGAGGCGCCATCACCGAGACGCGTGAAGGACATCCTTCAGTTCCTTAAGAACTACGCCCTTCCCTACTTTACCAAGAACAAGTTGACTGAACTCAACGAAGTAGAGGTCACCAAACTCTTTGATTGGAGGCGTCAAAACTACAGACGCAGCCCTCCATCTAACTCCACAATTCTCGCGGAGATGAGCAACTTCAAGGTGTTTGCTGACTGGTGCTATCGCAGAGGTCATTTCAAGAAGAAGGTGGAGTTTGACCGCCCCCACCTTGTGGAAAGCCCGCGCGCCCATTTCACAGAGAAGGACTGGGCAAAACTGACCCGCTTCCTTCGGGAATGGGTGAAGGCCGCAAAGCACAAATCAGGTCCCATTGTCCGTGATCGGTCTATGCTGACTAACTATATCC
>JBEARP010000183.1:0-34153 GCA_041163105.1 Pseudomonadota bacterium
CCCTGGCCCATGCCTTTGCCGTGGCCCATGCCTTCACCCATGCCTTGGCCCATGGCGTGCTCGCCACGGCCATGACGCCCGCGCCGGCCCTCGCCCTTCGCGGGGCGATCATCCTTGCTGAGGGCGCCATCTGCGTTGCGGTCGCGTTCGGCGACCATGTCTGACATCGGGCCCTGGTATTCCTCGATCGTCACCTGGCCGTTGCCATCGCGGTCGAAGAACTGGAACTCGCGCACCATCATCTCGCTACGGGCCTTGAGCCACAGCACCTTGAACTCTTCGAGGGACAGGCTGCCGGTCTTGTCGGCATCGGCCTCCGCCAGCCAGTCGGCGCGGTTCTTGTCGATTTCCTGCTGGGTGACCTTGCCGTCCTTGTCGGTGTCGTAGCGCTCCATCAGCTGGCGACCCATCATGCCGCCGCCATGGCCTTCACCCATTCCGCCGCCCATGCCGCCTTGCATGTCAGCCTGGGCAAGGCCGGCAAGACCGCCGAGCGCCAGCATGGCCGCCGCGCCGACGCCGAGGAAAAACTTGGTTCGATTGCGCATCGTGATACTCCATTGTGTTCCGATGCACTCAAGACGTAGGAGTGCCGCCATTCCGTCGCGGCCCTGCAAAAATGCCTTCGAATGCACCGTGAGGTGGTTCAGCGCACCAGTTCGCGCATGGCGCGGTCGATGCCGTCGAGCGTCAGCGGGAACATGCGGCCATCGAAGGTGCGGGAAACGAGGCTGATCGAGGGCGAATAGCCCCAATATTTCTCCTGGCTCGGATTGAGCCACACCACCTTCGGGTAGGTGGCGGCGATCCGCTGCAACCAGGCGAGGCCTGGCTCTTCGTTCCAGTGCTCGACCGAGCCGCCTTCATGGGTGAGTTCGAAGGGGCTCATCGACGCATCGCCGACGAAGATCACCTTGTAGTCGTGCGGGTAGGTGTGGAGCAGCTTCCACGTGTCGAGGCGTTCGGTCGTGCGGCGGCGGTTGTTCTTCCACACGCCTTCATAGACGCAGTTGTGGAAGTAGAAGTACTCGAGGTGCTTGAACTCGGCACGCGCCGCCGAGAACAGTTCCTCGCAGACACGAATGTGCGGGTCCATCGAGCCGCCGACGTCGAAGAAGATCAGAACCTTCACCGTGTTCCGCCGCTCCGGCACCAGCTTCACGTCGAGCCAGCCCTGGCGCGCGGTGGAGCGGATGGTGTCGGGAAGGTCCAGCTCGTCCGCCGCGCCTTCGCGCGCGAACTTGCGCAGGCGCCTGAGCGCCACCTTGATGTTGCGGGTGCCAAGCTCCACCGTGTCGTCGAGGTCCTTGAACTCGCGCTTGTCCCAGACCTTGACGGCGGAGTTGTTGCGGTTCTTGTCCTGCCCGATCCTGACGCCCGCCGGGTTGTAACCATAGGCGCCGAAGGGCGAGGTGCCGGCGGTACCGACCCATTTGCTGCCGCCCTGGTGGCGGCCCTTCTGCTCTTCCAATCGCTTCTTCAGCTCCTCGAGAATCTTGTCGAGGCCTCCGAGTGATTTGACGAGCTTCTTCTCATCCTCGGTGAGGTGCTTCTCGGCGAGCTTGCGCAGCCACTCCTCGGGGATCTCGGCCAGCAGCGCATCGCCGGGGCTGTCCAGGCCTTTGAAGACATGGCCGAAGACGCGGTCGAAACGATCGAGGTTGCGCTCGTCCTTCACCAGTGCGGCGCGCGAGAGATAATAGAACTGCTCGGTCGAGTAACCGGCGAGGTCCTTGTCCAGCGCTTCGACGAGGGTGAGGTACTCCTTGAGCGAAACGGGCACGCCTGCACTCTTCAACTCGGTGAAAAAGGTGAGGAACATCACTCGCCTCCGGCCAGCAGCACAGGGTAGCCGGTGCTGGCAGCCTCGGCCGGGGCCTTGCGGCAGAAGGCATCGCGGCCCTGCTTCACCTCGTAGGTGAAGTCCTCATAGAAGCTGTTCAGCGGCTTCGACAGCAGCGAGGCCAGGCCCGCAATGTCATATTCGTGGAAGTGTTCGAGCAGCGTTACCTTCACCTGCTCGTCCACCTTCAGCCGGCCGGCACAGTGTTCCTCCGTCACGTCGAGGAGCGCCACTGCCATGGCAATGCGCGTGCCGCGGTTTTCGGTGGCAGCGGCAGGGGCCGCCAGCAGCGCCACCATGAACAGGCCAGCCAGCGGTTTCACTCCGCCTTCTCCTGCGGGGCGGCGGAGACGAGTTCCTTCATCAGGCTGCCCAGCGTGTCCTTGGCGGAGGTTTCCTGCGGGATGGGGCGGCACACATCGCGCGCTGCAAGTCCCAAGCGCGCCGTGAGGATGCCGTTCACCGTGCCTTCGCCGAAGCGCGCGGAGAGCTTGCCGAGCAGGCCGCGCCCGACGACGTGCTGGATCAGGTTGTCCGAGAGCGCGATGCCGCCGGTCAGCGCCAGATGGCTCAGCACCATGCGGGCGAGGCGCAGCGTGGCGAGGGTGGAGGGCCTGCCACCGTAGAGCGTGGCCAGCTCGCGCATCATGCGCAGGTTCTGGGCGGCGACGAACAGGATGTCGAGCGCCGCCGTCGGGGCCACTGTGGTGAGCAGCGTGATGCGGCGCGCGGCGTGGGCAATGATGCGGTGCGCCTCGCCATCACGCCAGTCGACGAGGTGGCGCTCGGCCAGGCGCACGCGATCGCGCCCGTCGAGGATGTCGGCCTCATATTGCTTCATCTCGCGCAGGCCCAGCTGCGCATCGGGGCGGCTGGCGTAGAGCGATTTCAGATTGTCGATGGCGCGCTTCGCGGCGGCGCCGTCATCGGTGTTGATCGCATGGGCGGCATCGACCTGGATGTGCTCGATGCGGCGCAGGCGCGCCAGCGCCCAGACTTCGCGCAGGATGATGACGATGGCTGCCAGCGCCGCCACGGCGGCAACGCCCAGCGCCGTCCAGCCGAGGAGGGGGGAGCGCGCAAAGAAATCCTCGACCAGCTTGCTGATCGACAGGCCCGCCCACATGGCGACGAGCACGAAGAGCGCCGACATCAGCAGCGCGCCCCAGCGGAACCGCGATGGCCGCGACACGGCCGGCGGCATGACGATCATCTCGCCCTCGTCGACCTCGGGCTCGAAGGTGATGCCGGTGATGGCGCGAGGCTTCCTCTGCGGTTCTTCATCGCGTTCTGGCGTTTCCAGCACGAAGGCCTGCGGGTGGCGGGGGTCGCTCATTGGAAGCGGTCTCCCAACAGGAATTCCATGGTGCGGTCCAGCCGGATCGACGGCCAGGTGCCGTCCTTCGGGAGCGGCGGGCGGAAGCGCACGAACTTGAGGCTGCCTTCGAGCGAGCCATCCAGTGCCTTGTGCGCGTCCCTCGGCAAGTCGCCGGGGAAGATCGCCGCTTCGGTCGTGCCATCAAACGCAGTGCCGCCCACCGTCTCGCCCGCCAGCGGCGTGCCGACGATGCACTCCAGCGTTTCGCCCTTTTGCCTGACGCTTGCCTCGCGCGTGGCGCGGATGGCGGCCAGCGCTGCAACGTCGATGGAGGCGCCCGAATACTCCGCGCGCGTCATCGCCTGCTCGACGATGAGCTTGAGGATGTTCTCCAGCCGGTCATGGCTGGTGTGGTGCAACAGGTCCGCCTTGGTGGCGGCGAACAGCACCTTGTCGATGCGGCGGCCGAAGAGGTTCGAGAGGATCGAGTTCTGCCCCTGCCGGAAGCAGGAGAGAATGTCGGCCAGCGCGTGCTGCAGGTCTTTCACGGCGGACGCCCCGGCGTTGAGCGCGGTCAGCGCGTCGACCAGCACGATCTGCCGGTCGAGCCTGGCGAAGTGGCCATAGAAGAAGGGCTTCACGATGGTCGAGACATAGGCCTGGTAGCGCCGCTCCATGAGCGCGGCGAGAGAGCCCTTCGAAAGCTCCGTGTCCGGAGCAATATCGAGCGGGGCAAAGGCGAGCAACGGCGAGCCCTTGAAGTCGCCCGGCATCAGGAAGCGGCCCGGCGGCAGGGTGGAGAGCGAGACGTCGTCCTTGCGGCAGCGCGAGAGATAGGCGGTGAAGACCTCCGCCGCAGTGATGGCGTCCTGCTCGTCGGCGGGCTTGTCGGGCGCGAGGCTGGCGAGCAACGCATGCCACTCGCCCGCGTGGGCAAGGCGCGGGGCGGCGCGGCTCGCGGCCACGGTGGCGGCGGACCATTCGGCATAGCTCATGCGCATCAGCGGCAGGTCCAGCAGCCATTCGCCGGGATAGTCCACGATGTCGATGTGGAGCTTGCCCGAGCCCAGGTTGCGGGCGATGAGGCCCATGGGCGCGTATTCCGCCGTGATGCGCAGCTGGCTGATGCGGCTGGTGCTTTCCGGCCAGTGGCGCGCCTCGCCCGAGAGCGCCTTGGTGTGGCTCTCGAAGGCAAAGCGCGGCAGCGTGTCATCGGGCTGGGGCTCGAGGTAGCACCGGGTGATGCGGCCGCCGCTCAGCGCCTCGAAGGCGGGAAAGCGCCCGCCCTTCAGCAGCGCGTTGACGAGGGCGGTGATGAACACCGTCTTGCCGGCGCGCGAGAGCCCGGTGACGCCCAGGCGCACCGACGGGTTCACAAGGCCCGTGGCAAAATCCGAAAGGCCGCCCGCGGCAATGCGCGTGCCATCAACGATGTCTGAGAAACTGACGATCTTGGGAACCCCTTTCGTGGGGCAATAAGTGGTGCGGTTGCTGCCGCAAGGCAAGGGAAACCGTCATGCCGGGCCGCTTGCCAGGTCCCTGGGCTTCACGAAGCCGTCGAGGCGGCACTGTCCGTCCGGCAGGTCAGCCCAGCTGCTGCCGTTGAGGGTGAGGATGGCGAGCCCGGCGGTCGGGTATTTCTCGATGAGCTGCCGGCGCAACAGGCGATCACCCGAGCCAGCCAAAGCGATGGCGAGGTTCTGGGTGGCGGGGTTGTGGGTGACGAGCATCAGTCGCCTGGCAGAGCCGCCCTGTTCGCGGATCACCTGCAACAGGGCCTCGCCATCGCCAAAATCATATAGGGCTTCGACGAGGTGCACCTCGGTGGCAGGAAGTTCGCGCGCCGCGATTTCCCAGGTCTGGCTGGTGCGGCGGGCGGGCGAGCAGAGCACGAGGTCGGGCACCAGGCCGTGCGCGGCCATGTGGCGGCCCATCGCCTGGGCGGCCTGCTCGCCGCGCAGTGCAAGCGGGCGGTCGAAGTCTTCCATGCCCTCGCCGAGCACGGCCTTGGCATGGCGGAGGAGGAGCAGCTGACGGTCCGGCATGTGGCATCCCGCAGTTGAGTTGAAAGAGGCTAGCCCGGCACTTTGACGAAATGAAAGCGATTGAGATAATTCTTATGTATTGACTTTAATCCTAGATTGTGCTATATGGCAGCCTTCGCCGTGCTTGCTGCTGATTGACATCGTGAATCTGTTTTCGCGGGCCCCGGAGCAGGGGCCTCGTTCCGCCCGTTCCTTCCATGTGGCCACATGGGGGAGCGTGGCGGAGCCTTGTGCACATCCATCGCGCACCCCACTTTCACTTCGCCCGGGATTGAACCGGGCGTCCTTTTCCAGCGCCCCAAAAAGGATACCCCGGTCAAGCCGGGGCAAGGTGAAGGTTGGGGGATGCCCCGGTCAAGCCGCTGAAAGGTGATTTTCTTGCTTTGAGTGTCCTTCTCAGCCGCCGATCTTCGCGAGGTCGAATGGCGTCGTCTGGTAGAGTTCGTTGATCCAGTTGCCGAACAGGAGATGCGCGTGGCTTCTCCAGCGGTTCTCTGGCGGCTGCTCCGGATCGTTCTTGGGGAAGTAGTTGACGGGAAGCTCGATCGGCTTGCCCGCATTGCGGTCGCGCCAATACTCGTCGGACAGCGAGGTGGTGTCATACTCAATGTGGTTGAACATGTAGAGCGAGCGCCTGGCGGGATCGTTGATGAGGCAGAGGCCGGCCTCGTCCGACTCCATCAGCAGTTCGAGGCCGCGGTCGGTGGGAAGATCCGCGCGGTGGTTCTCGGTCCAGCGCGAGACCGGGATCGAGAAGTCGTCCGAGAAGCCGCGCAGATAGGGCGAGTTGGGCTTCAGGTTGCGGTGGGTGTAGACGCCGAAACGCTTCTTCGGCAGGGCGTGCTTTGGCACCTTGTGGAAGTGCCAGAGGGCGGCCTGCGCGCCCCAGCAAATATTGAAGGTGGACTGCACATGCGTCTGCGTCCAGTCATAGATGCGCGACAGCTCGTCCCAGTAGTTGACGTCGCTGAAGTCGAGAAGTTCCACGGGGGCGCCGGTGACGATGAAGCCGTCGAACTTCTCATGCTTCACGTCCTCCCAGTCCTCGTAGAAGGCGAGCATGTGCTCGGGATCTGCATTCTTCGGGGTATGGCTGGTGATCTTGACGAGGGTGAGCTCCACCTGCAGCGGTGTGGCGCCAATCAGACGCGCGAACTGCGTCTCGGTCTTGATCTTGTTGGGCATCAGGTTGAGCAGGCCGATGCGCAGGGGGCGGATGTCCTGGCGGGCGGCGCTCGCCTCCGTCATCACCATCACGCCCTCGGAATCGAGCGTGCGGCGGGCGGGCAGGTCGTTCGGGATGCGGATGGGCATGTGACTTACTTTGCGATGGCGTTGGCGACGAGTGCGGTGAAGTCCTGTTCGGACTGGACGTCTGGAACGTCTCGCATTCGGACCGTGTAGCCAAAATTGTCGGCAATCGCCTTGTAGAGCGGGATGCGGTGATGGAGCAGCTGCTCGAAGCCCCAGACGGCAAATCCGTCCGGGTCGACCTCGTCGTCCTTCGAGATCGAATTGATGTCCTTGTACTCCGCCCACTTCTTCTCGAGGAACTGGGGCTGGTAGTACATGGGCTTCGGATCCTTGCGGAAGCGCTCCACCAGCATGCGGGTGTGTTCGGGCGTGCCCTCGATATAGAGGAGCAGGGTGTTTTCCGCGAGGCAGGACAAAACCGGATCGAGCGGATTCGACGGATCGACGATCTCGCACAGCGAGCCGCCGGAGTCGCAGACGAAGTTCTCGTAACTGTAGATGTCGCGTGACTTCTCGATGAAGGCGGGCACGTCGAGCAGGGCCGAGATCTCGGCCTCCCGGTGCTGGCGCTGGCGGCGACGGTATTCGGCGAACGAGATGCCGCCCTTCGCCGGGTTGCCGGGCTTGCCGAGATAGGTGGACAATGGCTTCAGGTGATCGAAGGTGATGTTGGACTGGATGTGGATCGAGTCCGACAGCAGCAGGTCACGCAGGAAGGGAACGCGCATCGCCTCGCGCTTGAAATTGTCGACGATGTGCTCGCCCATGTAGCGGGTGCCGATGCGGTAATCGACGGAATAGTGATACCAGCCCGAATCCTGCAGGAGGTTCGAGAGCGTTGTCTTGCCCACACCGGACATGCCGAATATGGTGACCGCCTTCTGCGGCTGGTTCGCGAAGTCTTTGCCTGAAGTGAAGCGCATGAGGCGTTCCATAGCGGAAGGCATGGGGCGGGAGCAACTGGCGCGTTTGCTTGAGGCTTGAGAATGATCGACGCGAACTATTCCGAGCGGACCTGGTACGAGGCGACGGTGGACCGGGGCGCACTGCGCCCCGCCCTGACCGGCCGGGTGGAGGCCGAGGCCTGCGTGATCGGGGCGGGGCTCGCCGGGCTGACGACCGCGCTGGAACTGGCCCGGAGGGGGAAGTCCGTCGTGCTGCTGGAGGCCAAGCGGATCGCCTGGGGGGCTTCGGGGCGGAACGGCGGCTTCGTGTCCAATGGCTTTGCCGAGGGCATGGGGAACGTGGCGAAGCGGGTGGGGCTCCCTGCCGCGCAGGCGCTTTACCAGCTGTCCCGGCACGGCACCGAATTCGTGCGGCGCGAGATCGCCGAGACCGACCCCTCGATCAGGATGGGTGACGGCTGGCAGGGCTGCATCCGCTATTCCAATGCCGCCGAGAAGCAGGCAGCGGTGGCAGAGATGACCAGGGACTATGGCCAGGAGATGGCGTTCTTCGACGTGGCCGAGACGCGGGCGCGGGTGAACACCAGGCGCTACTTCCAGTCCTCATACGACCCGACCGCCTTTCACATGCACCCGCTGCGCTATGCGCTGATGATCGCGAAGAAAGCGGAAGCGGCGGGGGCACGGCTCTATGAGAACTCGTCGGCTGTGACGGTGGAGAAGCAGGGCGCGGTGTGGTCGGTGCGCACGGCGCAGGGCGAGGTGCGGGCGGCGAATATCGTCTATTGCGTCTCCTCGCTCGACCGCACGCTGCACCAGCCGACGGGGCGCGCGGTGCTGCCGGTGGCCACCTATGTGGCGGTGACGGAGCCGCTGCAGCAGGATGTGATCCGTACACGGAGCGCCATTTCGGACACGCGGCGCGCCGGCAACTATTACCGGCTGGTGGACGAGGGGCGGCTGTTGTGGGGCGGTGCCATCACCACGCGCGTCTCGGAGCCTGCGCACCTCGCCGAACGCATGAAGGGCGACATGGTGTCGGTGTTCCCGGAACTGGGCAACCCGAAGATCGACTATGCCTGGGCAGGCCTGATGGGCTATGCGCGGCACTTCATGCCGCTGATCGGCTCGGACGGGCAGGGGCAGTGGTGGGCGACCGCCTTCGGCGGCCACGGCATGAACACCACGGCCATGGGCGGCATACTGATGGCGCGTGCCATCGGGGCGAAGGACGACGAGTACCGACGCTTCGCCCCTTATGCGCCGCAATGGGCGGGCGGGCCCTTCGGCCGCGTGGGCGTGCAGGCAGGCTACTGGTACATGCAGCTGAAGGACGTCATCGACGAGCGGCGCTACGGAAAGGCCGCCTGACATGGCCTTCGGCAGCAGCGCACTCAGCAACAACGCCTCCTTCGACCCCTATTGGTGGCGCGCTGCCCCGCACGAAGACCAGACACGCGCTGCCCCGCCCAAGCGCACGGACGTGGCGATCGTCGGCTCCGGCATCACCGGCCTCAACGCGGCGATCATGCTGGCGCGCGGCGGGCGGCAGGTGACGGTGTTCGAGGCCAAGGAGCCGGGCCACGGCGCCTCGACCCGCAATGCGGGTTACGTGGGCCGCACGCTGAAGCATTCCTTCGGCGAGATCATGGAGGGGCAAGGCCTGGACAAGGCCAAGGCCACCTATGGCGAGCTGATGGAGGCCTTCGTCGCGGTGAAGGACGTGATCGAGCGCGAGAACATCGCCTGCCACTACAAGCAGCAGGGGCGGCTGCTGCTGGCGACCTCCACCAAGATGTATGACGACATGGCGCGCGAGTTTGGCTTGCGCGAACAGCACCTGGGCGAGCCGTTCCAGACGGTGAGCCGGGTGGAACAGCGCGAGGAAATCGCGACCGACCACTATTTCGGTGGCGTGCGCATTCCCGACCACGCGGGGCTGCACCCCGGGCTCTATCACCAGGGCCTGCTTGATGCTGCGCGCGCGGCGGGCGTCACCATCTGCGCCTACACGCCGGTCTATGGCTTCCGGAAGGAGGCCGAGGGCTTCACGGTGTTCGCGAAGGGCGCGAAGGTCGCGGCGCGGGACCTCGTCTTCGCCACCAATGGCTATGGCGGGCGTGAGTTCCCCTGGCTGCGGCGGCGCATCATGCCCTTCCATGCCTATCAGGCGGTGACGGCCCCGATGAGCGAGAACCGTGTGCGGTCCCTGCTTCCGGGCGACCGAACCTTCATCGACTGGAACTTCAACGTCGACTGGATGCGCATTGCGCCCGGCGACGATACGCGCATCCAGTTCGGCGGGCTGACGGGCGAGGTGGATGCCGACCTTCGCATCATGGCGGAACGCCTGCAGCAGCGGCTGGTGCGGATCTTCCCCGACATGGCGGGCGTCCGTTTCGACCATGTGTGGACGGGAAAATGCGGTGGCACCTTCGACATCACGCCGCGCATCGGCTGCCATGACGGTGTGCACTATGGCAGCGGCTACTGCTTCGCGGGCGTGCCGATGGGAACGCTGTTCGGCATCAAGATCGCGCGGCGCATCCTGGGCGAGGCGGGCGGCGAGAGCGTGTTCGACACGGAGCCTCCCACCAAGTTCTGGTATCGCGGCAATGCGTGGTTCGTGCCCCATGCCCTGAAGTGGATGAGCCGCAACGACCGCTGAGCGGAAAATCAACCCGACGTCTCGCAGTGTGATGCATATCACGGCGGCGGCCCACAGACGGCCTAGGATCTCTTTCATACGCTGAAGCGGAGGGAGAGACCCCATGGGACGCCTGACACGCCGGACATTGTTCGCCGCCGCCATCCTCGGCATCGGCCTTGCTGCGCCGGTCGCCCATGCCGCCTGCTTCGAATCGGGCATCGGCTGCACCGATGACCACAACATCCCCAAGAGCGCGCTTCGCGGCCTGTCCTGCGATGCGCTGTGGACGGTGCGCAACACCATCTACGACGAGCGCGGCTACTGCTTCCGGACGGCGCGGGCCAAGGAGATTTTCTCCAACGACGGCTGCCACGTCAGCAACGCGGCGAGCCTCAGGTTCAATGCCTACGAGCGCGCCAACATCGACCGGATCGTGGCGGTGGAGCACAGCAAGGGCTGCCGCTAGGCGGATCAACACCGGGCGGGAATGTTTCCCGCAGGTCGCAAATTGAGGCTGGTACGCCAAAACTACAGGCGCTCCGCCGCCCGGTTTGACATGCGTCAAGTCATGCGCGGGCGGATGTGTGCGTAAACTGTGGCCACCAGAGTACACGGCGCCGCCTGCCTTTCGGGCTGTGCCTCTCACGTGATTTCCTGCAGGCCCGGTCGGGCCCTGTCGGCACTGTAGCGAGCGGAGGGCTTGAGAATGCTGTGGTTCACGGAAAACACTGTTCCGGCAAGGCGCCTTCGTGCCATCGCCGCGGCGCTGCTGCTGATGGCGGGTTCACCGGCCGCCGTGCAGGCCGGCGAGGGTGCGGGACTGCTGAGCCCCGGCGATGCGGTGGTGACAGGCTTCTCGGGCACGCTGCCGCCGCCCGATGGGCTGCCCGACGGCGCGGATCCGCTCGACTACACCTTCATCGATCCCGACGGCGCCTCGATGCAGGTGCAACGCTTCCTGCCGGCGGGGCCACCGGCCGGACAGCTCATCGATGCGCCAGCGCTCGTCACCGCGCCCGCACGCGACGTGGGCCAGGTCTTCGCCGTGACGCTGGACGATGCGCAGGCCCCCAACATCTATCTCGGCGCCACCTCGTCCTTCGGCATCCACGTCGTGGCGCCGGGCGATGACGGCACGCCGCGCCATGTGAAGCAGGGCATGCCCGGCGCACAATTCATGCAGGGCCAGTGGGGCACCGACAAGGGTGGCGCACCCGGCAGCATCTACCGGATGGACGGGACCACCGGCGAGATCACGCTGTTCTCGACGATCGGCAGCAATGCCGGGCCGGGGCTGGGCGACGTGGTGTTCGACCGCGCCACCCGCCAGTTCTTCGCCTCCGACCTCGACACCGGCCTGATCTATCGTCTCGACTCGAGCGGCCTCATCGCCGACACCTTTGACCACGGCGCAGCGGCGCGCCCGGCCAAGGGCCTGCCGCCGGTGGCCGATGACGGCAGCCGGATGAACATCGCCAATCCGGCCTTCAATGCGGAAGACCCCGCCACCTGGGGTCTGACCCAGTCGGAACGCCGCGTGGGCGGCATGGCCGCTTATGGCGGCCGCCTCTACTATGCCGTGGCCGAGGGGCCGCAGGTGTGGTCCGTCGGGGTCGATCTCGACGGGTCGTTCCGCGCCGACGCACGCTGGGAGCTTGACGTGGCGGGCCTCGCCAGCAGCAACCCCGTGACCGATATCGTGTTCGATTCCACCGGGCGCATGATCCTTGCGCAACGCGGCGGCCAGCGCGGCAGCTTCGACTACAGCGTCTTCGCTGAGTCGAAGACCTCATCGGTGGTGCGCTACACGCGCGAGATCCCTGATGATCCGGCAACACCCGGCACCTGGGTGCCGGTGCCTGACGAATATGCGGTGGGCTTCCGCCCCGACCAGCGCAACACCGATGGCGGTGTTGCACTTGGCTATGGCTTCGACCAGACCGGCATCATGCGCGGCGGCTCGTGCAATGCCTTCCTGTGGACCACGGGCGAGGCGCTGCGTGACGATCCGGCACTCGCCGCCCAGCTTTCATCCGGTGGCCCGGCCATCGTCGACGGGCTTCAGGGCAATGACGCGGCGCTGGTGAAGCCGGCGAATGCGCCGCCCTTCGGTTCCTATTTCACCGACTATGACGGCAACTTCGACCACCCGGAACGCCAGGGCTGGATCGGCGACGTCGAAATCTATCAGCCGTGCGAAGGCAGACAGGGCTATCTCGGCTATTCTGGTTATCAGCCGCCGCCCTTCTATTTCCCGCCCGGCTATGAGCCGCCCCCGTCGGGCTCCTTCAACCTGACGCTCGACAAGGAAGCGACACCCGGGCTGTGCGTGCCCGGCGAGTTGGGCTGGCTGTGCTATTACACGATCCGTGTCACCAACACCGGCACGGAGCCCTATTGGGGGCCGCTCACGCTGCGCGACTGGATGCCGGCGCTGGCGCCCGGTGCGGTGGTGAGCTTCGACTTCCAGCCGCCGTGGCTGTGCGCGGCACTGGGCCTGGCCGAATTCGAATGCACCTTGCCCGGCGCCTTCCTGTGGCCGGGCGACAGCGTCGACCTGTTCGTCACCGTGGCGCAGCCGCTGGGGGCCGTCGGCATCACCAATGTGGTGAACGGCAACATCTGCTACGCCGGCAATGGTGCGGAGATCTTCTGGTGGGATGGCTATGGCGATGCCAACCCCTGGGACGACTTCGACTATGCCGAAGCGCAGATCCCGGACGAGGACTGCCTGCCGCGGGGCGACAACACCAACCTGACCATCGCCAAGCGTGCGATGAACGAGCGCTGCACGCTGAATGGCGGCAACTGGACCTGCGACTTCCTCATCACCGTCACCAATACCGGGCCCGGCATGTACAACGGCCCGATCTCGGTGGTGGACGAACTCTCGGTCGATGGTGCAGTGAACTATGGCCCGCAGCCCAACCCGCCCGGCTGGAACTGCGTTGCGGGTGGTGGCGGCAGCTATGCCTGCAACCATGCGCCGGTGAGCCTCAACCCCGGCCAGAGCGTCGAGCTGTGGTTCTCGGTGTCGGTGCCGGCGCGCCAGCAGGAGGCGGCCCAGCTTTGCAGCATCACCAACCGCGTGCGCATCACCGATGCGCCCGGCGGATCGCCCGGCAACATCAACGCGGGCGATGACCAGGCACAGGCCGAAGCCCAGACGCCCGGCCCCAACTGCGTGCCGGAGACGGGCAAGAAATCCGACCTCTCCATCACCAAGGAGCCGAAAGGCTGTGAATACACGCCGGGCGGCGCTGGTTTCGCCTGCGCCTTCGTGGTCACCGTGAAGAACGAGGGCCCCGATGAATTCGCCGGCGTGGTGACGGTTCATGATGAACCGTCAGCCGGCGGCGCGGCGCCGCTGTTCGCGGCGCCCTGGGCCTGCGTGCCTGCCGGTGCCGGCTATGACTGTTCGCTCGATCTCTCCGCCGCGCCGCTGGCGGCTGGCGAGAGCCGCCCGCTGAACATGGCGATGATAGTGCCGGTGGGCCGGCAGATCTGCGAGGTCAGGAACCAGGCGAGCATCAAGGTGCCTGTCGGCGGGAGCGATGCCAACAGCAATGCCGGCAACGATGCCACCGCGGTCGTGACCCAGGAGGTGCCGTCGCCCGAGTGCAACCCGCCGGAGGCACCGCAGTCCAACCTGATCATCACCAAGACGGGCATCGGCTGCGAAGTGAACGGCAGCGCGAACCTTACGGCTGTGGTGGCCCAGCCTTCGGGCGTCATCTGCAGCTATCAGGTGACCGTCACGAATGCCGGCCCGGGCGCGGTGAACGAGGAGGTTGCCTTCTTCGATGCGCCGAGTGTCCCGGGCTCCACGGCGATCGTCCCCGCGGGCGTCCAGCCCGGCTGGGTCTGCGGCGCACCCGGTCCGATGATGGGCTGCAGCAACCCAACTGGCATGCCGGCAGGCGCCTCGGCGACGTTCAACGTGCAGGTCGCCACGACCCGCGCGGTGGTGCGCGAGAGCCAGTGCCGGGTGGTGAACCAGGCATGGATCTCGCAGCCGGTCGGCGCGCCGCTCAATGGCGTTGCCGCGGATGATGTGGCAACGGCGACCGCCAATGGGCCGGTGAACATCTGCACCGACGTGCAGGACCAGAAGATCGACATGTGCCCCACCGAAAGGCAGATGCCGGACCAGGGCTGCTGCCCGGAAGGCCAGAAGTGGAACGGCCAGTCCTGCTCGGGCGGGACGACCCCGCCGAAGGTCTGCCCCTCGGGCACCACGGGCACCTATCCCGACTGCAAGAAGATCACCACCAAGAAGTGCCCCTCCGGCACCACGGGGACATATCCCAACTGCAAGAAGAATCCGCCGAAGACGTGCCCCTCCGGCACCACGGGCAAGTATCCCGATTGCCGGAAGATCACGGCCAGGTATTGCCCGTCCGACTCCGTCGGCACCTACCCGAAGTGTGTGTGCAAGAAGGGTACATTCGGCGAGCCTGGTAACTGTCAGCGCAAGCAATGCCCGAAGGGCACGGTGGGCAAGTGGCCGAACTGCGAGACGCCGGACCGCTTCTGCCCGAAGGGCATGACCGGCAAATGGCCGAACTGCGTGCCCATCACCCGCAAATGCCCGAAGGGCACCTATGGCGAGTGGCCGAACTGCTACGAGCCGGGCGGCAACAACGACACGACGCCCGGCACCAACAACAGGAAGCCGAATACCAACTGCCCGGACGGATACGTCTACAGCGAGAAGGTCAAGACCTGTGTGAAGAGGAAAAAAAGCGAGAGGCGCAAGCAGCAGGAGCAGCCGCAACAGCAGCAGCTGCTGCAGAGCCCGACGCTCAAGATCGATCCGAACCTTCTGCAGCAGCAGTGACCACGTGACGGGTGGGCGCCGGGAAACCCGGCGCCTGCCGGACTAGCGGCCCTCGCGCCGGGCCATGAAGGCCAGGCGTTCGAACAGCATCACGTCCTGTTCGTTCTTGAGGAGGGCGCCATGCAGCGGCGGGATGACCTTGCGCGGGTCACGCTCGCGCAGCGTTTCGACGTCGATGTCCTCGTTGAGCAGCAGCTTCAGCCAGTCGAGGAGTTCGGAGGTCGAAGGCTTCTTCTTGAGGCCCGGCACGTCGCGTAGTTCGAAGAAGATGGTGAGGGCCTCCGCAACCAGGCGCTTCTTGATGCCGGGGAAATGCACGTCGACGATGGCCTGCATGGTCTCGGCATCGGGGAACTTGATGTAGTGGAAGAAGCAGCGCCGCAGGAAGGCGTCAGGCAGTTCCTTCTCGTTGTTGGACGTGATGATGACGATCGGGCGGCGATGGGCCTTCACCGTTTCGCCCGTCTCGTAGACGAAGAATTCCATGCGGTCCAACTCCTGCAGCAGGTCGTTGGGGAATTCGATGTCGGCCTTGTCGATCTCGTCGATGAGCAGCACCGGGCGTTCGGGCGCGGTGAAGGCCTCCCACAGCTTGCCGCGGCGAATGTAGTTGGCGATGTCATGCACGCGCTTGTCGCCCAGCTGCGAGTCACGTAGGCGGGCCACCGCGTCATATTCATAAAGGCCCTGCTGCGCCTTGGTGGTGGACTTGATGTGCCACTCGATGATGGGTGTGCCGAGGGCCAAGGCGATCTCGCGCGCCAGCACCGTCTTGCCGGTGCCGGGCTCGCCTTTCACCAGGAGCGGACGCTCGAGCACGATGGCCGCGTTGACGGCCGTCTTGAGGTCGTCGGTTGCCACGTAATCGGCCGTTCCTTCGAAGCGCATGTCTGTCCGATCCTTCCTGTTGCCGCCCGCGGCCTTTGTGGCATTCCGGGGCCTGTCTGGCAAACGTCATGAAAACTTCGCAAAATCATGGCGATAGCAGGCCTGTGGATGGTGGGTGGAAGCCGCAACCGGGCTATTGTGGAAGGCCCGGGCTGACGCTATAAGCCGCGCCCAAGCAGGGGTTCACAGAGAGTTCGAAATGGCTGCAGAAGTCGACGAAGCCTACAAACCCAGTGACGACGAGCCGTTCATGAATGAGCGGCAGCGCGAGTATTTCCGGGCAAAGCTCCTGACCTGGAAGGAAGAGATCCTGAAGGAAAGCCGGGAAACCATCGCCCATCTGCAGGACGAGAACCACGTCCTGCCGGACCTGGCCGACCGCGCTTCCTCCGAGACCGACCGTTCGCTTGAACTGCGCACCCGCGACCGCCAGCGCAAGCTGATCTCCAAGATCGACGCGGCGCTGAAGCGGATTGAAGACGGATCCTACGGTTATTGCGAGGAAACGGGTGAGCCGATCAGCCTGAAGAGGCTGGACGCCCGCCCGATTGCAACCCTGTCGATCGAGGCGCAGGAACGCCACGAGCGGCGCGAGCGCGTGTACCGCGACGATTGAGTGAAAAAGGCCGCCTCCGGGCGGCCTCTTCATTTTCGGCCCTGACGCAGGGTTTTACGGATTCCCATTCCCGCGCGCTCCGCTAGTGGATTGGCCGAACGCATTCTCGAAAGGACACGCACATGCGCATCATCACCGCCATCGCCCTTCTGGCCATCACCGCTGCCCCGGCCTTTGCCGGCACCGCCGAAGCCGAGAGCTGCGCTGCTGGCCTCGACGCTAACGGCAAGCTGATCTTCAGCACCGCGCTGCCGCAGGTTTCGCCCTCGGCCGACCTGCGCGCCGTGGTGACCACCGCCACCAAGTCGCTGGTCACGTCGGGCCAGGTTCCGCGGTCAGCCGCCAAGCCGGCCGCCATGGCCGCCGGCCAGTGCCTCAAGCTGGCGATGCAGTAAGCAGCGCCACCGCATTCCGAAGCCTTACGAAGCGCGGGCCCGTCCCGCGCTTCGCTTTTTCTAGACGAAGAGTTCGACCTTCTCGAAGGTCCGGACGTCCACCAGGCCGATGTCCGAGATCCGCAACTCGGGGATCACCACCAGCGCCAGCAGCGAGTGCTGCATGTAGGCGTTGTTGAGGGTGCAGCCGCAGGCCTTCATTGCGTCGACAAGTTTGCCGGCCTTCACCGCGACGATCTCGGCGCGCTCGTCCGACATCAGCCCCGCGATGGGCAGTTCGACCAAAGCCAGCGTCCGCCCCTTGCTGACCACCACCGCACCGCCGCCCACCTTGCGCAAAATGTTGGCCGCGGTGGCCATGTCGTCACGGTTGGTGCCGACGACGATCATGTGGTGGCTGTCATGGGCGACGGTGGAGGCCACCGCGCAATCGACATTGTAGCCGAAGCCCGAGACGAAGGCGTTGCTGACGCCGCCCGTGGCCTTGTGGCGCTCGACCACGGCGATCTGGCAGACGCCCGAGTCCCTGTCGGCGTCGACGAGGCCCGATGACACCTTGAGCCGCTTCTCAAGCGCCCGCGTCGGCGCCTGGTTCTCGATGACGCCGATGACGCGGGCCGTCACCTCGTTCGCTCCCTTTGGCGCGGCGATGGCGAAATCCGCCGCCGTCAGGTCGCGCTTCATGTTGACGGTGTTCTTGGCGCTGGCGGGGTAGGCGAAGGCGGCAATGTCGGCCGTGAGCCTGCCGTGTTCCGCCAGCACCTTGCCGCGGGCGATGACCAGTTCGATGGGCAGCGTCACGAGGTCCGAGGTGATGACCACGTCGGCGCGGCGGCCGGGCGTGATGGAGCCCAGTTCACGCTCGAGGCCGAAATGCTGCGCCGTGTTGAGCGTCGCCATCTGGATGGCGGTGATGGGCTTGAGCCCCTGGGCAATGGCATGGCGGACAACACGGTTCATGTGACCGTCATTCACCAGCGTGCCGGAATGTGAATCATCCGTGCACAGTATGAAATTGCGGGAGTCGAGCCCGCTTTCGGTGACCGCCTTGATCTGGGCCGCCACGTCATACCAGGCCGATCCCAGCCGCAGCATGGCACGCATGCCCTGGCGGACGCGGGCGATGGCGTCCTCGGCACGGGTGCCCTCGTGGTCATCGGCTGGGCCGCCCGCGGCATAGGCGTGGAAGGGCAGGCCGAGGTCGGGCGAGGCATAATGGCCGCCCACCGTCTTGCCGGCGCGCTGGGTGGCGGCAATCTCCGCCAGCATCTTGGAGTCGCCGGCGATCACGCCGGGGAAGTTCATCATCTCGCCAAGGCCGATGATGTTGGGCCAGGTCATCGCCTCGCGCACCTCGTCGGGGCCCATTTCCGCGCCGGGGTTCTCGAGGCCCGGCGCGCTCGGCACGCAGGAGGGCATCTGCACGAAGACGTTGACGGGAAGCCCCATCGCCTCGTCATGCATGAGCCTGACGCCGGGCAGGCCCAGCACATTGGCGATCTCGTGCGGGTCGATGAACATCGAGGTGGTGCCGTGCGGAATCACGGCGCGGGCGAATTCGGTTACCGTCACCATGCCGCTTTCGACATGCATGTGCCCATCGCACAGGCCAGGCACCAGATAGCGGCCGTCAGCCTCGATCACCTGCGTGGCGGGGCCGATGGCGTGGGATGCGTCAGGCCCGACATAGGCGAAGCGGCCGGCGGCGATGGCAATGTCGGTGCCAGGAATGATCTCACCCGAATGGACGTTCACCCAGCGGCCCTTGCGGATCACCATGTCGGCCTTGGCGCGTCCCATGGCAGTATCGACCAGGATGGCGGCACTATCGGCCCAGCTCTGCAATTCGCTCATCGTGAACTCCTCGTTTGGAGGCACTATAGAAGGCGGGCGCCCCCGCGCAATCAGTGCGCCATGATGGCGAGCGCCTCGTCGAGCAGCGCCTGCGAGCCCGCGGTGATGACGTTGCCGCCCTTGGCGAGATCGCCGCCCGTCCACTCCGCGGCAACACCGCCGGCGCCGATGACGATGGGGAGAAGGGGGGTGATGTCATAAGGCTGAAGGCCGCAATCCATGGCGATGTCGATGTGGCCCGCTGCCACCATGCAGAAGAAGTATGCGTCGCCGCCATAGCGGGTGAGTTGCGCTCTGGCCCTGAGGCTGTGGAAGCGGCGCTGGTTTTCCTCGCTGCGATAGAGTTCGGGTGCCGTGGTGGCGAGTGTGGCCCGGCTGAGCGGAACGCCCGTGCGCGTCGTGATCGGCACGGTGGCCCCGCGATAGGCATGCCAGGCGCCGTGCGGATTGCCATAGAACATGTCGCCCACCACGGGCTGGTTCATAAGCCCCAGCACGGGACGGCCTTCGAAGCTGAGGCCGATCAGGGTTGCCCAGGTCGGCATGCCGCAGACAAAGCTGCGGGTGCCGTCGACCGGGTCGAGCACCCAGGTGAAGGGCGAGCGGCCCTGCTTGATGCCGTATTCCTCGCCATGGATGCCGTGGTCGGGATAATGGCGCTCGATCAGCGCCCGGATGGCGCGCTCGCCGGCACGGTCGCCCTCGGTGACGGGGTCCCAGACGGGGCCGTCTTTCACTTCCACGGCGGCGTTCTTGCGGAAATAGGGAAGGATGGCATCGGCGGAGGCCTCGGCCAGGCCAATCGCAAAGCGGGTGAGTTCAGCCCAGTCCGGCGCAGTCATGATGTTGTCCCCCTCCGCAACCTTCCTAAGTGAAGGACAGGCCGGCCTCAAGACGGGCTTTCTTGTTGCGTTGCAACACAATAGCGGCGCCATGCGAATTGTGCATGGGCTGGCGAGTGCTTTCGGGTGCGCCGGAATAATGAAGATATTTCAGTTGGTTGTGCAAGCTTCAACGGACGCTCTCGCGCAAAGTTTGACCATCTGTGCAAAATTCTGCCGCGGTCCCTCTTGCGAAAACCATGTCGCACTGCCATATGCCCCCCTGCGAGGCAGAGATGCCCCGCATGCCCTTCTTGGGCGTTTCCTCCCTAGACTTGGGCCGGTCACCTTGGTGCATCGGCCCTTTTTTCTTCCTGGGGTTGCCCCTTGGGGTTTCCACTCCGGTCGACTGCACGGATTTGGGACAGATCCCGCATCTGCTGATGGATGTCCGTAGTCGCCAGGTGACCGTAGATATCCGCCGGGATCAACGTTCTGGTGCCGAGCTTGCAGGCCTTGATCTCGTCGCGGGCGAGAGGGACAGCCGCCCCAGTGAAATAACGTCGGAGACGGATGGTCCCTGTCTGAGCGTCAGCTCATGCGGAGCTGTTCCGCGTCGACTTAAATCAGCTGCGCCGCTGGCTCGGTGGGTGCGCTCGTAGGTCGGGCTTTACGGGTCGGGCTTGGAAATCACCGGCCATGAGAGCGAGGCTGCGCCTGAGGGCTGCAAACCTCAAGAGGTTGCGCCTTTGCCCTGGCAACATGAGAAAGTCAGGCGGTTTGTCATGCCTTGCAATGTGTCGAGCGTGTCGTCCCGCTAAAGGCCTGACATGAGGCGAGCCCCGCACCCTCCGGCAGAGTACGAGGATCGCAGGCGAGGCCATGGAGATGAAGCCAGCCGCTCGACGCTGCTGCCGGTGCATGGCGGAGTTGCGACAACTGGTTCGCTAGGCCCTGTTGAAATACGAATTCTGAGTGTCGCGGAACTGTCACATGATTGGCGTAGCGCGATGCTTTTCTGCTCAACGCCGGACACCCGCTCTTGAATGCTACTGCTGTTCCGGGCCTGATCTGTGCCTTCGGATTTGATGAATCGGGCCGCGGGCGGTCCCTGTCCGAGGAAGAACTCAGCGCACAGCTTCCTGGTGCTGGCGAGTGGCTGTGGCTTCATCTCAATTTTGCCGACTGGCGCTGCCGCCGCTGGCTGGCCCAGACCTTCGGCTTTCCGGCCGAGCTCGTGAACGAAATCTGCGACCCGCCCTTGCGCCAGCATGTGAGTGCATGGGAGAGCGTGCTGTACGGACATCTGGCCGACTTCCGCCGGGAGTTCGATGCGGACTCGACCGAATTCGCCTGGCTGCACTTCGCACTGGGTGAGCGCTTCCTGATCACCGGGCGCGTCAAGGCAGTGCAGTCAGCCGAGCGGTTGCGGCAGGCGATCGGGGCGGGCTACAGCTTCGCCAATCCAGCAAGCCTGCTCTCGCACCTCCTGTCGCTCTATAGTGACGTCCTCGACATGGCGCTGCACCGGCTGTCCGACGAGCTGGAGATGATCGAGGACCACGTCCTCGACGAGCACCATCGTGGCGAGCGCAAGCGGCTGATGCTCACGCGCCGCGAGATCGCCCAGCTTCACCGCCACATGCGGGCCTTGCGGCGGGCGCTGCAAACAGCTGAAAGAGCGAGCATCCCGACACCCGAAGGGTTCGGCCTTGCCGCCGCACGGCTCAGCAATCTCGACCAGGACTTTGCCGACATGGAAGCGCGGGCGAGGTTCTTCCATGACGAGATCGATGCCAAGCTGGCATCCGAAACCAACCGTCAGCTCTTCACCCTGTCGGCCCTGACGGCCACCTTCCTGCCGCCTGCGCTGGTGGCGGGCATGTTCGGCATGAATCTGGAGGGCATTCCCTTCACCGACTCGCCCTGGGGCTTCTGGGCGGCGGCGGGGCTGTGCCTGCTCTCCTCGGGGGCCGTCATTCTGTATCTCAAGTTCATGGATCGCAGCTAGGCAGGCCGTTACGGTATCGTCGCAAATCTGTCATCTTAGTTGAGCACCAATCCCATCGAAATCCACCGTGGCTGCCGGAGACCACTGACATGACTGTGACCAGCCTGAAACTCGAAGGTCGCCTCGACACCGCTGCCGTGGCGAGGATGGAGGCCGGCTTTGCAGCCAGAGCCGGCGCCCTGAACGCGCAGGGAAGCAAGGCGATCATCGATCTCGAGGGGCTGACTTACCTGTCCTCGATGGGCATCCGGCTGCTGGTTTCTACCCTGAAGCAGTTCAAGCAGCGTGGGGTAACCTTCGTGACGGGTGCCCCTCGCGAGGCCACGGTTCAGGAACTGCTCAAGATGGCCGACCTGAACGATCACCTGAACCTCGTCGGCAGCGTCGCGGCGGCCGATGCCGCGCTGGCAGACGCATCCTGAACCAACAGGGAACCCTTCATCTGTATGTCACCGAACTCTCGGATGAGAGGGGTTTCGGAGACTCAGCATGCCGCAACTTGGACGTCAGCCTTTCCTTCACCCGAATGCCACGGTGCGCAGCAGCCGGCTTGGTGCCTTCGTTGAGATCGGCGAGGGCGCCAACATCGTTGAATCGGAGATGGGTGACTACAGCTATACCGCGCGCTACGCCGACATTGCCTATTCGGTGCTCGGAAAGTTCGTGAATGTTGCTGCCTTCACGCGGCTGAACCCCGGCGAACACCCTTATCACCGCGCGTCCCTTCATCACTTCATGTACCGCTCGAGTTATTTCTGGCCGGACGAGAAGGACGAGCAGGCGGTGTTCGACTGGCGCCGGTCGCGCCCGGTGCGGGTGGGTCACGATACGTGGATCGGCCATGGCGCCATCATCATGAAGGGCGTGACCGTTGGCAACGGCGCCATCATCGGGGCGCAATCGGTCGTCACAAAGGACGTGGCGCCCTATGCGGTGGTGGCGGGCGCTCCCGCGCGCTTCATCAAATGGCGCCATCCGCGCGACATTGCGGACCGATTGCAGGCTCTTGCCTGGTGGGACTGGACGCATGAGGAGATCGGCGCGGCGCTGCCGGATTTCCGTTCGCTGTCGGCCGAGGCCTTCCTTGAGCGCTATGAGAATGCCGCTGTCATCCAGCCGTTACATTCGGTTGGTTAGTGACGTCATGCCCACACAATCTCCGACATCCGCCGGGAACCAGCGCGCGGCGTGGATGCGCGTTCTGTCATTGTCCGCGTGGACGGATCTTGAATCCTGTGCCGGGGATGTCGCCGCCACGCCCCATGACGTGCTGCGGGCGCCCGAGACCGGCCTCGTCATGCTGCGCGGAAGGATGGGGGCAACGGGTGGCGCCTTCAACCTCGGCGAAGCGACAGTGACGCGCTGTGCCGTGCGCCTTGGCGACGGCACGGAGGGCCACGCCTATGTGATGGGCCGCAATGGCGCGCATGCGCGCCTCGCTGCACTCTGCGATGCATTGTTGCAGAGCGGCGACACCAGCATGGCGATTTCCAAACGGGTGATCGCGCCGCTGGAGGCGAAGCTGCAGGCGGCCCAGCTGGAGGCCTCCACCAAGGCCGCCGCCACCAAGGTCGACTTCTTCACCATGGTGCGCGGCGATGACTGAGCATGGCTTTTCCGACGTGGCGGTGCAGTCCGCCCATGCCTTCCGGGCGATCATGCAGGCCATGGCGCGGCCGGGCCGCGTGCTGGAACTGGGCGCGGGCCTCGGGGCGCCGGACCCGCTGCTGGCGAGTGCCGCCGCCGTTGCCCTGACGCTGTGCGACTTCCAGACACCCGTCTGGCTGGCGCCTGACCTCCGCAATGACAAGGTTATGCATTACCTGCGCTTCCATGCCGGGTGCCCGCTGGCGGCGGAGCCGGACACGGCGCAGTTCCTGTTTGCCAAGGCGGGGCGGTTTCTTCCCGACCCCGGCCTGCTGATGCAGGGCACGCATGCATATCCCGACCGCTCGGCAACGCTGGTCATTCAGGTTCCGGGCTTTGTGCCAGGAGCCGTGACGCTTCGCGGCCCGGGCATTCGCGGCAGCGAGCCGTTCGGCGTGGCCGGGCTCGACGCCTCTTTCTGGACCGCGATGGCCGAGAATCACGCCGGCTTTCCGGTCGGCGTCGATGTGATCTTCGCCGCGCCCGGGCTGGTGGCGGCCCTGCCGCGCTCGACTGAGATCCACATGCTGGAGACTGCCTGATGTATGTGGCCGTCAAGGGTGGCGAACAGGCCATCGATGCCGCGCACCGCTTGCTCGACGAGGAGCGCCGCGGCGACCGCAGCGTGCCCTCGATCACGCTGGACCAGATCGCCGAGCAGCTGACGCTGGCGGTCGATCGCGCGATGAACGAGGGCTCGCTTTATGACCGCGAACTCGCCGCGCTCGCCATCAAGCAGGCGCGGGGCGACCTGATCGAGGCGATCTTCCTGATCCGCGCCACACGCACCACGCTGGCCCGCTTCGGCTATGCCGAGCCGCTCGACACCCAGGCGATGCAGGTGAAGCGCCGCGTCTCCGCCGCCTTCAAGGACATTCCAGGCGGCCAGATCCTCGGTCCCACCTTCGACTATACGCACCGTCTGCTCGACTTCTCGCTGGCAGGTGAGGCCGAACCCGCCGAAGCGGCGCGCGCGCCAACTGCCTTGCGCAGCGACATGCCGCGCGTGCTGGAACTGTTGGGCAATGAAGGTCTGATGGAGCAGCCCTCGGCAGAGACGGGCGAACCGGGTGACCTGACGCAGGACCCGCTGAACTTCCCCGCCGGGCGTGACCTGCGCCTGCAGAACCTGGCACGCGGTGACGAGGGCTTCCTGTTGGCACTCGCCTATTCCACCCAGCGTGGCTATGGCCGCACCCACCCCTTTGCGGGCGAGATCAGGCTGGGCACCGTGGAGGTGAGCTTCACGCCGGAGGAACTGGGATTTCCGGTCGTGATCGGCGAGATCACCGTCACCGAGTGCGAGATGATCAACCAGTTCAAGGGCTCGGCAACGGTGAAGCCGCAGTTCACGCGCGGCTACGGGCTGGGCTTCGGCCAGTGCGAGCGCAAGGTGATGTCCATGGCGCTGGTCGACCGTTCGCTGCGCGCCGGTGAACTTGGCGAGGAGCGCATGGCGCCGGCGCAGGACGAGGAGTTCGTGCTGTCGCACTCGGACAATGTTCAGGCGACGGGCTTCGTCGAACACCTCAAGCTGCCGCATTATGTCGACTTCCAGTCGGAGCTGGTGCTGCTGCGCCGCATGCGCGCCGAGATCGACGGCGCGAAGGACAGGCTGGAGGCCGCAGAATGAACGCGCCCGCCTACAACTTCGCCTATCTCAACGAACAGACCAAGCGGATGATCCGCCGGGCCATCCTCAAGGGCATCGCCATTCCCGGTTATCAGGTGCCCTTCGCCAGTCGCGAAATGCCGATGCCATATGGCTGGGGCACGGGCGGCGTGCAGGTGACGGCCGCCGTGCTGACGCCCGAGGATACGCTGAAGGTCATCGACCAGGGCGCGGACGACACCACAAATGCCGTCTCCATCCGCAAGTTCTTCGTCAAGACGGCGGGCGTGGCGACGACCGAGCGGACGGAGGAGGCGAGCGTCATCCAGACCCGCCACCGCGTTCCTGAGGCACGGCTGACGGAGGACCAGATCCTGGTCTTCCAGGTTCCGATCCCGGAGCCCCTGCGCTTCCTCGAGCCACGCGAGACCGAGACCCGCACCATGCATGCGCTGGAAGAATATGGCGTGATGCATGTGAAGCTCTATGAGGACATCGCGCAGTACGGCGAGATCGCCACGACCTATGCCTATCCGGCCAAGGTGGCGGACCGCTATGTCTTCGATCCCTCGCCGATCCCGAAATTCGACAATCCCAAGCTCGATGACTGCCCGGCCCTGCAGCTGTTCGGTGCCGGTCGCGAGAAGCGGATCTATGCGGTGCCGCCCTATACGAAGGTGAAGAGCCTCGACTTCGAGGACCACCCCTTCGAGGTGCAGTCGTGGAGCGAACCCTGTGCGCTGTGCGGATCGCGCGGCAGCTTCCTCGACGAGATCGTCATGGATGACCAGGGCACGCGCATGTTCGTGTGCTCTGACACGGACTTCTGTGCCGGCCAGCGGGGGGAGAGATGACCTCACTGCTCTCGGCCGAGAATGTCAGCAAGTTCTATGGCGCGCGCGCTGGCTGCAAGGATGTGTCCTTCGAACTGTGGCCTGGCGAAGTGCTGGCCATCGTCGGGGAATCAGGTTCCGGGAAGACGACCCTCCTGCGCTGCCTCTCAGGCCACCTGCCGTCGAGCTCCGGCACAGTGCGTTACACCATGCGCGATGGCCGCAGCGTGGCGCTCGACGACATGAGCGAGGCTGAGCGGCGGTTGCTGATGCGCACTGACTGGGGCTTCGTGCACCAGGATGCGCGCGATGGCCTGCGCATGGGCGTATCTGCCGGTGCCAATGTGGGCGAGCGCATGATGGCGGTGGGCGAGCGGCATTATGGCCGCATCCGTGCTACGGCAACCGACTGGCTGAAGCGGGTGGAGATTCCGGAGGACCGGATCGACGACAGCCCGTGGTCCTATTCCGGCGGCATGCGACAGCGCCTGCAGATTGCACGAAACCTCGTTACCTCGCCGCGCCTCGTGTTCATGGACGAGCCGACCGGCGGCCTCGACGTATCGGTGCAGGCGCGGCTGCTCGATCTCATTCGCGGTCTGGTCAAGCGTCTTGATCTCGCGGCCATTGTGGTGACGCATGACCTCGCGGTGGCGCGCCTTCTGTCGTCTCGCATGATGGTGATGCAACAGGGACAGGTCATCGAGCAGGGGCTGACGGACCAGATCCTCGAGGACCCGCAGGCGCCCTATACCCAGCTTCTCGTCTCTTCCGTGCTGCAGGTGTGACCATGAGCGCGGTTCTCAGGATCGAAAGCCTCTCCAAGTCCTTCCTGCTGCATCAGCAGGCGGGCGCGCGCATTCCGGTGTTCGAGGACCTCAACGCCGAGGTGAAGCCAGGTGAGGCCGTGGCCGTCACGGGGCCGTCGGGCCGCGGCAAGAGTTCGCTGCTGAAGCTCGTCTATGGCACCTACCGTGCAAATGCCGGCGCGATCCGGGTGCGTTCAGCCTCGGGCTGGACGGATGTGGTGACGGCGGCACCGCGCGACGTGATCGAACTGCGCCGCGACGTGATCGGCTATGTCACGCAATTCCTCCGCGTCATCCCGCGGGTTCCGGCGGAGATGGTGGTAGCCGAGCCGATGATGGACCGCGGCATTGCGCAGGAGCAGGCGCTGGCGCGGGCCCGCACGCTGCTCGACAGGCTCAATATCCCGAAACGCCTCTGGCACCTGTCGCCCATGACGTTTTCTGGCGGCGAGCAGCAGCGGGTAAACATCGCGCGTGGCTTTGCGGCGCATTTCCCGATCCTGCTACTCGACGAGCCGACCGCCTCGCTCGACACCGAGAACCGCAACCGCGTGCTGGAACTGATTGCCGAGGCTCAGGGGCATGGCAGCGCCATTCTTGCTGTGTTCCATGACGAGAACGAACGCCACCGCGCCTGCTCGCGCAGCATCAGGCTGGACTGAGATGCCCATGCGCCATGCCATCTACTTCGCGCCTGCACCCGGCACGGCCCTTCACATGCTGGGCTCGCACTGGCTCGGCCGGGATGCCTTCACGGGCGAGACGCTCGAACAGCCCGCCGTTGCCGGCCTTGCCGCGGTGACTGGCGATTCCCGCCGCTATGGCTTCCATGCCACGTTGAAACCTCCCTTCGCGCTGCGTGACATGGTGGAGCCCGAAGCCCTGTTGCGGGCGGTGGCGGCCCTTGCCACGGAAGAAAAGTGTTTCCGCGTGTCGCTCAAGGTGGCGCTGCTCGATCGCTTTCTCGCGCTGGTGCCGCGCGGGCCTTGTGAGCCGCTGCATCGCATTGCCGACCGGGCGGTGCGTGAGTTCGACGGCTTTCGCCGCCCGGCCTCTGCCGAGGAGCTGGCGCGCCGCAAGTCGGCCGGGCTCAGCGAACGCCAGGAGCTGAACCTAGCGGACTGGGGCTATCCCTATGTCTTCGAGGACTTCCGCTTCCACATGACACTGACCGAGCGACTTCCGACCACCGAAGCGGACCGCTTTGAAGCTGCGGCGACAGAGCATTTTGCGCCTGTGCTGGATGCACCGATCCTCATCGACGGGCTCACGCTGTTCGCGGAGCCGGCACCGGGTGCTCCTTTCGTGGCGATGCGCCAATTCCCATTTCCCCATTCAACCGCCGAGGTTGCCGCATGACCGAGACCCTCTTCACCAATGCCCGCGTGATGCTTCCCGACGAGATCGTCGAGGGGACGGTGATCGTTCGTAACGGCAAGGTCTTCGAGGTGATCGCCGGCAATGTTGCCGCACCGGCCGAGGACATCGATGGCGACTATCTGATTCCCGGCCTCGTCGAGCTCCACACCGATCACCTCGAGAGCCACTACCTGCCGCGGCCGGGCGTCGCCTGGCCGGCCATCCCGGCGGTCATGGCGCATGATGCGCAGATCGCCGCGGCCGGCATCACCACCGTCTTCGATGCCCTGCGGGCGGGAAGCTTCGAGCCGGGGGACCGCTCTGCCCGCGAGGCCATGTCGCTGTGCGCGGCGATCTTCGAGGCCCAGAACAGCGGTCGCCTGCGGGCCCAGCACTTCATTCACCTGCGCTGCGAGCTGCCCTGCGCCGATACGGCAGAGTCTGCCGAGATCACGGCACAGGCCGGCCCGCTGCATCTCATCTCGATCATGGATCATACGCCGGGCGCCCGGCAGTTCGTGTCGATCGACAAGTTCCGCGAATACTACATCGGAAAGAGGCTGATCCTGCCTGAGCACATGGATGACTACATTGCCGTGCGCCAGCAGATGCAGGCCAGGCATGCAGGTGCCAACAAGCAGGCGATCCTGGCGCTGGCGGGACGGCTTGGCGTTCGCCTCGCGAGCCATGATGACGCCACCGAGGCGCATGTCGAGGAAGCCATTTCCGATGGCGTGGCGATTGCCGAGTTCCCGACGACGCGGGAAGCTGCCCAGGCGGCCCACCGCAACGGTCTTGCCGTTCTGATGGGTGCGCCCAATGTGGTGCGCGGCAAGTCCCACTCCGGCAACATCTCGGCCGTGGACGTGGCGGCCAGCGGGCATCTCGACGTGCTGTCCTCGGATTACGTGCCGTCGAGCCTGCTGCCTGCCGCCTTCCGCCTTGCCGACACGGTGCCGGGCATGTCTCTGCCCGCCGCCATGCGCACCATCACCATCAATCCGGCGCGCGCGGCTGGGCTCGATGACCGCGGCGCCATTGAACCGCACCGGCGGGCCGACCTGGTTCAGGTCTGCGTCAGGGACGGCATTCCTGCGGTGCGCCGCGTGTGGCGCGAAGGTGTGCGGGTGATGTGATGGAGGCAGCAACGGGTCATCTCGTCCTGGTGGTGGGCCCCAGCGGAGCCGGCAAGGACGCCGTGATGATGGGTGCCAAGGCCATCCTCGCAGGAGACAGCAGCGTGGTCTTCCCGCGCCGCTTCGTGACGCGCCTCAGCAATCCCCATGCCGAGGATCATGTCTCGCTCACGGAGATGGAGTTCGCGCTGGCAGTAGGGGAAGGCGCCTTCGCACTGTGGTGGCGGGCCCATGGCAACTCCTATGGCATCGGCCGCTTCATCGAGAGCCACCTCGATTCCGGCGCCACGGTGGTGGTGAACTGCTCGCGCGCCTCTGTGGCGGATGCCTATGAGCGCTTTGGCAACGTTACCGTGGCTGAGATTTCCGCCCCAGAGGATGTTCTGGTGGCGCGCATCGTGGCGCGTGGCCGCGAGACGCCCGATCAGGCGCGTGAACGCGTGCAGCGCAAGGTGCCGGATTACCCCGCTGGCGTGCGCGTGGTGCGCATCACCAATGACGGACCCCTGGAGCGCGCCGTCGCCCGCTTTTGCGATGTTCTAAAGAACCCGGTTGCGAACCCAGGTGGAGGCGCGCTCGACGGCAAGGACGAGCAGGAAGATCGCAATGACGATGGTGGCGGCCTGATCGTAGTCGAACATTTCCAGTGAGACCTTGAGCTCGATCCCGATGCCGCCGGCGCCGACGAGGCCCAGCACCACGGATCCGCGCGTTGCCTTCTCGAGCGAGAACAGGGACGTGTTGATCATTGACGGCAGGGCCTGTGGAATGACCGAGGAGAAGATGATGCCACTGCGCCGGGCCCCCATGGCGGTGAGAGCCTCGCGCGGGCCTTTCTCCGTTTCCTCCATTGCCTCGGCGAAGAAGCGGGCGGCAAAGCCGATGGTGTCGACCATCAATGCCAGCACGCCCGCCGCTGGCCCAAGGCCGACGGCGATCACGAACACGATGGCCCACACCAGGTCCGGAACCGTCCGGAACAGCGCCACGATGGCGCGCACCAGCCACACCACGGCGGGGTGGGGCGAAAGGCTGGGTGCGGCCAGTATCGCGAGCGGCAGGCTGAAGATGAGCCCAAGCATGGTGCCCGCGACCGCCATCTGAAAGGTCTGGAGGAGCGACCAGAGAACCGGTTCAAGCCGCTCGACCGAGGGCGGAAACATTTGCCCCACCAGGCGGCCAAGGGCTGGAATGCCGCGCGACAGCTTGTCGGGTGCAATGCCACTCGTGGTGAAGCTGGCGATCACGAAGGCGATCACCGCGAGGCTCAGCACGAATGTGAGCGGGGATACTCGAGCAACGCGCGACGGCAGGGCGATGTCAGACATAAAGGTCCCGGAGTTCGCTTTCCCTGAGGCGGGATGTTGGAGAATCGAGCACGATCTTGCCGCCGCCCAGCGCAATCACCCGGTCGGCGAACAGCAGTGAATGGGAGAGATTGTGTGAGGTGAAGAGGACCGTCTTGGACTCTTGCCGCATCAAGGCTGCAAACAGCTGCATGACCTCGTCACCGGCCTGCGGATCGAGGCTTGCGGCCGGCTCATCGGCCAGCACGATCTCGGGGTGCTGCATCAGGGCGCGTGCGATCGCCACGCGCTGTGACTGGCCGCCGGATAGCTGGTCAGCCCGCTGCGCCGCCATGGCTGCGAGGCCGACGCGGCCAAGGCAGTGAAGCGCTTCCTTGCGGATGGCCTGGGGCGCAAGCGACTGCAGCCACGCCTTGGCGCCAAAGCCCCGAGCCTGCGCGCCATGAACGACATTGGTCAGGGCCGACAAGCGGCCAACGAGATTGTGCTTCTGGAAGACGAAGCCGATGCGCGTGCGCACGCCGCGCAACTCCCGGCTTGGCCCCATGACATTGGAGCCCAGAACGCGGATCTGACCCTCGTCAGGCTCGATCAGGCGTGGAATGCATCGCAGAAGGGTGGACTTTCCTGCACCGTTTGCCCCGATCAGGGCGACGATGCTGCCCGGCTCGATGTCCATCGTGATGTCCGAGAACACCGGCATCCCCGGCATGAAGGACTTGGTGAGGCCTGAATGGCAATGGCAGCGGAGGGACTGACCTCCGCTGCCTGTCTGATCGATGTGAATGCGACGTTCACTCACTCACCGAGGAACTTGGAGAACTCCGGCACGCCGATGGTCGCGTACATCAGGCGGACCATGTCGTAGTCCCTGTCGTTCACGGCGGCGACGAAGTAGCCACCTTCATACTTCTTGGTGTCCTCGCCCTTGAGAACGCCGCCCATGAGTACGTCGCCCTTTTCAAGGAAGGCCTTGCGCACGGCTTCCACAACTTCCGGCTTCACGTAGGAGGCGGAGATCAGAATGTCGTTCGGCAGGTCAGGCCCGCGGCCGACCACGGCGAACTTCTGGCCGGGGAACTTCTCGCGCACCGAACGCAGGTGGGTGAGGTTCATGCCGACCGCCTGTACGTCACCGCGAATCATGGCTTCGACAGCCACGTTGCGCTTGATGATTTCAGCGGTGTAGTCGGTGTTGTACTTCAGCCCGGCATCGGCCAGCACCTGCGCGGGGCCAAGCTGCTGCGACGTGGAGCCGATCTCGCCGAAGGCAACCTTCTTGCCCTTCAGATCAGCCATCGACTTGATGTCGCCCTCGGCCATCACGACGAGCTGCGAGAAATAGTCCGGACGGTGCCAGCCGACCACGGGCTTGGCGTCCGTGAGCTTGGCGAAGATCACGTATTCGGCGGGCCCGGTCAGAACGAAATCGACCTGCTCGGCGCGCATTGCCTCGACAGCCGCGGTGCGGTTGTTGACCGGCGTGAACTCGACGTCGTAGCCAGTGGCCTTCTCGAGTTCCTCGACGAAGCCGCCATATTCGCGCTGCAGCTGCTCCATGCCTTCGACGTCGGTGACGGCGAGGCGGATGGTTTCGGCGGCCGCTGCCGTCGACAGAAGGCCAACTGCAAGTGCAAGGCTGGCAAACCATTTCTGAATTGTCATGAATGTCGCTCCTCGTATGACGAGTCTCAGTTTGCAATGTTTCATGACACTGTCATGAAGAGCCGTCACGTCTCTGTGGAAGGATGGAGTTCGTGACATGGATGATGCGGGGCTGCAGCAGGAGCTGATCGTCAGGGGTGGTCTTTGCCTCCTGCCCGGCGAGGGGTTGGTACCTACGGACATTGTCTGCGCAGGCGGCGAGATCGCCGCGTTGCGAACCCCGGGCGCGGCGGCGGGCCGGTCGGTCGATGCCCATGGTTGCCTCGTTCTGCCCGGCATCGTCGACATTCACGGCGACGCCTTCGAGCGGCAGGTGATGCCGAGACCCAAGACGGTGTTTCCGCTCGAGATCGCCATGCTTGAGACTGACAGACAGCTTGCGGCCAATGGCATCACGACCGCCTATCACGGGATTACTGTATCCTGGGAGCCCGGACTTCGGAGCCTGCAGCAGGCCCACAAGATCATTGACGTTCTTGACCGGCTCGAGGACCGTTTCCTCGTTGATCATCGCATTCACATCCGCTGGGAGACCTTCGCGCTTGATGAAATGGCGGCTGTCCAGGCGCTGTTCTCTCGCGCGAAGCAGCCGCTCCTCGCCTTCAACGATCACACGACACCAGCGCTTGCCGGGTCACGCTCGGAGATCAAGCTGCGGGGGTCGGCGGAGCGGGCCATGCTGGATGTTGCCGCCTACGGTGCCCTGCTTCAGGACATGGGCCAGAGACAGGATGCGGTTCCCGGCGCCATCCGGGCGATGGCATCGGCAGCGGCGTCACAGGGGATTTCCATGCTGTCGCATGATGACATGACACCCGACCAGCGCTCTGCCTACCGGGCGCTGGGAGCGGCGATCGCGGAATTTCCGATGAATGCCGCGACGCTGACGGCCTCTGCAGAGGCGGGTGACGTCATTGTTCTCGGGGCTCCGAACGTGGTGCGCGGGGGGAGCCACAACGGCGCGATTGGCGCCGAGGACGCCATTCGTGGCGGCAGGTGCACGGTCCTCGCCTCGGACTATTACTATCCTGCGCAGTTGCGGGCGGCCTTCGCTCTCGAGGAGCGGGATGCGCTGCCCTTGGGTTTGGCATGGAACCTGATCGGTGCGGCACCGGCCATGGCCTGCGGATTGCAGGATCGTGGGCGCATCGAAGTGGGCAAGCGTGCGGACCTGGTCGTGGTCTCGTCCGACCACAGGATGCCGGTGACGACCATCGTGGCCGGCAGGCCAGTCTATCGGGCTCATTAGTACCTCTGGGACCGGCGCGGTCCCACGCCGGGAGGGTGCCGCCCGCTTCATGTCGGTGAACGACCGGAACCTAACTCAGATTGCGGTCGCCTTGCTCCCCGCGATTGCATTGCGCAACCGTGTGGACACATGGTCGATGATCGACACGGTGATCAGGATCATGATGATCAGCAAGGCGACCTTCTGCCATTCGAGCGTGCGGATCTGCTCCGACAGCTGCAGCCCGATGCCGCCAGCACCCACGATGCCGATGATGGTTGCCGAACGGGTATTCGATTCGAAGTAATAGAGACATTGCCCAATCAGGACGGGTGCGACCTGCGGAAGGAGCCCGAAGCGGATGGTGTGCAGCTTGGCGCCGCCCGATGCCTTGACGCCCTCGACAGAACGATGATCGGAGGCCTCGATGGCCTCCGAGAACAGTTTGCCGAGCGAGCCAATGTCGGAAATGGCGATGGCCAGGACGCCTGCAAAGGGCCCAAGCCCGACCACATTCACCCAGATCAGGGCCCAGACCAGCGTATCGACACCGCGCAGCGTGTCGAAGCTGCGACGCGTGAAAAACCGCAGGATACGCGACACGGTGGTATTGCGCGCGGCGATGAGGCTCAAAGGCAGGGCGATGACAGCTGCGAGCAGCGTGCCAAGGAAGGCGATCGCCACGGTTTCGCCGAGTGACTTCACGAAACGCCACAGGGTTGCTGAATCGCCCCACTCTGGCGGAAACATGAGCACGATGAGCTTGCCGAGGCTTCCGACGCCGTTGATGAAGCGGGACGCCGAAAAGCCAAGGTGCCAAAGTCCGAAAACCAGAAGCGCCAGCGCCGCGGCCGCAAGCAGCCTGCCACTCCAACTGGGTGGGGCGAAGACCGACGCATAGCGCGCCCGCATCGCGGCGTTTTCGATCTCGGTGTAACCGTCGGCGCGTTCGGTGCTGGCCATGTCAGCTCACCTGCGTGATGAAGTGGTGGCGGACGCGTTCTGTCACGAGGTCGATGAGCGCCACAGTGATGATGATCAGCACCAGAATGGCCGAGACATCGGGGTAGTAGAATTTGCGGATCGCTTCCATCAGGTCCTGACCGATGCCGCCGGC
>JBEARP010000184.1:0-4298 GCA_041163105.1 Pseudomonadota bacterium
CACCCAGAAGCTCGGCCAGGTCGACGCCGCCCAATAAGGCGCCGCCCGCCGGATCAATCAAAAAGGGCCGCCCCATGGGGCGGCCCTTGTCATTTCAAGAAGTGGCGCGGGGCTCATCAGACGCTCCGCCCCAAAGCAGCCAATGTCCTCCAGCGCTTGCCTGCCGACCAAACCGTTGTGGTCCCCGTTGAGCGAGAACGAGGTCAGGTTCAATGTCGACCAAGGTCGCCCGCAGCGGTTCTTCGTGGCTTTTCTCATCCACCACATAGATCCGTTCGTTCACCCGCCACGACGTCAGCTTGCCCATCTGTTGCTGGCGCATCATGGATCCTCATGATTGCGGCATGAACACCAAGCGACTGCATAGCGCGCCCAAGCCCGTGCGCGCCCTGTGGAGTGCCAGAAAAAGGGCAGAGAACAATACCTAGAGGCTCTGCTCATACTCCGCTGGAACCGTTAGCCAAACAGTGCAAGCGCCGGGCATGCAAGCCTGCGCGGTGAAGCTCCACGTTCGAAGCCGGCAGTGAGCGGTGCCTTGGTCAGGCCGCTTCTTCGGACTCGCCGGGGATCATGCCCAGCGCCGCCAGGTAGACGTCGAGCATCGATTCTTCTTCCTCGCGCTCGGCGGCGTCCTTCTTGCGCAGGCTGATTACCTTGCGCAGGATCTTGGTGTCGAAGCCATTGGCCTTGGCCTCGGCATAGACCTCCTTGATGTCGCCGGCGATGGTCTTTTTCTCCTCCTCCAGGCGCTCGATACGCTCGACGAGGGACTTCAACTGGCCGTGGGCGAATGTCGTCTTGTTCATTTGGGTAGCTCCCCGGAATTCAGTGCTTGTGGGACTGGGCGAACTTCGCCTTCTGATCGTCGCTGGCAGCGGCCTGGTGCTTCGCTTTCCAATCGTCATAGGGCATGCCGTAGACCATGGTGCGGGCCTCATCGCGGCTGACGGCAACGCCCTTGGCCTTCGCCGCATCCTCGAACCAGTTGGACAGGCAGTTGCGGCAGAAGCCGGCCAGATTCATCATGTCGATGTTCTGCACGTCGGTGCGGGTCCGCAGGTGCTCCAGCAGGCGGCGGAAGGCGGCTGCTTCGAGTTCGGTCTTGGTGTTGTCGTCGATGTTCATGGTCCTTCAGCGCCCTTGCAATCCGGGTCCGTCACCGGAGGTCATTCATAATCGGTTCGATCACCCGGGCCACCCGTTCCGCCCAGTCTTCCACACCTGTTTTGGCGGCAATCAGGTCCTGGCGAACCTCGATCAGGGCGTGCGGCAGGCCGGGAACGGTGCCGTGGGTGTTGAGCGTATCGCCTTCGAGCGCCCCGTGATAGGGCTCATTGTCGCCCACCACAAGGTCGCCCTGCGCCGCAAAGCCGCGGATCATGGCGGTGGCGATCTTCTCGTCCCGGTCCCACAGGATGCCCACGTGCCAGGGCCGCGGCCAGCCGCGCCAGATGGGCGTGAAGGAATGGATAGATACGATCAGGGGCGTGAACCCCTGCTGCTGGACCGCCCGGATGGCGTCGGCGACGGCCCGGTGATAGGGCGCGTGGAACCTTTCGATGCGCCGCTGCCGTTCAGCCTCGTCCACGTTGCGGTTGCCCGGTACCGCCGCCCCGTCCGAAATCCGCATGATCAAAGTCGGATCGTCCAACCCGCGGTTGGGGTCGATCAGAAGGCGCGAGAAGCGCGAGAGCACGGCCGGGGCACCCAACCTGTCGGCCAGCCCCAACGTCAGGTCCCGGGCGCCAATGTCATAGGCGATGTGGCGGGCGAACTGGGCTGGCGCGATGCCTAAGTCGCCATATTCTGCAGGAACCGCGTTCGAAGCGTGGTCGCACAGCAAAATCAGCGGCGTAGGAGCCTTTCCCGCCACAATTTCGTACGCATCTCCGGGCGAAATCTTTGTCATGGACTGGCCATATAGATGAGGCTAATCCCTCAGTCATCCGGTTACGCCGCGCAAATCGTTGGGCTTTCGCTCATCCGGTTGACGTGGCTTAAGTCAGATTGGAAAACTATGACAGATTCGCGGAACTTTTCCGGAGGCGGCAGAATGCTTCGCAACACGGCGCTGGTGGCAGGCGCGCTCTTGATGGCCGGCTTCATGGCCGCCCCGGCTCAGGCCGATCTCAAGCTCTGCAACAAGACGGAAAGCCGCGTCGGCGTGGCCCTCGGCTACAAGGACAAGGAAGGCTGGGCCACCGAAGGCTGGTGGACCATCGCCCCGCAGAAATGCATGCCGCTGCTCAAGGGCGACCTCATTGCCCGTTACTATTATGTTTTCGCCGTCGACTACGACAAGGGCGGCTCCTGGGGCGGCAAGTCGATCATGTGCACGCGCGACAAGGTCTTCACCATCCGCGGCATCGAGGACTGCGAAGGTCGCGGCTACACCAAGACCGGCTTCTTCGAGGTGGACACCGGCGAGGAAACGGACTGGACGGTCTCGCTCTCCGGCGAGAAGACCACACAAGGAAAATAATGCGCCGAAATCGCAATGTGAAGATCGTGGCAACGTTGGGACCAGCGTCGTCATCGCCCGAGATGCTGGAAAAGTTGTTCCGCGCCGGGGTGGATGTGTTCCGCATCAACATGAGCCACACCCAGCATGACCTGCTGCGTCAGCTCCATCATGACATCCGCGCCGTCGAAGCAAGGCTGCAGCGGCCGATCGGCATCCTGGCCGACCTGCAGGGCCCGAAAATCCGCATCGGCACCTTCGCGGCGAAGGAAGCCAAGCTGCTGCCCGACGACATCTTCATTTTCGATACTGACAAGACGCCGGGTGATGCGACGCGCGTCTTCCTGCCGCATCCCGAGATCTTCGCCTCCGCACGGGTCGGCGACAATCTGCTGCTCAATGACGGCCGCCTGCGCGTCGAGATCATCAAGGCGGAGCCGACGAAGCTGACGACCAAGGTGATCTTCGGTGGCGTGCTGTCTGACCGCAAGGGCGTGAACCTGCCCGACACGGTGATCCCGATCCCTGCGCTCACCGAAAAGGACCGCGCCGACCTCGAGGCTGCCGCATCTGTCGGCGTCGACTGGATCGCGCTCTCCTTCGTGCAGCGCGCCGATGACGTGGCCGAGGCGAGAAAGCTCATCGCCGGCCGCGCCGGCGTGATGGCCAAGATCGAAAAGCCCGCGGCCCTTACCGTGCTCGACGAGATCCTCGAGATCGCCGACGGCCTGATGGTCGCGCGCGGTGACTTGGGCGTCGAACTGCCGCTCGAGACCGTGCCCGCGAAGCAGAAGCAGATCACCCGGGCGGCACGCCGCGTCGGCAAGCCCGTCATTGTCGCCACGCAGATGCTGGAGTCGATGATCGTCGAACCGGTGCCGACGCGTGCCGAAGTCTCCGACGTTGCCACCGCCGTCTATGAGGGTGCGGACGCCATCATGCTCTCGGCTGAAAGCGCCACCGGCGCCTGGCCTGACAAGGCCGTGGCCACCATGGACCGCATCGCCCAGGCGGTGGAGCGTGACCAACTCTATCGCGGCATCATCACCGCCCAGCGCACCGAGCCGCAGCCGACCAGTGCCGACGCGATCTCGAGCGCCGCGCGCTCGATCTCTGAAACGCTCAAACTTGCGGCCATCGTCTGCTACACGGGTTCGGGCTCAACGGGGCTCCGCATGTCGCGCGAGCGGCCGGACACGCCGATCATTGCCCTGACGCCGATTGCCACCACGGCCCGCCGTCTGGCGCTGGCCTGGGGCCTGCACTGCGTGCTGACGGAAGATGCAGCCGACCTCGACGACATGGTCACCCGCGCCACCGGCATCGCCCAGCGCGAAGGCTTCGCCGAAGCCGGCCAACGCATCATCATCACCGCCGGCCTGCCCCTGGGTACGCCCGGCGCCACCAACATGCTGCGGATCGCCTACGTCAGCTGACGGCGGTTTTCCGTCCTATCAGAGCATCATCATGCCCTGGCTCGTCCCGGGCATCATCTTTTGCAGCCATGCAAAAGATCGCCGGAACAAGCCCGGCGATGATGGCCTCAAGTCAGCCGGTGCCTTCCGCTAAATCCCCTGCTCCACCCGGTCGATTTCCTTGATCGCCGCCTTGACGTCTTCCAGTGTCGGGTTCACCGCCAGCGCATCTTCATAGGCTTCGCGGGCGGCGGAGAAGTTCTTCTGGCGTTCGAGGATCATGCCCTTGCCGGCCAGTGCCCCGAAATGCCGGGGCTCGAGGTCCAGCACCTTGGCGATGTCGCTCAGCGCGTCATCGTACTTCTTCATCATGAAATAGAGCGTGGCGCGCTTGTTCCAAGCCTCGGCAAAGTCCGGATTGG
>JBEARP010000185.1:0-6183 GCA_041163105.1 Pseudomonadota bacterium
GATGTCACAATGGCAACACGTGGAATATTGACCAGACCATGAGCCGCCTCACCCACCTCGACGCTGAAGGCAACGCCCACATGGTGGACGTGTCGGACAAGAGCATCACTAACCGCAGCGCTACCGCAAAGGCCGTGGTCGAGATGCTGCCCGCCACCCTGACGCTCATCCTCGAGGGCAAGGCCAAGAAGGGTGACGTCATCGCCACCGCCCGCATCGCCGGCGTCATGGCGGCCAAGAAGACCCATGACCTGATCCCGCTCTGCCACCCGCTGATGATCACCAAGGTCACGGTGGATTTCGCGCCCGACACAGCGGCCTCCTCCATCGAGGTCACGGCCACCGTCAAGGTCGAGGGGAAGACCGGCGTCGAGATGGAGGCACTCACCGCCTGCTCCGTCGCCTGCCTGACGCTGTATGACATGTGCAAGGCGGTGGACCGCGGCATGAAGATCACCAACCTCCGCCTCGTCGAAAAGTCGGGCGGAAAATCCGGAACTTTCACCGCGGAGTGACGCCATGGCCCTGATCCCCGTCGAAGAGGCCCGCGCCCGCATCCTGAAGAATGTGAAGCCATTGCCTGCCGAAGCGGTGACGCTGGAACAAGCGCTTGGCCGCGTCCTGGCAAAGCCGCTCAAGGCGGTCCGCAACCAGCCCCCATTCGACGCCTCCGCCATGGACGGTTATGCAGTGATCGCAGCAGATGTCGCCCATCCGCCCGCCACGCTCCGGCTGATCGGCCTGTCCGCCGCCGGCCACGGCTTCAAGGGCCGGCTGAAACGCGGCGACTGCGTGCGTATCTTCACAGGTGCGCCGGTGCCGAAGGGTGCCGACGCCGTCGTCATCCAGGAGAACACCTTAGCCAGCGGGAGAGCGGTTACTGTCCTGCAAACCGCAAAACCCGAGCAGAACATCCGCTTTGCCGGTCTTGACTTCCGCAAGGGCGACCCACTGTTGACAGCGGGTCTCACGCTCGGCGCACGCGACATCGGGCTTGCGGCTGCCGCCAATGCGCCCAAGCTCGCGGTGCGCCGCCGCCCGGTTGTGGCGCTGATCGCCACCGGGGATGAGCTGGTGCTGCCCGGCGGCACGCCGCGTGCGGACCAGATCGTCTCCTCCAACAGCCATGCGCTGGCCGCCATGGCCCAGCACCTCGGCGCGACAGTGGTGAATCTCGGCATCGTGGCAGACAATCTCAAAGCCACCGAGCGCGCCATTCGCAAAGCATCGAAGGCCGACATCCTCGTCACCACTGGCGGGGCGTCTGTTGGCGACCACGACTACGTGCAGGAAGCGCTCAAGAATTCCGGCGTCTCCATCGACTTCTGGAAGATCGCCATGCGGCCCGGAAAGCCTTTCATGTATGGCCGCCGCAAGGGCCAGCATGTGCTGGGCCTGCCGGGCAATCCGGTCTCCGCCCTCGTCTGCGCACGGCTGTTCCTGAAGCCCCTCATCGACGCACTTCTTGGCTTTCCAGCAGGCGACGATCTGGTCGAGGCAAGGCTCGGAGCGTCAATGAAGGAGAACGACAGCCGGCAGGACTATGTCCGTGCCACGCTCGTCGAGGCCCCGGACGGCACCCGCACCGTCACCCCCTTCGCAAAGCAGGATTCCTCGATGCAGCGTACTTTTCGCGAGGCCCAGGCGCTCATCGTCCGGCCTCCCAAAGCGAAAGTGGCAGGCCAGGGTGACGTTGTAAAAATCTTACGTCTGGACTTCTGAACAGTTACGGAAAGTAAACACTTGAAGAACTAAACGGGTACGGATACAGTTGTTTTGGATTTGTTCCGATTCCGGATCACGAACCAAAACGAACATCGAGAGAACCGGCCCATGTTGACGCGGAAGCAACTCGAACTCCTCCTGTTCATCAATGAACGGTTGAAGGAAGAAGGCGTACCACCCTCCTTCGAGGAAATGAAGGAAGCACTCAACCTTCAGTCCAAGTCCGGCGTCCACCGCCTGATCGTGGCGCTTGAGGAACGCGGCTTCCTGCGCCGCATGCCCAACCGGGCGCGCGCGCTGGAGGTGCTGAAACTGCCGGATGCCCATTCTCCCAGCCTCACCCAGAAGAAAGCCGGAGGCTTCACGCCCAACGTCATCCAGGGCAACCTGGGTCGGGTAAAGCCTGTCACCGCCACAATTGACGGCGCGCCCCGCGCCGCGGTTGTGCCGATGATGGGGCGGATCGCCGCGGGTGTTCCGATCTCGGCCATCCAGGATCACACCGCCAACATCACCGTACCGCCGGAAATGCTGTCAGGCGGCGAGCATTTCGCACTCGAGGTGAAGGGAGATTCGATGATCGAAGCCGGCATCTTCGACGGTGACACGGTCATCATCCGCAAGGGCGACACGGCGCACAACGGCGACATCATCGTGGCTCTCGTCGACGATGAGGAGGCAACCCTGAAGCGCCTGCGCCGGAAGGGCGACTCCGTGGCGCTTGAAGCCGCCAACCCGACCTACGAGACGCGCATCTTCGGCCCGGACCGGGTGCGCGTGCAGGGCCGCCTGATCGGTCTTCTCCGCAAGTACTGAGAACGTCCCGCCGCCCCTTGGATGCGGCGGGAACTTCGCCTAACCTCAGGCCACATCAAGCCTTTGAGGAGTGCTGCCCCATGAAGATCTACGGCGACGTGATTTCCCCCTTCGTCCGCATGACCGTCGTCGCCGCCCATGAGGTGGGCCTAGGCGACAAGGTGCAGCACATCGTGGAACCGGTGAAGCCCACCGAGGTCAACGCGAAACTCGCCAGCCTCTCGCCCATCGGCAAGATCCCGGTGCTTGAGACCGACCACGGTCATGGCGTTTATGACTCGCGCGTCATCATCGAATATCTCGCCCATGTGGCGGGCAACACCAACCTCATCCCGCATGAACCCGCCAAGCGCTTCCGCGTGCTCACCTTGCAGGCGCTTGGCCAGGGCCTGGCAGATTCCGCTGTTGCCTATCGCTATGAAACCGCCATGCGCCCCAAGGGCCTGCAGTGGGAAGACTGGATGGCGCGTACCGAAACCCGCCTCCATGCAAGCTTCGACGAGCTCGAGTCCAACTGGCTGGACCTTCTGCAGGACGTCAACGCGGGCGCCATCGCTGTTGCCGTCACGCTGGCCTACATCGATTTTCGTCTGCCTGACCTCCACTGGCGGAGCGGCCACCCGAGGCTCGGCCACTGGCATGAGCATTTCTCCGGCCGAGAGAGCATGAAAAAAACAGCCCTGGTCGCGAAATAGCTGCGGCAAGAGCGACCTTGCGCACTCCTCTTCAGAAGCCCAATTTCACGCCATGAGCGATATCGATGTCATCGTGACCGGGGCTGGCCCAGCCGGCCTCTCGGCGGCGTGCCTGCTGGCACTGGACGGCCGCCGCGTTGCCTTGGTGGCAAAGGAACAGGGCGACGCCACGGACCCGCGCACGGTGGCTCTCATGCAGCCGTCGATCCGCCTCCTCATGCATCTGGGCCTGTGGCCGGGCCACATGAAACAGGCCACCCAGCCGCTGCGCAAGTTGCGCCTGGTGGATGACACGGGATCGCTGTTCAAGGCTCCGACCATCACCTTCGATCCGGCGGAACTGGGCGAGGAAGCTTTCGGCTGGAACTTCCCGCTCGGCATCCTGATCCCCGCCCTCTTTGCCCGTGCGCATGAATTGGGCGTGGCATTCACCGGTTCGGATGCCGCTGCCGTTCAAACCGCCCCAGACTCCGTCTCCGTCACCACCACGGATGGCCAGCGCCTCACCGCGCGCGTGGCGCTCGCCGCCGATGGCCGCAACTCGCTGCTGCGTGATGCCGCCGGAATCAGAACCAACCGCTGGAGCTACGACCAGACGGCACTGGCAACGCGGTTTGATCACTCGGGCCCGCATGACGGGATCTCCACCGAGCATCACAAGACCGCCGGCCCCTTCACCACCGTGCCGATGCCGGGCAATCGCTCGGCTCTGGTGTGGATGGAGCGCCCCGCCCGCGCCGCCGAGCTCCTCGCTCTCTCCGACCGCGAAATCGCCGCCGAGATCCAGATCGGCACCCATGGCGAGTTGGGGCTCATCTCCAACGTTGGCCCGCGCCGGCTCTTCCCCATGCAGGGTCTGGTGGCGCGTGACTTCGCGAAGAACCGCATCATCCTCGTCGGCGAGGCCGCCCACGTGGTGCCGCCCATCGGCGCACAAGGCCTCAACATGTCACTGCGGGATGCAGCACAGGCGGCCGACCTGATGGAGGGCGAGGACGATCCCGGCAACAGGGGCATCCTGGCGGACTATGACGCCCGCCGCCGCCGCGACGTGCAGCCCCGCCAGCAGGTGATCGACCTGATGAATCGCTCGCTGCTGTCAGGGTACTTGGCAATGGAAACAGGCCGCGCTGCTGGCATGGCGCTGCTGTCGCAGTTCGGGCCGCTGCGCCGCGCCGTCATGCAATATGGGCTCGCACCATCATCCAACTTGCCGCGCGTCATGCGCCCGCTTCAGGGAACCGCACCCGAATTGATCGCGTAGATCAGACCTGGAATGATGATGGCCGACAGCGCCGTCGTCACGATGACCGCCGTCGAGGCGCCTTCCACGTAGGACTTGTACTGGCTCGCCAGAATGAAGGCGTTGGACGCCGTCGGCAGTGCGGCCATCATCACCGCCACATGCAGCCACAGGGGCGGCGTCCCAGGCACCATGCCCACCACGATGAAGGCCAGCACCGGCTGCACGATGACCTTCATGCCAGACACCAGCACCAGTGCCGGCCCAACGCCGGCAAAGCGCCGCATGCCCACGGTAACTCCCAGCGCGAACAGCGCGGTTGGCCCTGCCGACTTCATCAACATCTCTAGAATGGTTCCCAATGCACCCGGCGCCTTGAAGTGGATCGCCGATCCGATAATGCCCAGCACCGTGGCGATGATGAAAGGATGCGTGCCCACCTGTTTCGCGATCCGCCATGCCACGGCGCCCCAATGCGCCTCCTCCTCGCGCTCATTGGCCAGCGTCACGAGAAATGCCGTCAGCACGAATTGCAGGGCGCAATCGAAACAGAACACCAATGCCGCCGGAACCGCCGCCTGAGGCCCGAAAAACGCCACCGCCAGCGGCAGCCCCATGTATCCCACATTGCCATAGCTCCCAGACGTGCCCTGCAGAACCGCCGTTCTGAATTCGGTCCCGAACAGAAGCCGTGACAGCACCATTACGGTCAGGAAGGCGGCGAGCGTCACCGAAGTGGTGGCAGTGACGAAGGGCCAGTTCACCAGCTCCTCGAACGGAGCTTGCGAAACCACCAGGAAGATCAGGGCAGGAAGCGCAAAATAGACGAGAAAAATGTTGAGCCAGGCCAGCCCCTGCTCACCTCCGTGCCAGCGCCGGGCGGCAAAAACCCCGAGCAGGATCAGCCCGAAGAACGGCATGGCCAGATTGAGGATGTCGGACATTTGGAAGCAGCGGACTCCGGAAAACCCCTCTGCCTCTTGCCTTCCCCCGCCAACCTTGGCAAGCAATGGTTATGGACAACGCTTCCTCCGCTAAGTTTGGTATTGGCCAGGTCGTACGCCACCGGCTGTTCTCATTCCGTGGCGTCATCTTCGACGTGGATCCCGTGTTCAACAACACGGAGGAGTGGTGGAACTCCATCCCCGAGGAAATCCGCCCCCGCAAGGACCAGCCGTTTTACCACCTGCTCGCCGAGAACGCGGAGACGGAGTACGTCGCCTATGTTTCCGAACAGAACCTGCTGGTTGACGACACCGGCGAACCCGTACGCCACCCGCAAGTACGCGAGTATTTCCAGGGTTACGACAGCCGCCGCAAGAGCTACCGCCCGCGCGATATGCAGCAACATTGATAGGTCCAAAGAGGCGCCGCACATGTGGTGTCTTCGCTCATCTTTCTGATGTTGAGGGTGTCCCGGCGCAGGCACTGTTTGTTGCCGCCATCCGGGCGAATGCCGGGATCCCGCTTCCCGCCCATGCGCGGACGGCGTCCTCCGCCGGGAGAAGGCAAATTTCGCGTACAGATACAAAATTGGCTTGACTTTTATCCTATTATATGCCATGTCTCCTATCACTCCCCCCAATCGGGGTCCTGCTCATGACGGTGAGCTCGGGCGGGGTGGAGGGCAGGCCTGCGGGTGGGGTTCAACGTAAGCCTCACTCCCGGGGGCCGAGGAGGAGACCCGGGGGCATTACGACCCTC
>JBEARP010000186.1:0-3521 GCA_041163105.1 Pseudomonadota bacterium
GCAGGCCCGTGGTGATGCCGCAAATGTCAACACGTGCCACCTTGCCGCCCCTCCCGCCTCGCATAAGATCCCCACCTTGGGAGGAACGAGAATGGACAAGCCCACCTTCGACAAGTCGAAACTGCCCAGCCGCCACGTGAGTGTCGGCCCGTCGCGCGCGCCGCATCGGTCGTATTACTACGCAATGGGCATGACGCCCGAACAGATCGCCCAGCCCTTCGTCGGCGTCGCCTCCTGCTGGAACGAGGCCGCCCCCTGCAACATCGCGCTGATGCGCCAGGCCCAGGCGGTGAAGAAGGGGGTCGCCTCCGCCCACGGCACGCCGCGCGAGTTCTGCACCATCACGGTCACCGATGGCATCGCCATGGGCCACCAGGGCATGAAGGCATCGCTTGTCTCGCGCGAGGTGATCGCCGATTCGGTCGAGCTCACCATGCGCGGCCACTGCTATGACGGGCTCGTCGGCCTCGCCGGCTGCGACAAGTCGCTGCCAGGCATGATGATGTCCATGCTGCGCCTCAACGTGCCCTCGGTCTTCATCTATGGCGGATCGATCCTGCCCGGCACCTTCAAGGGCCGGCCCGTCACCGTGCAGGACGTGTTCGAGGCCGTGGGCAAGCACTCAGTCGGCGCCATGTCGGACGACGACCTTCTCGAGCTCGAACAGAAGGCCTGTCCCTCGGCCGGCTCCTGCGGCGCGCAGTTCACCGCCAACACCATGGCCACGGTGGCCGAGGCAATCGGCCTCGCCCTTCCCTATTCCTGCGGCGCGCCGGCTCCCTATGAGATCCGCGACACCTTCTGCTTCACGGCAGGCGAGAAGGTGATGGAGCTCATCGCCAAGAACATCCGCCCGCGCGACATCGTAACGAGGAAGGCGCTGGAGAATGCGGCCACCGTCGTGGCGGCCTCGGGCGGCTCCACCAATGCCGCACTTCATTTGCCCGCCATGGCGCATGAGGCAGGGATCGCGTTCGACCTCTTCGACGTCGCCGAGATCTTCAAGCGCACGCCCTACATTGCCGACCTCAAGCCCGGCGGGCGCTATGTGGCGAAGGACCTGTTCGAGGTCGGCGGCATTCCACTGCTCATGAAGACGCTGCTGGAACACGGCTTCCTGCATGGCGACTGCATGACGGTGACGGGCCGCACCATGGCGGAGAACATGGAAAGCGTGAAATGGAACCCGGACCAGGACGTGATCCGCCCCGCCAACAACCCCTTCACCGTCACGGGCGGCGTGGTGGGGCTGAAGGGCAATCTCGCCCCCGAAGGCGCCATCGTGAAGGTGGCGGGCATGAAGAACCTTGTCTTCTCCGGCCCGGCCCGCTGCTTCGACAACGAGGAGTCCTGCTTCGAGGCGGTGTCGAAGAAGCAGTACAAGGAAGGCGAGGTGCTGGTCATCCGCTACGAGGGCCCGCGCGGCGGCCCGGGCATGCGCGAGATGCTGTCGACCACGGCGGCCCTCTATGGCCAGGGCATGGGTGACAAGGTGGCGCTCATCACCGATGGCCGCTTCTCCGGCGCCACGCGCGGCTTCTGCATCGGCCATGTCGGCCCCGAGGCACAGCTGGGCGGCCCCATCGGCCTGCTGAAGGACGGCGACATCATCACTATCGACGCGGTGGAGGGCACGCTTTCCTGCAACGTGTCGGAGGCCGAATTCGCCGAACGCCGCAAGTCCTGGGCCCCGCGCGCCCATGGCTACAATTCCGGCACCATCTGGAAATACGCCCAGCAGGTCGGCCCCGCCGTCAACGGCGCCGTCACTCACCCCGGCGGCGCTGCGGAGACGACGAGCTACGCCGACGTCTGATCCGGCATCGCGCATCATCCCCTTCTCCCGTCCGCAGGATGGGAGAAGGTGGCCGAAGGCCGGATGAGGGCCCGCGCCCTCTCAGCCGAATCCGGACGCATTTCGGGCGTTGGAATCCTTTGAGTTTTTTCACAATGTCAATCAGCAGCAGGCACGAACTACTGGACATAGCATGTACTAGGATTAAAGTCAATAGATAGGATTCGCCGATAGAGGAATAATTGCCGCATCTCGCCATCCTGCGGCCGGGCACAGCCCGCCGCCCTACTGCTCCAAGCGCTTGTCGAACCGTGCTAGCGCCCTGCCATCGCCATCCAGCAGTTCCAGTGCTTCTCCTGAAAGCTTCATGCCCTTCACCTTGGCGAGCATGTCGAAGAAGGCCTGTTCCGCCTTCATGACCTCGCCGGGGCAGGCCATGCGCGTGGCGGCAAGCGGCGAGAAGCTCAGCCGCTCGCCCTTGTGAGCATAAGTTCCCCCGAAGCGGTTGCAGCCCCCGAGTCCGGCGACCCGCCCCGCCTGGAAGCGCAGGAAGGGCGCGCGTTGGCCGGTCTCACCGGCGAGAACCCAGTCAACGCCGGCCAAAGCGTCCTGATGTGCGGCGGCAGGCACGGCCAGCAGGCCGAGCATGAGGAGCGATAGACAAAGACGTCGACGCATTGGGGCGTTCTCCTGTGGTGGCGGCGTGAAAGCTATCGCAGCCTGCCCCCGACGCCAACCGCCGAAGCCGCTCGTCATTATGGTGTGTCGCATTCTCATGGCGGCCAGTGAACGGGGCGACGTGGCCTGCTGGGAGTCGGTCTGGCAGCGTTACATCGCGAAACTCGGCGCGCCCGCAGCGCCTCAGCTGACGTCGACGCCCAACGCGCGTTGCAGCGGAAGCTTCTCTCGCGCCACGTGCAAGAGGACGAGCACAGCTCCGGCCAGCAGCAGACAGAGGGTTACCATCAGCGCGGCCTGCTCGCTGCGCAGCGTGGTGACCAGCGCGAAGAGTGCCGGGCCCAGCGCGGCGGCCACGCGGCCGGCCACGATGGCGAGTGCAAAAAAGGCCGGTGCGCTGCCCGGCGGCACGGCTTCAGCCAGGAAGGCGCGCAGGGCGGAGGCGGTGGCACCCACGCAACAGCCGATCACCGCCACGGTGACAACCGGCATCCAGCGCCCGGAGCCGAACGCCATGAGCAGCAGAACGACGCCCCAGGCGGACAGCAGCAGAGCCATCGGCGCAAGACGCGACCAATTGGTCATCAACAGGTTCCAGCCGATGGTCGAGGGAACGGAAATCACATGCAGCAGCAACAAGAGCCACAACAGGTCCGGCAGTGTCTGCCCGAAGCGCGTGGCGAGGATGGGCGCCGTGAAGGTGACGACCACCGACACTCCGAGATGCACCAGCATGGTGCCGAGCAGCAGCCGGTGCAGCTCGCCATGCCGCCGCCATTGCCGGAGCACGCTGCCGAGACCCGCAAGGTGCGGACCGCCGGGCTTCTGGCCCATCGCGGCGAAGCCCGCGCGGCGCATCGCCGTGAGCACGACGAGGAAAAACACCGCGCTGACGATGGCCAGCACGCCGAAGCAGGTCTCGATCAGCGCCGGCGATTGCGCCTGGCCCGCCATCAGCCACAGCAGGATGACGATTGCGAAGGCCCCGCCCAGATAGCCGATGGCCCAGCCGAAGCCCGAGAGCCGCTGCAGCTGCGCCGGCGGAAGC
>JBEARP010000187.1:0-12947 GCA_041163105.1 Pseudomonadota bacterium
TGTGTGTTGCCGGCGATATAGTAGAGCCAGCCGGCGCGCGCCGCATCGTCAAGCCTGTCGCTGTCCGCGTCCGATTTCCGGGTCATTCCAACACCTTTCACACCCCACAACTAAGGTGAGAGGGGCGAAGAGGAAAGCCCCAATTCGCGGAAGGCGGCCCCCAGGCCGGCCATGTCCGCCACGGCGCGGCGGGGCGCCAGCTCGGGCGGCAGACGGTAGCCGGCCTGCACATGGCAGCCACCGGTAAAGTGCCAGACCTGCATGCCGGCCGCCAGCCCCGCCCTGACGCCCAATTCGCTATCCTCGATAACGAGGCAACGCGCCGGGACTGCCCCCATCTTCGCCGCGGCGTGCAGGAAGAGATCGGGCGCCGGCTTTCCACGCTGCACCTCGGAGGCGGTGAAGCAGTGCTCCTCGAAGAACCGCGTCAGCCCGGTCGTCCGCAGCGACAGCGCCAGCCGCCGCGGGCTGGAACTCGTAGCCAGGCAGAACGGAACCTGCAGACCCGCCAGAACATCGGCAACGCCAGGCATAGGCCTGAGCTCCGCCTCCAGCATGGCAAAGAGACGGTCACGGTAGCGGCTTTCGAAATCATCCGGCAGCGGCCGCCCGAAGCGCTCCCGGGCACGCAGCGCCGCCGCGGCGAAGCTGCGGCCGAGGAAGTCGCTGCGAAACGCCTCCTCGGACAGCGGGAAGCCCTCCTCCGTCATCATGCCCATCAGCACGCCGGCACTCAGCATCTCGCTGTCCACCAGCACGCCGTCGCAATCGAAGATGACGAGGTCGATTCCCATCCGTGCAGCGCGTGTCCTATTCGCCTGAGGCGGCAAGTCCGCGCGTCACGCCGATCACCGCCTTCACCGGCAGGTGGTCGGAGGCGACGCGCGAAAGTTCGGTCTCCACCGCCTGCATTTCGTAGACGGTCACGTGCTTGTTGGTGAGCACGCGATCCAGGGGCCACAGCGGAAAGCGCGAGGGGAAGCTCGCGATCGTCATGTCGACGTCGCTCAGGTGTGGGTCGAAGGGCTTCAGTGCCGAGCGCCCGCCGGTGCGCCACTCGTTGGTATCGCCGAGCAGGATCACCGCCCGGTCACCCACCGGATGCGCGGCATTGAGGATGGCCTCCGCCTGCCGCGCGCGGGACGACTTCAGAAGACCGAGATGGGCGCCGATGATGCGCAGCGGCAGGTCCGCGAAATCAAAGTCCACCAGCACCGCGCCGCGCGGCTCAAAGCCGGGCAGAGTTATCCTGTGGACGTTGCCGACCTTGCCGCTTCCCTCGCGATAGAGGATTACGTTGCCATGCCAGCCGTGGCTAAGCCTGCGCGAGCCCTGGTCCAGCACCGAGCGGTAGCCGCCCTTCTCGTAGAGTGCCTTGAGGTCGAGAAGGCCCCTGCGGCTGCCAAAGCGCTGGTCGGCCTCCTGCAGTGCCACAATGTCGGCGTCCAGTTCCAGCACCACGTTGAGAATGCGCCCGGGGTCAAACACGCCGTCGACGCCAACGCATTTGTGAACGTTGTAGGAGGCGACCGAGATGGTCAGTGCAGGGTCGTGGCCGTCATGGGTGGGGCGTTTCTGGCCAACGGGCGCCGGTTCCCGCCCGGCCCCCCGGGTGAGGTTCCGGCGCAGAGCGGGAACGATATGTTTCATCGTGCATTCATCCTCGCCGTCCGGGCCTTGCTCAACCCCGGATGACTCGTGTTGTCCGGCATGACAAGGTGCCCAGTTGGGCGCGCAGGTTCAAGAGTGTTCTAGGCGCTAACATGACGGGCTGAAGATTGCATCTTACTTTCCAGATATGGGCTCTGCTGGCCGTCGTCGCTGCGACTCTGGTCATACTCGCCCTTGCCGCCATCAACGCCTTCGGCCGCGTGGCGCAGCGCCGAACTGGGGCTCCAACGCTGTCGCTCCCCGTCCAGCCGGACCAGACGCCGCTTGACCGCGCCATCGCCCCTCTGATGGCGGAACACCCGGCGGAAAGCGGGTTGATGCTGCTCGCTTCCAGCCTTGCCGCCTTCCGCGCCAGGCTTGAAACCGCCCGCCTGGCGGGACGCAGCCTCGACCTGCAGTATTATTTCTGGAAGAGCGATCTCTCTGGCCAACTCCTGATGCGCGACGTGGTGGCGGCGGCGGAACGTGGCGTGCGGGTACGTCTGCTGCTGGACGACATCAATTCCTTCGGCTTCGACCCCTCGCTGCTGGCGTTGGACAGCCACCCCAACATCGAGGTGCGACTGTTCAACCCCAGCCGCAGCCGCACCAACACGTTCCGCCGCGGCCTCGAACTGTGCTTCAAGTATTTCACCGCCACGCGGCGCATGCACAACAAGTGCTGGCTGGCCGACGGGCGGGTACTGATTGCCGGTGGCCGGAACATCGGGGATGAGTACTTTGATGCCTCGGCCGAGACGAACTTCCATGACATCGACGTTCTGGCCGTGGGCGACTGCCTTGATAAGGCGCAGGCCAATTTCGACCGCTACTGGAACAGCCAGCCGGCGCTGCCTATCCGCAGCTTACACAAGCTCCGCCGTCTGCGCCGCCCGCGCTTCACCCGGTTGGTGGCGCGTCTTGAAGCTCATGCGGCATCGGAGCGCGCGGCAGCCCTGCTCAGCCATGTGAACAGTCATTCCAAGGCACCGGACTTCGCCAACCCGCAGTTGCTGCAATGGTCAAAGGGCGTTGAGGTGATGGCCGACCCGCCGGAAAAGGCGGCAGGCCAGTCACGCGAGGGCTGGATGGGCGCGCGTATCAACGCACTCATCGCCGCAACGAAGGATAGCCTGCTCGTCAGCTCTCCCTATTTCATTCCCGGCACGGCGGGTGCGCGCACGCTGGCCGGTCTCGCCGCAGCGGGCGCCCGGATCCGCATCCTCACCAATTCGCTGGCGGCAACCGACGTGATCGCCGTTCACGGCGCGTATGCACGCTACCGGCATGCCCTGCTCGCGGCGGGCGTTCAGCTTCATGAGATGAAACCGGAGCCCAAGCGTCGCCGTGCCTCGCTGTTCGGCTCGCGCACCGCCAGCCTTCACACCAAGGCCTTCCTCATCGACGATGCGCAGGGCTTCGTGGGCTCCTTCAACCTCGACCCGCGGTCGGCCTCGATCAACACCGAGATGGGGCTGCTCTTCTGCTGCCCCCGCAGCGTTCAGCAACTGAGATCCGCCCTCGAGGCGCAGATGCAGCAGGACTTCAGCTACTCTCTCTCGCTCCTCCACGGTCGCCTCGTCTGGACCGAGCGCAAGAACGGGCTCGACCTCGCGCATGCTTCCGAGCCCGAAGCGACGCTGATGCGACACCTGCCCGCCTGGTTCATCTCGTGGCTGCCGATTGAATCGCAGCTCTAGGAAATCGCTGGCGCACCAAGCAGCCACAGCCCGAAGCCCGTATAGGCCACCATGCACAATGCCAGCGGCAGCTCCAGCTTCATCACGCGGCCGGGCGCCAAGCCCTCCTCCACCGCCATCGAATGCGCCACGGCCACGCCGATCACGTGACCGATCACCAACGCTGATGTTTGCGCCGCGTAAATCGCCAATGCGCCGGATGCAGTGCTCTGGAACGACGTCATCACATGCGCATGGCCGATGCCGAGCAGGTCGGCATCCGTCTGCAGCGGGTCGTTCAGCGCCAGCAGCAGGTATTGCGACTTTACCAGCGTGTCGCTCAGGTAATGCGCGAAGTGATAGGCAATGGAGATGGGGATCAGCGAATAAACGAGCCGCCCATACAGTCGCGCGAGGGAGTCCGGCCTTCCGGCCCACATCCAACCGGCCCAGACCGACACAAAGAAGCCGGCCGCCAGCGCCCCGCTCACCAGCAGGATGCCAAGCGTGTTCGCAGCCATCACTGGTGTGCGGCCAGGGAAGTCCAGCGGGTTGATGCCGATCACAGACAGCCACACGAAGGTATTGGCGAAGCCGTCGAAGGTGATCGTCCCCAGAGTCAGCAGCACGAAGATCACGCCGCTCACCGGCAGCACCGGCAGCGACAGCAACCCGGCACCCGGCCAGCGCAGACCGCCACGCCCCAGTGGAGCGGCGGCGCCAAGCTGTGCGAGGAACACCGCAAAGGGATCAGCCTTGCCCAGCCAGTCCTTCACCCCGAAGGCCAGCACGCCCGCGAAACTGACACCGAGATAGACCAGCACCGCCACCGCCAGGATCGCGGGGTCTTCCGGTGCCGGATAGACCAGCTGGAACCACGCGAAGCCGAAGAAGATCATTACCGCAGGCCAGTAGGACGCCCAGGCCGGATAGCGCAACGGTGGTCCACCTTCCGCGCGTCCGAAGCGGCCGGTCACCAGCGCACGCAGCCCGGTGAAGGGATTGATCGCCTCCCACAGGTTTCCGAACAGCGGGTGCAGCATCACGATTGCCACCCACCACAGCGTCCAGATGGCCAGTGGCAGAAGGTTCTCGACCGGGTCACGTGGTCCAATGAAGCCCAGCAAGATGAGTGTCGCGAGGATGATCGCCGAGACGAGGCTAAGCGACTGCGCAACAACAGGCGAAAGCGGCTGTGGCAGCGCGGGTGCCTTCATCGCCAGCCGCGGCAGCAACGACACGGCGGCGAATGAGGCAAGCACCGCCAGCGCGCCACCCGCGATCACCCAGCCTGTCGGCAGCAGCATCACGAATCCGCGGCCCGCGGCATGCGCGAAAGCCGGTGCCGCCAGCAGGCAAAGGGCGGCGAAGGCGATTGCCAGCCGCGTCATGCTCAGATTCCCACGTAGCGGTCGATCAGCGCGCGGTCCTTGGCAAGGTCCGCGGCACTCTCAAGCCCCGTCACCCGGCCGTTCTCAACGAAGGCCACGCGGTCGGCAACGGGCAGCACCGCATCGACGCGCTGCTCGACAAGCAGCGTCGTCACGCCATGTTCCTTCAGGTCCAGCACCGACTGGCGAATGCGCGCGATCATCGCCGGCATCAGGCCCTCGGTCGGCTCATCGAGCAGCAGCAGCTTTGGTGAAATGCAGAGCGCGCGTGCCATGGCCAGCATCTGCTGCTCGCCGCCGCTCATGGTGCCGGCGCGCTGGCTGAGGCGGTCCTTGAGCAGCGGAAAAAGAGCAAGCACATGCTGAAGAACCTCTGGCCCGGAGTTGCGGGTCATGAGCCCGACCTTCAGGTTCTCCATCACGGTCAGGTCGGAAAACAGCCGCCGCCCCTGCGGCACATAGCCAACGCCATGGCGCGGCACTTCATGGGCAGGCAGCTTCGAAAGTTCAGCGCCGTCGAGCGTGATCGTTCCAGCGCGCGCCGGCACGAGACCCATAATGGCCTTCAGCGCCGTGGTCTTGCCCGCACCATTGCGCCCCAGCAGGCACAGGATCTCGCCCTTTTCAGCCTTGAGCGAAAAGGAACGCAGCACTTGCGCCGCCCCATAAAAACAATCGACCGTGCGCATCTCGAACATCAGCCACTTCCCAGATAGGCGGCCTGAACGGCGGCGTTGGCGCGGATGTCCTCGGGCGTTCCCTCGGCAAGGATCGCGCCCCGGTCCAGCACGGTTATGCGGTGGGCGAGTTGCATCACCAGCGGCATGTTGTGCTCGATCAGCAGCACGGTTGCATCCTTCGCCACCTCGCGCACCAGCGCGATGAAGTTATCGATCTCGGCGTCGGAGAGCCCCTGCGTCGGTTCATCGAGTATCAGCAGCTTCGGCTTCAGTGCCAACCCCATGGCCACTTCCAGCAGGCGTTGGTGGCCATAAGCCAGCGTGCCAGCGATCTGCGATGCGCGATCAGCGAGGCCAACCCGTTCCAGCGGTTCGAGGCTAGACCGGCCACCGGGCTCGTGCGCGGCCAGCGCCACGTTCTCGGCCACCGAGAGGTTGGCGTAGATCGAGGTGATCTGGAAGGTATAGGCGATGCCCTTCTGCACGCGCCGGAAGGCGGGAAGCGCGGTGACGTCCGCGCCCTCGAACAGGATCGTTCCCGCGCTTGGCGCGATACGCCCCGAGATCAGGCTCACGAAGGTGGTCTTGCCCGCGCCGTTGGGCCCGATCACCGCGCGCACCTCGCCCTTCTCGATGGCAAAGTTCACGTCGCTCACCGCCTTGAGCCCGCCGAAGCTCTTCGACAGCCCGCGCGTTTCGAGCAGCACCGTCATGGCAGCCACCGCAACCAGCGCTGACGTATGGTTCCCAGAATTCCCTTGGGGAAAAACAACACCAGCAAGATCAGCACCACGCCCACGAACAAGAGGCTTGCCGAGGTGAAGCCGGAGGCGAAGTCGACCAGCAGGAACATCAGGGCGGTTCCCAGCACCGGGCCCAGCACGGTGGCAGCTCCTCCCAGCAGCGTCCACAGCAGCGGGTTGATGGAATACTGGATCGAGGCCAGCGTCGAACCGGCATAGGCAAACAGCAGCGCATAGGCTGCGCCCGAGAAGGCCGCGAAGCTGCCCGACAGCACGAAGGCGATCAGCTTGTAGCGCTTCACGTCATAGCCCAGCATGGCCGTGCGGTTCTCGTTCTCGCGGATCGCCACCAGCACGTGCCCGATCTTCGAGCGCACGACGATCAGGCACAGCACGATGGCCACTGCCAGAAAGGCCAGCGCGATATTGTAGCGCAGAATGGGATCAGCGAGGTTCACGGTGCTACCGAAAAGCGAGAACGTGCGCTGATCATCCTTGATGACGATGCCCTCGTCGCCGCGCGTGATATCGCCGAAGTAGAGGACGGTGAGGAAGGCGGCCTGCGAAAACATCAGCGTCACAATCATGAAGGCCACGCCGGTTGCCCTGAGTGCGATGAAACCGATGACGACGGAGACAACGACCCCGCAGACGACCGCGAACAGGAAGGCCTCCGGCACTGCCAGCCCCAACCGAGTCACGCCAAGGGCAGCCGCATAGAGCCCGGTTGCGAAGAACATCGCGTGCCCAAGGCTCAGCAACCCCGCATAACCGAACAGGATGTTGTAGCCCAACGCATAGATCGCCAGCACCATGATGCGAGTGACGGTCAGCACCGCATAGTCGCTCGCCACGAACTGGAGGAGGAACAGCGCCAGGATCACCGCGCCATGCAGCAACAGGATGCGCGCCGTCATCGAACCGGTACTCCGAACAGGCCCTGCGGCCGGAACACCAGCACCAGCGCCACCGCGAGCGTTGCGATGATGGAGGCCAACGTGGGCGAGAAGAACATCGAGATCACGCCATCCGCCAACCCGATGATGACGGCGGCGATGACGCTTCCCTTGATCGAGCCCAACCCACCAATGATGACCACGATGAAGCTCATGAGCAGCGGGTCCAGCCCCATCAGGTAATGCGCCTGCTGGATCGGCACGATCAGCACAGCCGCCACGGCGACGAGTGCGGCACCGGCCACGAAGACGGCGGAATAGACCTGCGTGACGGGAATGCCGAAGGCCGTGGCTGTCTCGCGGTCGAACTGGGTGACGCGCATGACGAGGCCCCATTTGGTCTTCGCCAGAACCCACCAGACGCCGAGCAGGATGAGGATGGAGGCTGCTACAACGAACAGCTTGTAGCCGGAGATGCCAAACCACGGCAGCGCGATCCTGTAGGTGAAGGGTGCCGACACCGCCTTGGCATCGGCGCCGAAGACACTGAGTGCCAGTTGCTGGATCACGAACATCAACCCGATGGTGGCGACGATGGTGGCTTCCGGGTCATAGTTGATGCGCCGCAGCAGCAGCCGCTCGGTGACGAAGGCAAGCGCACCCACCGCTACAGGTGCCACGATCAGCGCGGCGAGGAAGCCCACGGCAGGCCCGCCCGGCACCATCTGGGCAACCCACCACGCCAGCATTGCGCCCAGCATGAAGAACTCACCATGCGCCACATTGACGACACGCATGACGCCGAAGACCAGCGACAATCCGAGTGCCGACAAAGCCAGCACGGCGGCAGCCACCGTACCTTCGAGGAGGGCGAGCAGAAGATGCGGAAAGAAGGCCAAGAGTGACGCCGTGCGCGAGGGAAAAGGATGGCCGGGACGACGCCCGGCCACGGTGAGCGTATGGCGGGCTCAGAGCGCCATCTTGGTATAGTCCTCCGTCGAGTCGTAAAGGCCTTCCTCGATCGTGGTGCGGTAGACAAGCTCACCCAGGCCGCCCTTTACCTGCGTGATGTTCTGGTGGCCGAAGGCCTGGTGGAGCTTGCCGTTGAAGATCTTGTCTCCCTGCGGGTGCTCGTTGCCCTCAGGGATCGTGGTGATCGCCTCGGTGGCCTCGATCAGCTTGGCACGATCATCCGGCCCCTTGTAGCCCGCCGCCTCCATCGCCTGCTTGATGATGTAGAGCGTCTCCCAGCAGCCGAACATGTGCGAATAGGTCGAGACGTCGGCGGGATCCGAAACGCTGGAGCCAAACTGGTCAACGCCCACCTTGCCGCGATAGAAGGTGTCAAACTCGGTGGGCTTGGCGCCCGCATATCGCGGGTAAGCCTCCCAGAAATACGATCCCTCGAGGAACTCGAGGCCAGGGCTCTTGAGGCTCACCGCCTCGAGGCTGTCGATGAAGCCGAACAGCGGCGGATGGTTGGATCCGTAATACTCGCCAAGCTCCTTGACGAAGGTCAGCACGGCGGGGCCTACCATGACGTGGTAGATCACTTCCGTGTCCGCCGGGATCTGCGGGAAGTAGCGTGAGAAGGACGTCTCCGTCGGCGGGATGGGGATCAGTGCATTGACCTCGCCGCCCTGCGCCTTGATCGCGGCGGAGAAATAGTCACGGTGATCGTAGCCGAAGGCGAAGTCCGGAAAGATCATCGCAACCTTCTTGCCGAGGTTCTTGGCAATCCACGGCGCCATGGCGATGACCTGGCTGCGCACATCGGTGATGCCAGGCTGGAAGGTGTAGCGGTTGAGCTTGCCGGAAGCCACGTGATGGCCCTCGGAAACGACGTAATAGGGCAGCTTCAATTCGCCCGCGCGCGGGGCGGATCCCATGACGACATGGCTGAACAGCGTGCCGAAGGCCACGTCGCACTTGTGCTGGGTGGCGAATTTCTCGACCACCTCGGCGCCGCGGCCGGGGTCCGTTGCGTCGTCCTCGGCGATGATCTCGACGGGGCGGCCGGTGATGCCGCCCGCATCGTTGATGAGCTTCACCGCGGCATCCGTCGTCTGTCCGTACCACTTGCCATAGGCGGCACCGATGCCGGTCTTGTGCACCTGGAAGCCGATGCGGATCGGCTCGGAGGACTGCGCCTGCGCATAGCGCACGAAGCCAGGTCCGGCGAACATGGATGCGGCACCCGCACCCGCCAGCTTCAGGGCAGAGCGGCGCGTGATGCGCTTCTTTTCAGGCACGATCAGCTTCGACTTCGACATGGTTTCCTCCAGTTATGTGTGTCCCCGCGAGGCGAGGTCCGGTCTGACACCGAGGGGGATCATATCAAAAGAAATGACTGCGGATAGGGGCACCACGCCATTCCCCTGCCCGCCGGAGCGGAGACGCGGGGGGCAAGACCCGGGTTCCATAATTCCGCCAGCCATACATGGAATTGATTGTGACCCTACAGTGTGGAACGCTGAGGTTGCGTATAAGTCAGCGGCAAGTTGAGGACCCGCTCAACGCCAAACAGAAGGGCAAGGACACATGGATCTTTCAGCAATCGGCCGTCAGTACGGTCTCGACCCGGCGCAGACCGAGGCGGCGGTCGCCGCACTGGCCCCTGTCATCGCGGCGGGTTTCAAGCGCAGCGCCGGCTCGGGCGACGGGCTGGGCTCGATCTTCGACGCCCTGCAGCAGGACGAACAGCGCGGCCAAATCACCTCGCCCACCGATGCCGGCAACGTGGTGCTGGGCCAGATCTTCGGGTCAAAGGACGTGAGCCGCGGCGTTGCCCAGCAGCTTTCCGCCAGTTCAGGCATCAGCTCGTCGATTCTCAAGCAGCTGCTGCCAGTGATCGCGGCATACATCGTCAGCCAGATGATGGGTGGCCGCGGTGCTGCGGCCTCGACGGGCTCGGGCGGCGGCGGGCTGGGCGACATTCTCGGCCAGGTCCTCGGCGGCGGCGGGTCAGCTCCGCGTGGGGCTCCTGCCCCGCAGGGCGGGCAGGGCGGCGGTCTGGGTGACATTCTGGGCCAGGTCCTCGGCGGTGGTTCCCTGCCGCATGCGACCCCTTCAGCGCAGGGCAGCCAGGGCGGCGGGCTGGGCGACATCCTGGGCCAGGTCTTGGGCGGGGCATCCGCGCCCGCTTCGCGGCAGGCAGCACCCGGCGGCGGCCTGGGCGATGTACTGGGCGGCATGCTGGGCGGTGGCCAGTCTCAGGGCGGCGGTGGTCTCGCTGACATTCTGGGGCAGGTCCTTGGTGGCGCCGGCAGTGCCCAGAAGGCGAGCTCCGCTGACGATCTGCTGGCCAGCGTGCAGGCCGCATTGCGCGGGCGCTGAACGACAGGAACAGCGCGCCGCATCTGGCTCAGCCGATGCGGCGCAGCAGTTCCACCAGTTGGCGGCGCTGGGCAGGATCCAGCGGTTTCAATGTTTCCGCAGTGATCGCCGTCGCCGCGGAAACACCTCGTTCCACTGCATTACAGCCGTCGCGGGTGATCGACACGCGCATGCGCCTGGCATCGTCCGGGTCCGGCGCGGTCGCCACGAAACCACGCTTCAGCAACCGGTCGACCACGCCCTTGATGGTCGCTGCATCCATGGCTGTCTCGCGGCCAAGCAGGTTCTGGGAGAGGGACTCGAATTCGGCGAGCTTCACCAAGGCCGCCCATTGGGTGGGCGTCAGCTCATCCGTCATGCGCTCGGCGAAAATCGCGGCGTGGCGCTGCCCGGCACGGCGCAGGTAATAGCCCACCTGGTCTTCGAGGCGGTAGCCGCCAAGCGCAGTCGCCTTCGCTTCCACCCCGGCCATGGCCTCACTTCTCCACGAAGGCTTTTTCGATCACGTAGCTGCCCGGCTCGTTGCTTGATCCTTCGCTGAACGACATGCCTTTCAGCAAACCCACGATGTCGGCGAGAAAGGCAGGCGAGCCGCAGATCATCACCCGGTCATGTGCGGCATCAACAGGCGGCAGCCCCAGGTCGGAGGCCATCTTGCCATTGCCCATGAGCAGCGTGATGCGGCCACGGTTGCGGAATTCCTCGCGAGTCACGGTCGGGTAATAGAGCAGCTTGGCGCGGATGTCCTCACCCAGCAGCTCGTCGTTCGGCAGCTGGTTTTCGATCTCGTCAGCATAGGCCAGTTCGGCAGCGGTGCGGCAGCCGTGAACGAGCACCACCTTCTCGAAGCGCTCATAGACAGCGGGGTCCTTGACCAGGCTCATGAAGGGGGCAAGCCCCGTGCCGGTGCCGAGCAGGTAGAGGTTGCGGCCGGGCGTCAGGTTGTCGAGCAGCAGGGTGCCGGTGGGCTTCTTGCCGACGAGAATCTTGTCGCCCACCTGTATGTGCTGGAGCTTGGAGGTCAGCGGCCCGTCCGCCACCTTGATCGACAGGAACTCCAGCTCGTCGGCATAGTTGGGGCTCACCAGCGAATAGGCGCGCAGCAGCGGCTTGCCGTTCACCTCGAGGCCGATCATCGTGAACTGGCCGTTCTCATAGCGGAAGGCCGGCGAGCGCGTGGTCTTGAAGCTGAACAGCCGGTCCGTCCAGTGGTGGACGCTCAGCACTTCTTCCTCGAACAACGCACTCATGGGCCGCTCCCGCCGGGCTGGAAATTCGTTTGTATACATACAAAAAATATGGGATCATCCATCACCTGTCAACAGCCATTTCGCAGTTGCGAAGGAAGCCATGGACAACCCGACAGACAAGATCCGCTGCGATGCCTGCCCGGTGCTCTGCTACATCCGCGAGGGCATGCTTGGCGCCTGCGACCGCTATGCCAACCGCGGTGGCGTGCTGACCCGCACCGACCCCCACGTGCTGCTCGACCGTACCCTGAAGCAGGGCGGTGAGCTCGTCCCCTTCCTGCCCTCGTCGCGCGAGTGGGATGGCCGCATCGTCCGCGAGCCCTCGACGTTCGTCACCGCCATTGGTGCGGGAACGACCTATCCTGACTACAAGCCCGCGCCCTTCATCGTATCTTCCGAGGTCGGCGGCGTCGACATGGTCACCGTCGTCACCGAAGGCATCTTCAGTTACTGCGGCCTCAAGGTGAAGATCGACACCGACCGCCACCTGGGCGCGGAGACCGCCGCCGTGCGCGTCGATGGCGAGCAGATCGGCCATGTCACCACCGCCGAATACGGCTCGCAGATGCTGTCACTGGGCGGCGTGCGCCATCTCACCGGCGGTTCGAAGAAGGAAGGCCGCGTCACCTGCGAGGCGATGCTGGCACTGGCCAACCGCAAGCCCGTCGAGGTCAGCGTCGATGGCGGCGCCACGCTCATCATCGAAGCCGGCAAGGCGCCCATCATCAATGGCGTGAAGGAAGAGCGCATGCGGGTGGGCTGCGGCTCCGCCACCATCGGCATGTTCGCCAAACAATGGATGGGCCTCGTCGACGAGGTGGTGGTGGTGGATGACCACATCACCGGCGTGCTCTCCGAGCATCAGGCCGGAAAGTTCCTCGGCGTGCGCGACACCGGCATCAAGATGAAGGGCCACCGTTCCACACCGGGCCGCTATTTCAAGGTGGCGCAGCCCGGCACCGGCTGGGGCGGTACCGACCTCACCGACCCCCTCGCCATCCTCAAGCCCTTCGACCCGAAGGAAGCATGGCCGGGCCTGCGCATGCTGATGGTTTCAACCACCGGCGAGCATTCCGCCTACTTCGAACTCGATGAAGCGCTCGCACCCATCGAGAAAGAATTGCCGCCCGCGCTGAAGCTCTCGGTCGATCGCATCCAGGAGAACTGCGAACCTGCCCTCTCCACCGTGCTCTTCATGGCAGGTGCCGGCGGCTCGCTGCGCGCCGGCGTCACCGAAAACCCGGTGCGCCTCACCCGGTCGGTGAAGCAGGCGCTGACCCGCGTCACGGCGGGTGGCGCCCCCTGCTACATCTGGCCCGGCG
>JBEARP010000188.1:0-59648 GCA_041163105.1 Pseudomonadota bacterium
ATGCGGCGCGCATCATGGGCGAGCTGCTTGCCGCCGTTGCGGTCTACGCCGCCGGCGGCTTCGCGGCCCTCGAGAACCATTCGGCGCAGCGCGGCGGGGCAGCCTCGCTCCTGCTGCAGCAGATGAAGTGATGGACGTGCTTTTATGAATTTCATTCTCGGCCTCGTGATCGTGGTAGGCGGCTGGTACCTCATCAGGTCCTTCGCCAACGCCCAGCCGGCCCAGGTGCGCGGCCTCATCCGCAAGCTGGGCGGTGTTGCGGTCATCGCCTTTGCGGGGCTGCTCACCCTGAGGGGCGAGGTCAACATTGCCATTCCGCTGTTCATGCTGGGCCTGGGGCTGATGGGCCAGCAGGCCATGTTCCCGAATGGCATGCCCTGGCAACGCAAGACACCGGGGCAGAATTCGCGCGTGTCCACCAGCGTCATCGCCATGCAGCTCGACCATGACACGGGCCGCATGGAGGGCGATGTACTGACCGGTGCCTACAAGGGCCGCAAGCTGTCGAGCCTGTCGCTTGCCGAGGCCAAGGCGCTGCACGCGCAGTGTGCCGCCGCACCGGACCAGAGCCGCGCGCTGTTCGAGGCGTGGATCGAGCGTGCCCATCCTGAGTGGCGCGCCCAGTGGAACAGCGGGGCAGGGCGCGCGGCCGCCACCACATCGCAGAAGATGACACGCGCTGAAGCGCTGGCGATCCTCGGTCTCAAGGATGGGGCGAAGGGTGATGACATCAGGGCGGCCCACCGCCGTCTGATGAAGACGGCGCATCCGGACCTCGGCGGATCAGACTATCTCGCGGCCAAGATCAACGAGGCCAAGGAGTTCCTGCTTCAGGACGGCCCCTGAGGCTGGCACGGCGTCTTCTTCTTCTTGATTGCCTTGCAGGCCACCGCGGCGGTGCTCTCATCGAAGCCGGTGAAGCGGGCGCGATAGGTAATCTTGCCCTTCTTCTCAACCATCACCGTCTGCGCGGTCTTGCCCGAAATCACATCGGGCGTGCGCTTGCGCGTCATCTGCAGCACAGCCTGGGCATCCGCCTTGGTGGCATATTCGCCCAGCGTAATGGTCCAGCCGGAATCGGTTCCGGCGGCAATCGAGGCAATCTGCGCCTGATCGGCCTGCTGCTGCGCGGTAGTGGTTTCGTCCACCATGGGCTGCGGAACGGTCTCGACCTGCGCGGCCGGTGCGGCGGGCTGTTCGATCGGGGTCGTCGTGCCGGTCGTCGTCGGCGCCGCAGCCTGCGCTGCAAGGCTCGCCATGCTGTCCACGCCGTCTGCAGTGTCGCCCTGTTCGCTGGGTTCGGCCGCGGCGGAAGCAGCAACCTGGCCCTCGGTCGACTTGTTCTTGCGCGATGGGAGCCGCTTGGCTGCAGTCTCCTTTCGCATCGGCTTTGCGGCGGGCGCTGTCTCTTCAGCTGCGGCTGTCTGCTTTTCGTCGGTTGGCTTGGCGCCCTTCGATGAACCGGCATAGGCGGCAATCGTGCGGCCGCCGGTGGCGTCGTCGAAATTGCGGCTCAGCATCTGCTTCATGTAGGCGTCGCGCGAGGCGCCGCTCTTGCCGCCCAGCACCACGCCGACCAGCCTCTTGTCACCCCGGCGGACGGAACTGACGAGGTTGAAGCCCGAGGCGTTGATGTATCCGGTCTTGATGCCGTCCGTGCCTTCATAGGTGCCGAGCAACTTGTTGTGGCCCTTGATGGTGCGGCCCTGATACACGAAGCTCCGTGTACGGAAATAGGGGTAGTACTGCGGGAAGTCCCGCATCAGCCGCAGGCCGAGGGTTGCCATGTCGCGGGCTGTCGTGATCTGGCCGGGGTTGGGCAGGCCAGAGGCATTGAGGAAGGTGGTGCGCGACATGCCGATGTTGCGTGCAGTGCTGGTCATGCGCTGGGCAAAAGCCTTCTCGGAACCGCCGAGATTTTCAGCCACCGCCGCGGCCACGTCATTGGCAGACTTGACGACGAGGGCGCGGATCGCGGTTTCAACGGTAATGCTCTGGCCGGTTTTGACGCCCAGCTTGGAGGGTGCCATGCCTGTTGCACGGGCAGACATCTTGATGGGCGAGTCGAGCTTGATCTTGCCGGTGCTCAGGTCCTGGAACACCAGGTAGAGCGTCATCATCTTGGTCAGTGATGCCGGGTGCCGGGTGGCATCGGCATTCTCTGCGAAAAGCACCTTGCCGTTGCGCGCATCCACGGTCATGGCCGCAAACTTTGCTGCAGCAAAGGCGCTCGATGACTGCAGGCCCGCCGCAAGGGTGACCAGCACGGCAAGAACTGCCACACGCAGGAAAGTTGCTATGTTCCGCGGCGTTCTCATTGTGCCGCAGCGCCCAAGAAATTGCATGCCAACTCCACCTCAGCGGGCCGCCTGTTCCTAGGCGGTCCATTAACACATCAAGCCCGATCCAACCACCCTGCAGGTCAGGCCGCGCCGCCCTTTCGGACGTTTCGCTGCTTTTGGTTCAATTGTCGTTACTGGCAGGTAAATCAAAGGTCTCGGTAAATCCACACAGAAAGTTGTGGTGCACTGCAAAAAGGATGTTGACAATCATGTTGCAGTGCACATATTAGGCATATTCACCCTACGGCAAACGGAGTCGCACATGATGAAGTCCTTTGAAGAGTTCCAGTCCTTCGGCAAAGACGGTTTTGAGGCCTATGTGGCGTCCTCGAAGGCCCTGACGAGTGGCTTCCAGACCATTGCCCAGGAAACCGCTGAATATTCGCGCAAGTCCTTCGAGAAGAGCAGCGCTGCCCTTGAGAAGCTGACCGCCTCCAAGTCGTTCGACAAGGCGCTTGAGGCCCAGCAGGCCTTCGCCAAGGAAAGCTATGAGTCGCTGGTCGCCCAGATGACCAAGCTGAACGAACTCTACATCGCCACCGCGAAGGACGCCTTCAAGCCCTTCGAGGCCTCGCTCGCCGCCTTTGGCGTCAAGGCCCCGAAGTAATCACTTCGCAGGTTTGGTTTTGAAACCCGCGTGCCGCAAGGCGCGCGGGTTTTGCTTTATGGATGCCGCGGGCAGCCGCTAGCCTTCGAATCGCAGAAGCACGCCTTGCTCGTCGCCCCGCCTGAAAGCCGTGGCGCGGTCGGCCAGGTTGCGCACCAGCCATCCGGCCATGCGCCCCATGGCGTCGTCGTCGTTCATCAACTCGTCCGCTGTGGGTGCCCGGTCGGGGAAGGCCATTGGCTGCCCGTTGTAGAGAACGGAAAGGTCGAGCCGCACGTCATCATGGCGTGCTTCCAGCCGGATGTCCCCCTCGGCGAGATCGCTCACCGCTTCCAGCAACTGGTTCACCGCCGAGCTGGCATGGAGCGCTGTTGCAGACTTCAGTCCCCACATTTCACCCCATTCGGTGAGTGCCTCTTCGACCTGCTCGTGCCGTCCTGCGCCCGAAACCAGGGTGATGGATGCCTTTTGTGCGATCCCGATGCGCATCAGCGCGTTGAGAACAATGGCCACGATGGAGGCCGACATCAGCGGCGAATGAATGAGGATTGCGGCAATCCCCGTCATTCCTTCGCCCAGCTGCGATGTGGTCAGAACGGCGATCCCCGTGGCGATCGGCAGGCCCACCACCAGCATGCGCCGGGGCGACATCATCCGAGACAGCGCAAGCTGCGCGCCGGCCACGATGAAGTAGCAGGCGGCAAAGGCCAGGATGCCGCCCAGCACCGGGTCCGGCATGGCGATCACCAGCGCAAGTGCCGCGGGGAAGAAGGCGATGCCCGCCATGATCACCCCGGCGGTGATGCCCACCACGCGTGATGTCACCCCGGTGGCGAAGGCCAGCCCGATGTTGGTTGACGAAAGCCCCAGATGCGTGCCGCCGAGCAGCGAGGAGAAGATCGTCGTGGCGCCCAGAGAGGAGACGCCGCGCGAGATCTGGCCCACGTCAGGCCTGCTCCATTCTGCATCATCCAGCCGGTCGGTACTGATGATCACGCCCATGTTGTCGACGGCGGCGATCATTGCCACGATGGCATAACCCGCAAGGAAGCTGGGCTCCAGCGACAGGCTCGGCATGCGCAGTTGCGGCAGGTCCACCATCGAGGCTTGCCCGACCACCTCGGCAAAGCTGCCGAGTTCGCCCAGCGTGGCCGCCGCTGCATAGCCCGCCGCGCAGCCGATCAGCATGGCAAAGAACCGCTTGCTGCCCTTGAGCCAGATGGTGCAGGCAATGATCGTGGCAAGGGTCACGAGGCCGGTGATAACCGAGGGCAGGTAGACGCCGGTTGCCGCGGTTTCCACCAGCTTGTCGAAGGCATGCGGCACCATGGAGATGCCAAGCGAAATCGCGATGGGTGCGGAGAAAACCGCCATTGTTGCCGAGGGAATGTTGATGATGCGTTCGAAGGCATGCGGCACCATGGACACGCCGAGCATCAGCACCACCACGCCGCAGACTTCAGGCGGGAAGAAGGCCCTGAGCCTGCGGAAGGTGAGCCCGACGAGAATTTGCACAAGGCCACCGACCAGTGTGAGCGCCGCAACACCGTCTGGACCCGCCAGCTTGCCCGCCGGTACGGCAAAAATCACGAACATCGGTGACGACAGCGGGATGAGCAGGAGGCCACTCGAGAGGCGCGGGAAGCCGCCTTGCAGAATCGCGCCGATGCCGCAGGCGAGCAGCGTGCCCACGACCATTCCCTGCTGCTGTTCGAGCGTGAAGCCCGCGCCCTTCGCCACCATCGCGGCATAGACGAGGAACACGATGGAAAGCGCTGCATGCTGCAGGCCCAGCACCAGCATGGGTGCCGTGGGCGGCCGTTCGTTGACGGCATAGACGAGGTTGCGCGGCCGCTTCATGGCCTCTGCTTTCGGTGCGAGAGCATGCCCAGATGTCTTGTCTCGATTGTCACGAGTTTTTCAGTTCGATCACCACCGGCACATGGTCCGACGGCTTCTCCTGCGTGCGGACGTCGCGGTCGATGTGTGCGTCTTTCAGCAGGTCGGCAGCCTGCGGCGACAGCAGCAAATGGTCGATGCGGATGCCGTTGTTGCGCTGCCAGGCGCCTGCCTGATAGTCCCAGAAACTGTAGAGCCCGGGCTGGTCGCCATGCACCTGCCGCACGGCATCCACAAAGCCCATATTCAGCAGCGAGCGGAACTTGGCGCGCGACTCAGGCTGAAACAGCGCGTCGTTGGCCCAGTTCTCCGGGTGCTTTGCGTCGAGTGGGGTGGGGATCACGTTATAGTCGCCCGCCAGAACCAGTGGCTCCTCGAGTTTCAGCAGTGCTTTGGCGTGGGCCTGCAGGCGGTCCATCCAGCGCAGCTTGTAGTCGAACTTGTCCGTGCCCAGAGGATTGCCGTTCGGCAGGTAGATCGAGGCCACCCGCACCACGCCCGTCTTGCGCGTGAACACGGCTTCCAGGTAGCGCGCCTGAGTGTCCTCGTCTTCGCCGGGCAAGCCCCGCCTCACGTCCTCGGGCTTCAGCTTCGAGAGGATGGCAACGCCGTTATAGGTCTTCTGGCCGTGCGTCAGCACGTTGTAGCCCAACTCCTCGAAGGCCTGGGCGGGGAAGGCGTGGTCCTCGCACTTCAGTTCCTGCAGGCAGACGATGTCCGGAGTGGCCTCCTTCAACCACGCGAGCGCGTTGTCGAGGCGAGCCTTGATGGAGTTCACGTTCCAGGTGGCGATCTTCATGGCCGGCATGATGCCGGGGCGCATCCTGCGCCGCAAGCCGGATCAGATCGAGAAGGAGGTTCCGCAGCCGCAGGAGGAGGTGGCGTTTGGGTTCCTGATGCGGAAGGACTGGCCCATCAGGTCGTCGACGAAGTCGATCTCCGCTCCGTTCAGGAATTCCTGGCTCACCGGGTCGACGAGTGCCTTGACGCCTGACCGCTCGATCACGAGATCGTCGTCCGCTGCGCTGTCGGCGAGCTGGAAATCATACTGGAACCCGGAGCAGCCGCCGCCGTTCACCGCGATTCTGAGCGCGTTCTTGCCGGGCTCCTTCGCAAGAATGTCGCGGATGCGCGAGGCTGCAGCCTCGGTGAGGGTGATGGATGCGGTCATGTGGTGTATGTTGGGTCCTGCCACGGTCTTGTCAACGGATTCTCCCATGCAGCGGTTCACGGCTCCCTATTCCTCCCTTCCCGAGGAGACCCGCGGCCGGGTTCATGCCGAAGGCGGGAGCGACTTCCGTTCGGCCTTCGCCCGCGACCGTGACCGCATCATTCACTCCCAGGCCTTCCGGCGCCTGAAGCACAAGACCCAGGTCTTCGTGTACCATGAGGGCGACCATTACCGCACAAGGCTCACCCATACCATCGAGGTGGCCCAGGTGGCCCGGTCGATCGCCCGGGCGCTGGGACTGGACGAGGACCTGACAGAGGCCCTGGCGCTCGCCCATGACCTTGGCCACACGCCCTTCGGCCATGCAGGGGAGCGCGAACTCGACACGCTGATGAAGCCCTGGGGCGGCTTCGACCACAATGCCCAGTCGCTCCGCATCCTCACAAAGCTGGAGAAGCGTTACGCCCAGTTCGACGGGCTCAATCTGACCTGGGAGACGCTGGAAGGGCTGGTCAAGCACAATGGCCCGCTGGTGAACGCGGAGGGCGACCCGGTTGGCCACTACCGCGAGCACGGGCTGCCCGAGGCGATCCTCGAATATGTGGCGGACCACGACCTTGAACTGGCGACCTACGCCTCGGCCGAGGCGCAGGTCGCGGCGATTGCGGATGACATCGCCTACAACGCGCACGACATCGACGACGGGCTGCGGGCGGGGCTGTTCCGGCTGATCGACCTGGGTGACGTGCCGCTGGCGGGGGATGCGCTGTCGCAGGTTCTGAAGCTCTACCCAGATCTCGAGCAGGACCGGATCGTGCACGAGACGGTGCGCCGGGTAATGTCGGCTATGGTCAACGACATCATCACGGAATGCAACAAAAACAACGCCAAACACAACATCCGGAGCGCCAAGGGCGTGCGCCAGTTGGGGCAGCCGCTGATCGTGTTCGGAAAGCAGATGCACGAGCAGAACAAGGCGTTGCAGTCATTTCTCAACGAACGCATGTATCGCCATGAAAGAGTTGAAGAAATCATGGCCAGAGCACGGCGCGTGATGCATGATCTCTTTGCTGCCTACATGAACGATCCGAAGCTGTTGCCCGCCGGTTGGCAGGACGGCCAGGCCCGCCAGGTCTGCGACTTCATCGCCGGCATGACCGACCGCTACGCGCTGGACCAGCACAAGAGGCTGTTTGACCTCGATCCGCTTTTCCGCTAGGGGCCAGCAGGGCATTGATTCAACAGTTTAAAAGTAGTCATGAACCTGTTTGCTGAGTTTCTGCAGGTGGTCCGTGAGGCCGTCAACACGGCCGCGGCGACGCAGGGCGTAACGCTGCCGGACCTTTCCAAGGTCACGGCCGAGCCGCCGCGCGACCCCTCTCACGGCGACATCTCCACCAATGCCGCAATGGTGCTGAACAAGGCGTTCGGCATGCTGCCGAAGGCGTTGGCGGAGATGCTTTCCGCGTCGCTGCGGATGCACAAAAGCGTTGCCGCGGTTGACATCGCCGGGCCAGGTTTCATCAACATCAAGCTCCACGCCGACCAATGGCCGCGCGTCCTTCATGCCGTTCTCGCAGAAGGCGGCCGCTACGGCAGCTCAACCCTCGGTGGCGGCAAAAAGGCCAATGTCGAGTATGTCTCCGCCAACCCTACGGGCCCGCTTCATGTGGGGCATGTTCGCGGCGCGGTGTTCGGCGATGCGCTGGCCGAACTTCTGGCGGCCTGCGGTTACCAGGTGACCCGTGAGTACTACATCAACGATGCGGGCGCCCAGGTGGACGTTCTGGCCCGCTCCGCCTACCTCCGCTACCTCGAGGCGCTCGGCGAGACCATCGGGGACATTCCCGCCGGTCTGTATCCCGGCGATTACCTGAAGCCGGTGGGGCAGGCGCTGGCCAAGGAGTTCGGTCCGGCACTGAAGGATATGCCGGAAGGGGAATGGCTTCCCATCGTGCGAGGCAAGGCGATCGCCATGATGATGGCGCTGATCCGGGAGGACCTGGCGGCGCTGAACATCAAGCAGGAGGTCTTCGCTTCTGAGAAGGAACTGCACGAGTCCGGACAGGTGAAGGACACTATCGCCGAGTTGCGGGCGCGGGACCTCGTCTACCAGGGCACCCTGCCGCCGCCCAAGGGCGAACTGCCGGAGGACTGGGAAGACCGTGAGCAGACGCTGTTCCGCACCACCGGCTTTGGTGACGACATCGACCGACCGCTGCTCAAGTCGGATGGCTCCTACACCTATTTCGCCTCGGACGTTGCCTACAGCCGGAACAAGATCCAGCGCGGTTTTAATGAGCTGATCTATATTCTGGGCGCCGACCATGGCGGCTATGTGAAGCGTCTGGAAGCGCTGGGCGCGGCGCTGGCGGGCAGCCGGGAGGTGGATGTCATCGTCAGGCTGTGCCAGCTGGTGAAGCTCTACCGGGCGGGCGAACCGGTGCGCATGTCCAAGCGAGCAGGCGAGTTCGTGACGCTGCGCGACGTGGTGGACGAGGTCGGCTCCGACGTCGTTCGCTTCATGATGCTGTTCCGCAAGAACGAAGCGCCGCTCGACTTCGACTTCGCCAAGGTGACCGAGCAGTCCAAGGACAACCCTGTGTTCTACGTCCAGTACGCCCATGCCCGGACGTGCTCAGTGCTGCGCAATGCTGCGGAAGAGGGCTTTGCACCCGCAGATATACCTAGCTTCGAGCTGCTGACGGATGAATCGGAGCTTGGGTTGACGCGCCGGATCGCCGAATTCCCGCGCCTGGTGGAGGCTGCGGCGCAGTCGCACGAGCCTCACCGCATCGCTTTCTATCTTTTTGACCTTGCTGGTGATTTCCACGCCCTCTGGAACAAGGGCAAAGACTCGCCGCATTTAAGATTTATTTTGAAAGAAGATGTGAAACTGACCCAAACTCGTCTCGCCTTCTTGGTGGCGATTCGATATGTTTTGGCAAATGGCCTTCGGATCCTCGGGGTGAGACCCGCCGAAGAGATGTAGAGGCGTACGGTTCAATGGATCAAGACTCGAGCAACGGCGCAGGGCCGGATAAGCGGAACTGGCGCGAACGACTCGGCATCGGTGCGAAGGAGCTTCCGAAACTCTCGGACGAATTCCGCGATGAGCCGCAGATGACGTCGGAGCCCGCGCCGCCCGCCGGCACCGCCAGGCCTGCGCCCCGCGCCCCGGTGACCAAGCCTGCGCCGATGGCCCCGCGCGTGGCCCCCAAGCCGACCCAGCCTGCCTCCGAGGCTTCCGGTGCTGCCACCACCACCCCATCCATGCCGCCGTCGCTGTCGCGCGCCACGCCCCGAGGGGCTGACAACGCGGCCCAGGACGCGTTGGCCGAGAAGCTGCGTGCCCAGCGCGCTGCCGCTGAACGCCTTGCAGAGCAGCGCGTGCAGGCGGCTCGCAGCCGCGCCGAGGGCAAGAAGCCCGATCCCGTTCCGCAGCGCCCTGCCAGCCCGACACCGCCGCTGCGCACCGGCTCTCCGTCGCCGCGCACGCCTGGACTGACGCCGCCGCCGGGCAGCCCGCGTCCCAAGTTCAGCTTTGCCGATGATCGCGGTGAGACGCCGCAACGCCCCGGCCTCGGAGGCGCCCCGCTGACGCCGCCGCGCCCGTCCCTTGGTGGCGAGCGAGGCCAGCCGCCATTCCTGCGTCCTGCCGGCAACGGCAGCATTGGCGCACGCCCGCAGCCGGCGTTCCGCCCCAGCAGCACGGAAGGTGGTTCGGGATACGTCCCCCAGCCGCGTCTGCAGGCGCCTGGCGCAGCTCGCCCCAACCTCGGCGCGGAAGCGGCAGGCTATGGCGCCGCGCGGGTGCCTGCACGTCGTTCGCCGGCGCTTGACACCTATGTCCGCCCGCCCGCTCCGGAAGCACGCGAGCCCAGTGAAGACGAGTTCGATGACGAGGGGCGCATGGCGCCGCGACTGGGACGGCCCGGTCTGTCGGCGCGTGGCCGTTCGAGCGATGAATTTGACGAGGTGTTCGAAGACGATCAGGCGCCGCGCAGCCGCGCGAGTGCGCGTGATTACCAAGCCGCTTACCCCGATGGTGAGGAAGGTTTTGCCGACGAACCCCGCCGGTCCGGCGGCCCATGGCTGCTTCTGCTGGCCCTGCTGGCCGCTGCCGTTCTCACCGGCGCCGTTGTCTGGTTCTATAGCGACAGCGTCAAGAACCTCGCGGGAATTGGGTCTTCTTCGTCGGGCTCGACGCCCGTGGTAACGGCGCCGGAAGACCCTGCCAAGGTGGCGGCCCCCGATGCCTCGGGCAACAGCCAGACCGAGGCGCCGGCGTCACGCAAGAAGCAGATTTACGATCGGATCGTGGGCGAGCAGGAAGTGACCGGCGAGATGCAGCCGACGGAAGAAATTCCGGTTGCGCCTGAGGCCGCGGCGCCGGCGGATGCGGCAGCGCCTGCGGAAGCCGCAGCGCCTGCGGACGGCGCTGCGCCGGTTGACCAGGTGCCGAAGATCGAACCGGCGGGCACCGCCGACCAGATCCCGGTGCCGGATGCGCCCACGCAGGGTGCCACCGGGCTTCCGGAGGTTGAACCGCCGCCGCCATTGCCAAGTCCCGGCAGCGACGAACAGGGGAGCCTGGGACTGAAGGGCGGCAGCCAGGTGGCCGCCGCCTCCGCCCAGCCGGGCGAGGGGGCAACGGCGCCACCTCCACTGCCAGCCAGTTCCGCTCAGCCCTCGTCGAGTGACGCGAATGCCCCGCCGCCCCCGGAAAAAGCCACCGACGGGGCGGCTTTTGTTTCAGGGGGAGGCTCAGGCTCAGGAAATGGCACGGCCAGCGGACAGATCGCGTCCACGGAGCCCGTGGTGACGCCTGAACCCGACACGCAGATTACGCCGCCTGCGCCCGTGGCTCCGGCCGAGACGCAGAGTGCTGCCAAACCGAAGCCTGCAGCAAAAAAGAAGCCGCCTGCCAAGAAGACCGCCACCAAGCAGACCAACTTCGACGAACTCGGTTCGGAGCCCGTGGTGCTGGTTCCGCCGTCAAAGCAGGCAGCACAGGGCCAGGGTTCGTCCGCTGCCACGCAGCCAGTGACCACCGCGCCGGCGACGACGCCCGAGCAGCCCGCCACTCAGGCTGCCAATCCGCAGAAGCGCAAGACCATCTTCGATCTGTTCAACGCTGGCACGGGCAGTGGTGGCGCCACCACGGCTGCTCCCACACAGGTTGCCTCGGCACCCACCCAGACCAAGCAGGCGGCCACGCCCGCTCCGCAGCAGAAGGCAGCGCCGGCACCGGCCCAGCCGCAAGCCTCGACGGGCGGTGGCTATGTTGTGCAGCTTGCGTCATTCCGCAACGACACTGATGCAAAGACGGAATACTCGCGCTTGGCCAAGGATTACCCCAGCATCGTGGGGCCGCTGAAGTCGCAGATCCGTCAAACGACAGTGGGCGGCAGCACGCGCTACCAGCTGGGCCTTGGTCCGCTTCCGACGCGCGGCGATGCCACGCGCGTGTGCGGCGAGTTGATTGCCGCGGGCGAAAGCGACTGCATCGTGAGAGGACCCTGACGGGGCGGCGGACTGATTTCATGACATTCATCGGCGCATTCATCTCGGGCTGTTCCGGGCCAGTGCTGAGCACGGCCGAGCGCGATTTCTTTGCGCGCACCAACCCCTGGGGCCTGATCCTGTTCAAGCGAAATTGCGAGACACCGGAACAGTTGAAGCGGCTGACCGGTGACTTTCGCGACGCGGTGGGTCGCAAGAATGCGCCCGTGTTCATCGACCAGGAGGGTGGCCGGGTGCAGCGGCTGGGTCCGCCCAGCAACGCATGGCGTCGTTATCCGGCGGCCCGTGCCTATGGCGATGCCTTCAATGCCAGTGCGTTGGCCGGCCTGCGCGCCGCGCGCAACGTCGGCCGCCTCATGGCGGAAGACCTGATTGCGGCGGGCATCACGGCGAACTGCGTGCCGGTGCTGGACGTGCCGCAGCCGGGCGCACACGAGATCGTCGGCAACCGCGCCTATTCGGATCGCATCGAAGCCATCATGGCGCTGGCTAGGTCCCATGCGGCGGGCTTTGCCGATGGCGGCGTGCTGCCGGTGATCAAGCACATTCCCGGCCACGGCCGGGCCCGGGCCGACAGCCACCTTGAACTCCCGGTGGTCGACGCAACGCGGGCCGAACTTGAAGCCGTGGACTTTCCGCCCTTCGCCGCTATGGCCGATGCACCGATGGCGATGACGGCGCATGTGGTTTACACCGCGATCGACAAGACCGCCCCCGCTACGCTCTCCAGGAAGGTGATTTCTTCCGTCATCCGCAAACAGATCGGCTTTCGCGGGCTGCTGATGACGGACGACCTTTCGATGAAGGCGCTGACCGGCAGCTATGCCGAGAAGACCCGCGGCGCATTGGATGCGGGTTGCGATATCGTGCTTCACTGCAACGGTGATATGGCGCAGATGGAGGAGGTGGCTGCCGCCGCCGGCGCGCTGAAGGGCAAGGCCCTGTCACGGGCCAGGGCGGCCCTGAAGGCGGCCCGCAAGCCGCAGCCCTTCGACCGGAAGATGGCGCTGAGGGATCTTGAGGTGGTATTGCCCGCCTGATAGCCCCCCGGGCGGCCGCGAAGCGTGGCGAGCCGGCTGTATCCCACTGGTGAATCTGGGGATAAGTTGTGGCATCTGGGCGAATCACCCACCATCCCTTGGTATCAAGGGTGGTGACGATGCGAGGATGATTCCGGCGTGAGCAGTCAGGACGAGAGCAACCAGGAACCCGTGGGCGCCCCAGAGGGATGGCCCGATGGCGAGGCGCCGCTGCGCACGGAGCCTGTGGCCGTCGCCGACGAGGGCATGCTGATCGTCGATGTCGGTGGCTTCGAGGGTCCGCTGGACCTGCTGCTTGAACTGGCCCGCCAGCACAAGGTGGACCTCAAGCATATCTCCATACTGAAGCTTGCCGAGCAGTATCTCGAGTTCATCGAGCGGGCGCGCAAGCTGCAACTCGAGATCGCGGCGGATTATCTGGTCATGGCGGCATGGCTGGCCTACCTGAAGTCGCGGCTGCTGATCCCCGTTCCGCCCGGTTCGGAAGAGCAGGAGCCGGCCGACCTTGCCGCGCGCCTCGCTTTCCGCCTGCAGCGTCTCCAGGCGATGCGCACGGCCTCCGAAAATCTGATGAAGCGCAGCGTGCTGGGCCGCGACGTGTTCGCGCGCGGTGCGCCGGAGCCGATCATCGTCGATACCACGCGCCAGTATTCGGACAACCTCATCGACCTGCTGAAGGCCTATGCGGACCGGCGCAAGAAGAAGATGGTGCACCAGATCTATGTGCCCAAGCGCCACCCCACATGGTCGATCAAGGAAGCCCGCAACGCGCTCGAGCGCATGGTCGGCGTGATGGATGACTGGGGCACCTTCGACATCTGGCTGGCACAGTACATGACCGAGCCCGGCATGCGCCGCTCGGTGACAGCATCGAGTTTTACCGCAAGCCTCGAGCTTGCGCGCGAAGGCCTGCTGGAGTTGAGGCAGGAGGGGCCGTTCCGCCCCATCTATCTCAGGCGGCGGGCAAGTGCGGCCTGAGGGCCGCGTCAGTGAAGTGACGGAGTGAGGGACATGACCATGCAGACGCAAGCCGTAGCGGCCGAAGCCGCGCACGACGAGGACGAGGCGATCGCGCATGAGGCGGGTGACGCGGGCGTCACTGACGGCCAGCCCGGTGAAGACGAGGTCGTGGCCATCCTCACCGAAGAGGTGACCGAGATCGAGATAGTGGTGGAAGAGTCCACCGAGGACATTCCGGAAGGCGAGACCGAGGACCAGCCCTCGGCCACCGTGACGCGCCATCCCCGTGCCGACCGCAACCAGCACCTGCGCATCGTGGAGGCCATTCTGTTTGCCACCGCCGAGCCGGTCGACGTGGCTCACCTCAAGGCATTCCTGCCCGAGGGCAGCGACATTGCCGGCCTGCTCGCCGACTTGCAGGCCAATTATGCCAACCGCGGCGTGAACCTCGTTGAGGTGGCAGGCAAGTGGCTGTTCCGCACCTCCGGTGATCTCAGCTACCTTTTGCGCCGGGAGAAGGTCGAGGAGCGCAAGCTCTCCAAGGCAGCGATGGAGACATTGGCCATCATCGCCTATCATCAGGCCGTGACGCGCGCCGAGATCGAGGACATTCGTGGCGTTGCCATTTCCAAGGGCACCCTGGACCAGCTTCTGGAAATCGGCTGGGTGCGCATGCGCGGGCGCCGCAAGACGCCGGGCCGCCCCGTCACCTATGGCACGACGGACGCGTTCCTCAGCCACTTTGGACTGAACGAAGTCGGTGACCTGCCGGGTCTGCAGGAACTCAAGGGTGCCGGTTTGCTCGACGCCAACCTGCCGCCCGGTTTCGACATCCCGATGCCGCGCTCCAGCGACGACCTGCTGCCCGACGAGGACCCGCTGGATGGCACCGAGACGGACCAGTTGCCGCTCGAGATGCACCTGCCGGAAGCGAGCGAAGAGCCCGGCTCGGTGTAAGAACCGGACGGTCGAGCCGCGCGCGGCCGGTCATCCCATCGAATTTACCTGAGTTAGGAAGTAACGGCCTGGCGTCGTTCGGCGGCGCGTGCGATGGATGCCTCGGCACGGCGGATGATCTCTGCGTCACCGGTGGCCACGGCGTTCCACAGGAAGGCGCGCACCACGGCAGGGTGGTTCAGATGCTGGGCGGCATCAAAGCGCCCGGCTTTCTCATGCGAATCATCAACGTCCATGCCGCCAGTATGGCGGGCAAGCCTGCGCTTTCTATTGGGGTTTTCTCATAGATGCGCTGCCGGACATCACTCACCGCGGCAGTTCTGCAACCTCCGCCGTGCGTGCGCGCTTGTCGTAAAGACATGCGAATCGCGCCGGGGCATTCTTCATGTGCGGTTGCGGCCAGATGCCGTCCACGATCACCAGCACCTTGTCGCTGAAGTCGACCGGCTTGCCCGTTCTCACCTTCTTGAGTTCGCTCGCCTTGGCGCAGGCGGCCGATGCGCGCTTGAAGAGTTCCGCCCAGGCATCCGGAGATGAGGCGCAGGCGGATTCCGCGCCAGCAGCAATCAAGCCCAGAGCAAGGATGATGGCGACAGGGTTCATGGGTGTCCTCTCTTACAGCTGGATGTAGGTGTTCTTCACCTGGCAGTACTTGTCCATGGCATGGAGCGACTTGTCGCGGCCGATGCCGGACTGCTTGTAGCCGCCGAAGGGGTTGGTGATGTCGGATCCCCAGACATTGTTGACGACCACCGTGCCGGCCTTGAGGCGGCGGGCCAGCCGGTGGGCGCGGCTCACATCGCGTGTCCACAGATTGGCCTGCAGGCCGTAGATCGAGTCATTGGCGATGCGCACGGCCTCATCTTCGTCCTTGAAGGAGACGGCGACCACGACGGGTCCGAAGATTTCCTCCTGGGCGATCTTCATGTCGTTCCTGACATCGGTGAAGACGGTGGGCTCGATGTAGGCGCCGCCGCTGTCGGGGCGGGCCTGGGTTCCGCCTGCGGCCACCGTGGCGCCTTCCTCGCGACCCGCGGCGATGTAGCCCAGCACGCGGTTCATCTGGTCCTTGTCGACGACGGCACCCATCGCTGTGTTGGGGTCCAACGGATCCGCGGGGGCCCAGGGCTTGGCATTCTTGGCCATCAGCGCCACGAACTCGTCCCTGATCTTGTCTTCGACGAGAATGCGCGTGGGCGCATTGCAGCTCTGGCCGGAATTGTAGAAGACGCCGTCGGCCGATGTCTTGGCGATATGCTCGAGATTGCCGGCGTCGGCGAAGACGATGTTGGGCGACTTGCCGCCGGTTTCCAGCGACACGTGCTTCATGTTCGACTCGCCCGCATAGCGCAGGAAGTATTTGCCGACCACGGTGGAGCCGGTGAAGGCCACCATGTCAACGTCCATGTGGCGGCCAAGGGCCTGGCCGGCGGTCTCGCCGAAGCCGGGAAGGACCTGCAGCACACCGTCAGGAATGCCCGCCTCCGCAGCGAGTTCGGCGATGCGGATGGCGGTCAGCGGCGACTGCTCGGCCGGCTTCAGGATGATCGAGTTGCCGGTGGCCAGCGCCGGGCCCAGCTTCCACGAGGCCATCATGAGGGGGTAGTTCCACGGCACCACGGCGGCGACGACGCCGATGGGTTCGCGCGTGATGAGCGAGACGGAGTCGGGGCGGTAGGGGGCCACCTCGTCATAAACCTTGTCGGCCGCCTCGGCATACCACTGGATGGCCTGGATGGAGCCTGGGATGTCGCCGCCGGCGGATGCCGAGATGGGCTTGCCCATGTCGAGCGTCTCGAGGAGCGCCAGCTCGTCCTTATGCTTGGCAATGAGGTCCGCGAACTTCAGCATCACCTTCTTGCGCTTGGCCGGGTGGCAGGCGGACCACGAACCCTTCTCGAACACCGCGCGCGCCGCGGCGACGGCGCGGTTCACGTCCTCGGCGTCACACGCCGCAACCTGGGTCAGCACCCGGCCGTCGATGGGCGAGACGCAGTCGAAGGTCTTGCCCGATGCGGCAGCCACGTACTTGCCGTTGATGAAGGCCTGGTTGCGGTAGACGAGGGTGGGGATCATGGCGCGGTAGTCGACGGGCATGGGTTTCTCCGGAACGGGGATCAGAAATGCGAAAGGCACCGCCCGCGAGCGATGCCTTTTCGATTTGGGCCGTAAAGGTCCAAGATTACTTGATCTTGGTTTCCTTGAACTCGACGTGCTTGCGCGCGACGGGGTCGTACTTCTTGAACGACAGCTTGTCGGTCTTGGTACGCGAGTTCTTCTTGGTCACGTAGAAGTAGCCGGTGTCGGCAGTCGACGCGAGCTTGATCTTGATAACGTTGCCTTTGGCCATAATGGTCTCCAAAACAGGAATTTGGGGCCGATAGACCCGAAATGGCAGGCAAAGTCAAGGCAGCGGGGAAATCTCGTCCTCGACCCAGTCCTTGCCCCGGAAATACTGGAAAGAGGCAGGGCATTCCGGGGCTGGCAGGCGACCCTGATCGAGGAATGGTTTCAGACGCTTGAGGGCGTCGATGGTGATCAGCGGCAGGTCCAGCGAGGCGATTTCGTCGAGCGTCAGCCATGACAGGGTAAGCAGCTCGCCACCCCCGTCATGGTGGGGCTGGTCGATGTTGGACAAGTGCTCGGCGTCGGCCACGAAAAACCGGGAATCGTAGCGTCTCGTGCGGCCCGGCGGCGTGATGGCCCGCATGAACAGGGTGAGGCCGGAAAGGTCAGGAGCGTCCTCCAGCCGGCCGCGGCCAAACAGCAGGCCGGTCTCCTCCCAGGTCTCGCGAACCGCGGCATGGGCAAGGCCACGGGCACGGGTGGGGGTGGGCTTGCCTCGCATCCGGTTCAGGAGCTTGGCCAAGGTGGCGGGATGGATGTCCCGCCCCGGTTTCACGCGGCAGTCGGCGGCGTCCAGCCTCCCGCCGGGGAAGACGAACTTGTTGGGCATGAAGGCGTGGCCCTGGGCCCGCTGGCCCATGAGGATGCGGGGCGCGACCATTCCCCTCCGCACCAGGATGAGCGTCGCGGAGTCCTTCGGTCTCAGAACCTTGGGATGGACCTTGGAGCCCGCGAATTCCGGGTGGTCGTAGGTCATTCGCCTGCGGGCCGATGCGCCGGATCGAAGCCATGCATGCGGTTCGCCCACTGCAGTCCCACGATGGCCCCCTTGACGGCGGGCATGAGAGCGAAGGTCATCGACAGAACTACGGCCGTCCACAGCATGAAATGGATTGAGACGTCCGGATGCCAGATCTTTTCCACCACCAGCACGAGCGGCACCACGACATGGCCGACGATCATCATGGTGAAATAGGGCGGTGCGTCATCTGCCTGGTGATGGTGGAGTTCCTCGCCGCAGGCGGAACACGTGTCGGCCACCTTGAGATACTTGCCAAACAAGCGTCCCTTGCCGCAGGCCGGGCAGGAGCAGGTGAAGCCTCGCCACATGGCCTGCTTCCAGGAGCGGGGGGTGGCATGGTGGATGGGATGGGATTCGAGGGTGAGGGTCATGGGTTCTGAGGATGACGGCGGCCTTGGGCAAATTGAAGGTCTTTTCGTCCGCGCGACGGTGTGCCGCAAGGGGCTTCAGACGAGACGGCCTTGAGGTGCGAACTCATGGTGGGTTCCGTTGGCTGATAGTTTTGCTTGAAAGAGGGCGGTTCTTTGGGAATGTTGGTTGAAATTTCCATCGGATCGGCTGGTATAGTCCAGCTCCTGGCGTGGAAGAGGGGGAGCCTCCGGAGCGAATGATCGCATTGCTGTCGTTTTCCCGCGCCATCGACCGGATCAGCCATGGCGCCGCCATTGTGGCGGCCATCCTCGGCTTCGTGAGTTGTTTCATCAGCGCGGCGAATGCCCTTTCGCGCTACCTGCTCGATGCGTCGTCGAATGCGTGGCTGGAAATCCAGTGGCAGATGTTCGCCGGCACGTTTCTGCTCGGTGCCGCCTGGGTGTTAAAATTGAACGAGCATGTGCGGGTTGATCTTGTCTATGGCAACCTCTCGCCACGCGCCCGGGCCAAGGTCGATATCTTCGGGTTCATCTTTTTCTTCTTCCCCTTTTGCCTGGTGATGCTGGACATGACCATTCCCTGGTTCCTGCGCAGCTTCTGGTCGGGCGAGGGGTCCGCCAATGCAGGAGGCCTGCCGGTTTGGCCGGTGAAGGGCCTGCTCCCGATCGGATTTGCACTGCTCACGCTGCAAGGTGTGTCCGAGTTCATAAAGCGCCTGGCTGTGCTGCGGGGCACGGCTGAAGTTGAACTCAGTTATGAGAGGCCGCTTCAGTGACGATGGAGAGAGCCGGTGCTTGATTACGGCCTTCTTGCGCCCGCGATGTTCGCGGGGCTCGTGCTGTTCCTGCTGATTGGTTTTCCGGTTTCATTCTCCTTGGCTTCGCTCGGGCTCTTCTTTGGCTTCCTCGCGATTGAATCGAACTATTTCGGCGTCGAGTTCATGCAGGCCCTGCCGGCGCGCGTGTTTGGCATCATGTCGAACGAGTTGTTGCTGGCCATTCCATTTTTCACGCTCATGGGCGTCGTGCTGGAGAAGTCTGGCCTCGCCGAGGACCTGATGGAAGGGTTTGGCCAACTCTTCGGTTCGATGCCGGGCGGCCTTGCACAGGCGGTCATATTCGTCGGTGCCATTCTCGGGGCAATCACCGGCACGGTTGCCGCAAGCGTCATCGCCATCGGCATGATCTCCATTCCGATCATGATGAAGTATGGCTATGACATGAAGCTCGGAACCGGGGTGATTGCCGCCTCCGGCACCATCACCCAGGTCATTCCGCCATCGCTGGTGCTGATCGTTCTTGCGTTCCAGCTGGGCGTGCCAGTTGGCGACATGTATCTGGGAGCCATTGGTCCCTCGATTGCCCAGGTGCTGCTGTTCTCCGGGTTCATATTGCTGGTCTCGATCTTCCAGCCGCACCGGGTGCCCGCCTTGCCGCCCGAGGCGCGCACCCTGAGGGGCATGGCCCTGTGGTCAAAGGTGGCCTGGGGGATGGTGCCCTCGCTGGTGCTGATATTCCTTGTTCTCGGAACCATATTCATGGGGATCGCCTCTCCCACCGAAGCCGGCGCTATGGGGTCGATGGGCGCCATCTTGCTTGCCGTGGCGCATGGTCGGTTCTCCTGGCAAAAGCTGTGGGAGTCCGCGGACGGAACCATGCGCATCACCACCATGGTGCTCTTCATCCTCATCGGCGCTACGGTTTTCAGCCTGGTGTTCCAGGGGGTCAATGGCGGTAAATGGATCGAGCATCTGCTCAGCCACATTCCGGGCGGGCGGCTGGGCTTCCTCATCTTCGTCAACATATTCATTTTCTTCATCGCGTTCTTCCTCGATTTCTTCGAGATCGTGTTCATCATCGTGCCGTTGCTGATCCCGACGGCGGTTGCGCTCGACATCGACCTGATCTGGCTTGGTGTGCTGCTGTGCGTGAACATGCAGACGGCCTTCATGCATCCGCCCTTCGGGTTTGCGCTGTTCTATCTGCGCGGCATCGCCCCACCGGAAATCAAGAGCCGGGATATCTATCTGGGTTCGATCCCATGGATTTTCCTGCAGCTCGTCCTCGTGGTGCTGATCATCACATTTCCGGCAATCGTCGATTACTGGATTGCCGATGCGGCGAAGCTGAATGATGCTGGGGTCCAGCAACAGCTGGACGACATACAGATGCCGACGATTGCACCACTCGATTTCAACCAATGACAACTGTGTGAAGCCAAAAGAGAAGAGGGAGGAAAAGAACCATGAAGAGACGTTATCTGTTGAAGGCCGCAGCCGCAGGCTCTTTGGCAACCGCTATCGCATCTCCGGCCATCGCCCAGTCGTCACCGAAAGTGACGTGGCGTTTGACGTCAGGCTTCCCCAAGACGCTCGACACGATTTATGGCGCGGCGGAGGAATTCACCAAGATCATTTCGGACGCGACTGACGGCAACTTCCAGATTCAGACCTTCGCTGCCGGCGAGATCGTGCCCATGCCCGAGGCCGCCGACGCTGTTTCTTCGGGTACGGTCGAGATGGCTCATACCGCCAGCTATTACTACTGGGGCAAGAATGCCGCTTATGCCCTCGGCACGGCCATTCCCTTTGGATTGAACGCACGCGGGATCAACGCCTGGTATTACCACGGCGGCGGTATCGACATGATGAACGAGTTCTATCATGGCCAGGGCCTGCACGTGTTCCCCGGTGGCAACACGGGCGTGCAGATGGGCGGTTGGTGGCGCAAGGAGATCCAGTCCGTTGACGACCTGAAGGGCGTCAAGATGCGCATCGGCGGCATGGGCGGCAAGGTCATGGAGGCGCTTGGTGTTGTGCCCCAGCAGATACCCGGTGGCGAGATTTACCCGGCCCTCGAGCGCGGTGCGATCGACGCGGCAGAGTGGGTGGGCCCCTATGATGACGAGAAGCTCGGCCTGAACAAGGTTGCGTCCTACTATTACTATCCGGGCTTCTGGGAGGGCGGGCCGACGCTCAACTTCATGATCAACCTCGCCAAGTGGAACGAGTTGCCGAAAAACTATCAGGCCATTCTTGCAACCGCAGCGGCCACAGCGAACCAGTCGATGCTTGCCAAGTATGACGCCAAGAACCCGGGGGCCCTCAAGTCTCTCATCGCGGGCGGCGCACAGTTGCGTGCCTATCCGGATGACGTGATGGAGAAGGCTTTCGCGGCGGCGAATGAACTTTATGCGAAGCTGTCGGCGGAAAACCCGGACTTCAAGAAGATCTATGACAACCAGGTGGCCTTCCGGAACGACGCCAATCTGTGGAACCAGGTTGCCGAGTTGACCTTCGACGTCTTCATGATCCGCAACCGGCCGAAGGGCTGAATTTAGCTAGGCCAGGCCTCCTCGCCGGTTGGGGCGGGGAGGTGCGGCTCACTTCACCGAATCTTCCAGAATGTTGTCCATGTTGCCGACCTGGATCTGGCCGAGGCGTGGATATTCAAGGTCGGCGATCACATACATGGTGAGGGTGACAATCGACGCGAAGCCGATGACGTGAAACCAGTTGGGTGAGCGCGACTTCAGCATTGCGTGGCCGCCGAGCAGGGCGCAGACCAACGCGGTGAAGAGCAGCATGAAGAAGATTGGCCATGGCGGATGGAAGCGCAGCGCCTCCGCCCGTGTGGTGGTGATGTCGATCATCTCGTTGATGGCGGGTAGAAGCAGCATGCTGGCGGCGGACGGCGCATCGGGGTGGCGGCTGGCGTTGACCGCAAGTTGCCAGATCTCGGCCTGTATGTCCTTCGACTTGGCAAAGGCTTGGTTGAAGTCCTCCAGCACGGTGACGCTCTTGTAGGTGGCAACACGCGAGGCAACATAGCGATGGAAGGCATCGCGCAGCGCCGGCTGAGCGGCCTCGGGCAGCAGGTCGATGCGCAGATAGGCGGTGCCGATGTCGTTGGCCTCGGTGACGATCATGGCTCGACGTTCATCGAAACGCGACGCGGCGCCGGAGAATGTGAAGGCGACAAGCAGGCCGAGAAGCGCGAAAACAACGCCATCCACTGCGCCGGTGCCGGCTTCGAGTACGCCTGGATCACGCGCCAGACGATGGCGCCCGATGCGCCGGCCCACCTCCATGCACAGCACGAGGGTGACGAACAGCGCCAGCCCGAAGCTGATCGGATTTTCGAGGAACGACATGATCATCCCAGACCCTCCATGGCCATGCCTTGATGCCACCTTGCCGGGCAGGCTTGGACTCAATCTGATTGCGCGATGATTGCCATGGCCGAAGGGGGATGCAAGGCCCCCGCAAATTCAGGTCATCCCCCTGGAGGATGGTGGCCAAAGGCCTGAGGTGCTGCGGGGGAAAAATAGGCTCCTAACGCCGTCGCTTCTTGCCGCCCCTGAACGGCCTTGCCGTTGCTTTGACGGCACGGCGGTTGGCGGGCTTGCCTTCCTTGCCCTCGGAGACCACCTCGAAACGCATGCCGCCGGAGACGGGAGTGGCCTCGACCAGCTTCACCTCAAGCCGGTCGCCCATCTGGTAGGTGTCTCCCGAGCGTTCGCCGATGAGGGCGTGGCGGGCCTTGTCGTACACGAAGTACTCGCGGCCAAGCGTGGTGACGGGCACGAAGCCGTCGGCGCCGTTGTCATCAAGCTTCACGAAGAGGCCGGCACTCACCACGCCGCCGATGCGGCCGCGGAAGGTGGCGCCCGTGTGCTTGGAGAGGAAGGCGGCGATCAGCCGGTCGATCGTCTCGCGCTCGGCGGCCATGGCGCGGCGTTCGGCATCGGAGATCATCTCGGCGGTTTCGGGCAGCTTGGCGATGTCGTCGGCGCTCAGGCCGTCAGCACCAAAGCCGAGTGAGGTGACGAGTGCCCGGTGGACGATGAGGTCGGCATAGCGGCGGATCGGCGAGGTGAAATGCGCATAGCGGCGGAGCGACAGGCCGAAGTGGCCCTTGTTCTCCGGGCTGTAGATGGCCTGGGCTTGCGTCCTCAGCACCACCTCGTTGACCACGTGTTGATAATCCTTGCCCTCAACTTCTTTCAGTAACTTATTGAAATGCTTGGGACGCATGACCTGGCCCAGCGGGAGCGACATGTTCACCGTGCGCAGGAATTCAGCGAGTGCCCGGACCTTTTCCTCAGACGGCTGGTCATGCACGCGGAAGATCAGCGGCGTCTTGCGGTTCTCCAACTCCTCGGCCGCGGCGACATTGGCCTGGATCATGAACTCCTCGACCAGCTTGTGGGCGTCGAGCCGGTTGGGCGTCACCACGCGCTCGATGAGGCCATGTGCATCGAGCACCAGCTTGCGCTCGGGTAGGTCAAGTTCGAGGGGCTCCCGGGCATCGCGACCCTTCATCAGCACGCGATAGGCGGCCCACAGTGGCTTCAGCACGCCGTCGAGCAGCGTCTCGGTCTTGTCATTGGTCTGGCCATCGATTGCGGCCTGCGCCTCCTCGTAGGACAGCTTGGCGGCGGAGCGCATGATGACGCGCTCGAAGCGGTGCTTCGTCTTGCGGCCGGACTTGTCGAAGCTCATGTAACAGGCAAGCGCGGGGCGTTCTTCCTTTTCGCGCAGGGAGCACAGGTCGTTCGAGATGCGCTCGGGCAGCATCGGCACGACGCGGTCCGGGAAATAGACCGAGTTGCCGCGGATGCGTGCCTCACGGTCAAGCGACGAGCCGGAGCGGACGTAGGCCGCGACATCGGCGATGGCGACGATAATGTTGGCACCACCCGTGGCTTCGTCGATCTCGCCCCAGACGGCGTCGTCATGGTCGCGCGCGTCCTTGGGGTCGATGGTGAGAAGCGGCACCTGCCGCAGGTCGGTTCGGCCCTCCCGAGAGAAGGGCTTCAGCTCCTCGGACTCTCGCAGCACGCGCTCCGGGAAGTCGTTGGGGATGCCGTGGTGATTGATGGCGATCAGCGAGATGTTGCGCTGGTCGTTCATGTTGCCCAGCCGCTCACGCACGCGGGCATAGGGCAGGCCCTGGCCGCGGTCCTTGATGATCTCGGCCTCCACCAGTTCGCCGTCGCGGGCGCCGTTGTCGTCGCCTCTCTTTACCTGCAGCTCGTGGCGGGTCTTCTTGTCGACCGGAATGATGCGGGCGCCGAGGCCAGCCTGAACGCGGAACACGCCCAGCACCTTGTTGCTGCGGTCCGACAGCAGCTTGATGACCCGGCCGCGGAACTTGTAGCGCCCGTCCTTCGAAGGCTGGATCTTGGCCAGCACGCGGTCGCCCTTGCGCGGTGCCTTTTCTGTTCCCTCGATCACCACCTGCGGCGGCTTGCCCGCCTGGCGCTCGTCCCACTCGACAGGCTCCGCATAGGCTTCGCCGTCCTTGTCGGTGCCGATGATCTCCAGCACGGTGACAGGCGGCAGGGAGGAACGGTCGATCAGCTTGCGGGCACGCTTGGCCAGCAGGCCCTTCTCCTCCATGCGCTTCAGAAGCGCCTTGAGGCCGATCTTGTCGCCGCCCTTGACGTCAAAATGGCGCGAGATCTCGCGCTTCCCCACGATCGAGGGCGATGACTGGATGAACTCCAGGACGTCTGCTTCGCTGGGAAGCTGCGGTTTTGCTGCGGGGCGTTTGGCCATGGATCAAGGATTAGCCGGGAATTATGCCGGAAATCCAGCGGATTGCCCGAAGGTTCCTTGGTGTGGCCGCAGTTTGGACGGATCAGGTTGCGAACATCAACCGGGTGTTAACCGAAAAAATGTGAATGTTACGCTCCTGCCTTCATATTATAGCGGAGCCCGAATCGTTTGCTCTGGACAGGTGCAGTGAAGAAGCCGGCCACCAAGAAACAATATGCCGCCCTGCCGTGGCGCTACAGCGGCGGCGTGCGCGAGGTGTGCCTCATTTCATCGCGCGAGACGGGACGCTGGGTGATCCCCAAGGGCTGGCCGATCAAGGGCCTGACGCCGCCACAGACCGCCGCGCGGGAAGCCTATGAGGAGGCGGGCCTTGGCGGAATGGTGAGCAAAAAGCCGCTTGGCGAATTCGAATATGGCAAAAGGCTGGACAACGGCAAGGTGCAGCCGACACGCGTTGAAGTCTTCGCGCTCGAGCAGATGGTGCAGCACCCGGATTGGCCAGAACAGGGTCAGAGACGGCTGCAGTGGTTCTCGGTTCCGGAGGCGGCTGAGGCCGTGGAGGAGCCGGAGTTGAAGGTGATCATCCGCAAGCTGACGTAGGGCGGCTTCCGCTCCCTGCGCTTCACTTGTCTCGAGTCCACGTCGCCCCGGCTTGACCGGGGCGTCCTTTTTGCTGCGACCCGCAAAGGATGCGCGGATCAAGTCCGCGCAAGGTGCGCGTGGTGGCGGCAGCACCGTACGGGCAAAGCTGAACTAGGCCGCTTCCTTCGGTGTCTTCGGCTTGGCAACCTTCTTCGCCGGTTTCTTTGCCGCCGGTTTCTTGGCTGCTGCTTTCTTTGCCGGAGCCTTCTTGGCAGCGGCCTTCTTTGCCGGAGCCTTCTTCTTCGCCGGGCTCTTGCCCTCGCGCTCGGTGATGAGCGCCACGGCTTCGTCCATGGTGAGCTGCTCCGGGTCCTTGTCCTTCGGCAGCGTGGCGTTGACCTTGCCGAACTTCACATAGGGACCGTACTTGCCCTTCATCACCTGGACGTTGCCGCCGCCCGACGGGTGGGGACCCAGGTCCTTCAACGCGCCCGCCTTGGGACGCTGGAAACCGCGCAGCTTCTTCTCGGCGATGATGTCCACGGCGCGGTTGATGCCGATGGTGAACACATCTTCCGGGCTTTCGAGATTGGCATAGGTGCCGTCATGCAGCACGAAGGGTCCGAAGCGTCCGAAATTGGCGACGATGGGCTTGCCCGTTTCCGGATGGATGCCCACTTCGCGCGGCAGCGAGAGCAGCTTCAGCGCCTCTTCGAGCGTGATATCCTCGGGCTTCTTGTTGCGCGGGATGGAGGCGCGCTGCGGCTTCTCGCCCTCAACCGCCTCGCCCAATTGCAGATAGGGACCGAAGCGGCCCATGCGGCGCGTGACCTTCTCGCCGCTCTCGGGGTCCACACCCAGCAGCACGCCTTCGGCCGGTACCGCCTCAGCACCCTCGGCACCGGGTGACATGGGCCGCGTGAACTTGCACTCGGGGTAGTTCGAGCAGCCGATGAAAGAGCCAAACTTTCCGAGCTTGAGGGAGAGCTGGCCGCCGCCGCAGGAGGGGCAGGCACGGGCATCGCCGCCATCTTCCTTCGGCGGGAAGATATGAGGCGCCAGGATATCGTTCAGCGCATCGAGCACGTTGGTGACACGCAGTTCCTTGACGTCGTCGAGCGCCGTCGTGAAATCGCGCCAGAAGTCGCGCAGCACCTGCTTCCAGTCGATCTCGCCAGCCGATACCTTGTCGAGCTTCTCCTCGAGGTCGGCGGTGAAGTCATATTCCACGTAGCGGCGGAAGAAGCTTTCGAGGAAGGCGGTGACGACGCGACCCTTGTCCTCGGGGATCAGCCGTTTCTTGTCGAGGCGGACATAGCCGCGCGTGCGCAGCGTTTCCATGATGGAGACGTAGGTCGAAGGGCGGCCGATGCCGAGCTCTTCCATCTTCTTGATGAGCGAGGCTTCCGAATAGCGCGGCGGCGGTTCGGTAAAATGCTGCACGCCCTCGATCTTCTTGACGCCGATCGAGTCGCCGCGCGCCATGGCGGGCAGGCGCTTGGAGTCTTCGTCCTCGCCGTCGTCGAGGCCTTCGGTATAGACCTTGAGGAAGCCGTCGAATTTCACCACCGAACCATTGGCGCGGAAGGTGTAGTGCTTGCCGTCCTTGCCATCGGTGCCGATGTCGGCGGTTGTGCGCTCGAGTTCGGCACTTTCCATCTGGGAGGCGATGGTACGCTTCCAGATCAGATCATACAGCGCGAACTGGTCTTCATCGAGGGAACGGCGCACCTCGCTGGGGTGGCGCGACATTTCGGTGGGGCGGATCGCCTCGTGGGCTTCCTGCGCGTTCTTGGCCTTGGTGGTGTAGAGGCGCGGCGTGGGTGGTACGTAGGGCTCGCCGAAATTCTTGAGGATGGCGTTGCGGGTCGCGGCGATGGCCTCGGGCGCCATGTCCACGCCATCGGTACGCATATAGGTGATAAGGCCAACCGTCTCGCCGCCGAGTTCCACGCCCTCATAGAGGCGCTGGGCGATCTGCATGGTGCGCGCCGACGAGAAGCCCAGCTTGCGCGAGGCCTCCTGCTGGAGCGTCGAGGTGCGGAAGGGCGGGTAGGGGTTGCGCTTGGCGGGCTTCGATTCAATCGAATCCACCTTGAAGGGCTGGCCCTTCACCGCCTGCTCCACGGCCCGCGCCGAGGCCTCGTCCTTGAGGTCGAGCTTGCCGAGCTTCTTGTCGCCGATCCCGTTCAGGAACGCCTGGAACTCCTGGCCCTTGGGGGTCACGAAGGTGCCGTCGATGGTCCAGTATTCCTGGGCGCGGAAGGCCTCGATCTCGAGCTCGCGGTCGCAGATCAGCCTGAGGGCCACGGACTGCACGCGGCCCGCCGAACGCGAGCCCGGCAGCTTGCGCCAGAGCACCGGTGAAAGCGAGAAGCCCACAAGATAGTCGAGCGCCCGGCGTGCCAGATAAGCATCCACCAGGGGCACGTCGACGTCACGCGGATGCTGCATGGCTTCGAGCACGGAGGATTTGGTAATGGCGTTGAACACCACGCGCTGAACGGCCTTGCCCTTCAGGGCGCCTTTTTTCCGCAGAACCTCCATGACGTGCCAGGAAATGGCCTCGCCTTCACGATCAGGGTCGGTGGCGAGGATCAGGCGGTCGTCGGTCTTGAGGGCCGCCGCAATGTCGGCCAGGCGCTTGGCGGACTTGCCGTCCACCTCCCAATCCATCTCGAAATCGGCGTCGGGACGCACCGAACCGTCCTTTGCGGGCAGGTCACGCACATGGCCATAAGAGGCCAGGACCTTGAAATCCTTGCCTAAATACTTGTTGATGGTCTTGGCCTTGGCCGGTGATTCAACGACGACGACTGTCATACATGGTCCCGTTCAGGTTTCAGGGCCTCATATAGGCATCGTCCCTCCGGTTCAAGCCGAGGCAAATTTCTACCCAATGCAAGCTTCGTTCAAGTTTAGGTTGCTTTAAATTCTAACAAGCACGCTTAGAGTGCGATTCCGGAAATTGACGCAACTGGAGGACGGCATGGAGAAACGGCGCGCACAGGCTCCCCGGACAGCACCGGTGCTGGTGGAGGCGGGACAGAAGGCGCCCCCGAGCCTTGCGGAGCGCCAGCGGGACACGGCGGAATACCTGGCCGACATGATCCTGGAACTCCGTAATCTCGCACGCTCGGTCGGTCTCCATACGGTGATGGTACCGCTCGAGTTCGCCTATTACGAGTCCTTCGGGGTCGCGAACCGGGTCGAGGTCCCCAAAGGCGAGATCGAACGTATACGCCAGCTGTCGAAGGCTGCCGACAGTCTCGACCGTGATACTTCAAACGGCGGAATCTAGAGCGCGTGACGACCGGCGCCGAGTGGTTCGGCATGGGCGATGACCCGACGGATGTCGGAAAAGCGAGCCTTGAGTCCGGCTTCAACGCGGTCGATGTCGTCATGAATCTGCTCCACCGAGTCGGTGGGCGAGCAGCGGCAGTGATAATGCAGGAACAGGCCTTCCTCGTTGCGCCGAAGACGGATGGAGTGGATATCGCTGAGCCGTTCATGGGTGCCGGCGAGTTGCAGGAGTGCCGCTGACACGTCCGCCGTCAGCCGGGCCGGGGCCTCCTCGCCCAGCAACATGCGCTCCGGCTGGGGTTCGATGTGGCTTTCCACTTCGACGTCGCTGCCCAGTTCGCCGCGGATCGCGTCCTCCAGTTCGGTTGCGCGGTCATGCGCCTCGCCCAGCGGCATGGAACCGTCCACCTCGAGGTCAAAGCTGATGGCCAGCCTTCCGCCGATCTTCTGGACGTTCAGGTGGTGGATGGCCTGGTTGCGCCGGCTGGCAATAAGCATGACTTTTTGAAACACCGTCTCGCCGTCGAGGACCACCGGATTTGCCGTCACCGTGATGTCGGCGTTGGGGAAGCGCTCCTGCACGGCCGCGGTGATCGCATCCTTGGTGCGGACGATCTCGTCGATCGGCATGGTGCGTGCGACCTCGACGACAATCGCGGCGAACATTGTGGCGCCCGCCGGGCGGAGCCGGATCGACTTGATCGCCAGCACGCCGTGCACGTCGTTGACGAGGCCCCGCACAATTTCCGTGGCACCGGCAGGCGCGGCGTCGAGAAGCGTGCTCATGGTGCGGGCGCCGAGCTGCCAGCCCGCATGGGCAATGAAGGCGGAGACCACAAGGGCGGCAATGGAGTCCGCGGCGGGTATGCCCGCCCAGACCGCACCCAGCCCGCCGAGTACCACGATGGAGCTCCACATGTCGGAGGAGAAGTGCAGCGCATCGGCTTCCAGCGCCTCGCTGGAGGTTTTTTTGGCCACCTTTTTGAGGGCGCGGGCCCGGTTGTAGTCGATGATGATCGAACCGGCGATGATCGCCACCGCCCACCAGGTGACATCGACCTCGTGGACGTCATCGCCCAACAGGCGCCGCAACGCCTCCCAGGCAATCCAGCCGGTGGTGACGAACAGCAGACCCGTCTCGACCAGTGCGGCAATGCTCTCGATCTTGGCGTGGCCGTAATGGTGCTGGTCATCGGCCGGGCGGTCGGCCCAGCGTATGGCGAAATAGGTGACGATGGTTGCTCCGAAGTCGATCACGCTGTGGACCGCCTCCGACAGGATGCCCAGCGAGCCGGTGAACATGGCGGCCAGGAACTTGGCTCCGGCCAGAACGGCGCTTGCGCCCATCGAAACCAGGGCGACGGACTGTTTCTCGGAACTGGACATATCCCTGTGTATCGCCCCCACAGGGGCGTCTCAAGCCATACCTTTCCGGCATGCGGGGGAGCGGCATCGGCAGTTGCGGATCAGCCCCGAAAAATGCTGGTCTGGCGGCAGCAACCATGCCGACCGACGCAACGACAACCGATTTTCCGCTGCCGCGCCGTGCCGGGGCCTACACCTTCGCGTCGCTGTTCGCGTTTGAATCCTTCGTCCGGTCGCTGAACTCCACCGTCATCTCGCTGCAGGCTTATGACATTCTGGGCACCGCCCAGAGGGTGAGCGTGCTGTCCACCCTGGTGTCGCTCAGCGTGCTGAGTGCAACGCTGCTGCTGCCTTTCCTGCTCGGTCGCATGCGCCGGCGCTGGGCCTATACGCTGGGCATCAGCATGATGATGGCGGCCAGCCTGGCGCTTGCCAGCCACGTGCTGGCGGGGCAGGCCGGTGGCATGCTGCTCCGGAACCTGGGTGCGGCGGTGCTCAACATCACGCTGCAGCTTTACATCATGGAGAACATCCGGCGCACCGAACTGGCACGATCGGAACCGATCCGGCTCAGCCTGTCGACGCTGTCATGGGCGGTGGGCCCGGCCTTGGGCGTATCGCTCTATGTGAGCTATGGGCCCTGGGGGCCGCAGCTTCTGGCGATCGGGGCCGCCGCGGCGCTGCTGGTGCTGTTCTGGTGGCTCAGGCTCTCGGATACCGCCAATGCGTTGCCAGCGGGCAACCTCGAGGGTTTCAATCCGCTGGCCAACGTCAGGCGCTTCCTCGCCCAGCCGCGGCTGGTGCTGGCCTGGCTCATCGCCTTCGGGCGATCCTGCTTCTGGACCACCTTCTTCATCTATGGGCCGCTTCTTCTGGTCGAGGCGGGGCTCGACAAGCGGGTTGGCGGCTACATGATCTCGGCCAGCCAGGTGCTGCTGTTCACCGCCTGGTTCGCGGGGCGCTTTGCCCGGAGCCATGGCGTGCGCGTGGTGCTGGTGGTGGCTTTCGCGATATGTGCCGTGGCCTCGCTCTGCGCCGGTCTGGCCGGCACGGCCTCGCCCTATGTGGCGATCGTCTGCCTGCTGGCAGGTTCCGTTGCGGCCTCCGCCATCGACGGGGTGGGAGGGATCCCCTTCCTGCGTGCGGTGCGCCACCACGAGCGGCAAAAGATGGCCGCCGTCTACCGCACCTATATCGACTGCTCGGAACTGATCCCCGCCTTCGTCTTCGCCATCGCCTTGCTCTGGCTGCCGATCGGGGCGGTGTTCGTCATCCTTTCCGTGGCGCTGGCGGGCGTGGGTTATGTGGCCTGGCGCCATTTGCCGAAGTCGCTGTAGCTGACCTTCTGCGGGACACGAGGAAGCCCCCGATCACGCAGGCGAGCGCTGCCAGGATATGCCAGGTGATCGGTTCGCCCAGTACCGCCCAGGCCAACAGCACGCCGGACACGGGCATGAAATAGCTGGCCATGCTCATGAAGCTCTGCCCCACGGTGAGCGTGATATTGGCCCGCAGCAGGTAGGCGAAACCGGTGCAGACGAGCCCGAGGTAGAGCGCGGCAATTGCCGCCGTTCCGGACATGTGCGGAAAGGGGTCATGGGCGAGCAGCACGAGCGGCGTGAGGACGAGGATGCCGACGGCCATGTTGACCGCCGTCATCATCGGCACGCTGGTGCGGCGCACAAAGCGAATGAGGGTGCCCGCCGCCACGTAGCACAGCATCCCGGTCCACACCGCTGCGTAGGCCAGCGCGTCAAAGCCGATGCCTTGCGAGAGTTCGGGGCCGACCACCAGGGCGAGGCCTGCGAAGCCGAGGAACATGCCGACGATCTTGCCGCCGGTGAACCGGTCATCCGGCGTGGTGAAGTGCGCCGCCACCATGGTGGCCAGCGGACCCACCCCCATGATGAGCGAGGTGACGCCAGCCGGAATGTGAAGCTCCGCCCATGAGATGAGGAAGAAGGGGCCGACCGTGTTGAGCAGGCTCATGGCGATGATGACGAGCCAGTCGCTCAGGGTCGGTGGCAGCGGGTCCTTCCGCCACCAGACGAACATCGCGATGGGCAAGAAGGCGATGGCGACACGGATCATCACCAGCCACAGGGGGCCGGTCTCGTGAACGGAGAGCTTGATCGCGAGGAAAGCCGAACCCCAGATTGCCCCAAGCAGCACAATCTTGAGCAGGTCGACGATTGTCGGATGGCGTAAGGTATTAGGTGAAGGCATTTCACTTGACGGGCCTGCCGCAGACAGGCGAGGAAACGGGAAAGAGCAACGAGGGGACGGAATGCCACAGAACATCGTCGTGGGCCACAAGCAACTGATGGCCGAGGCCGAGGCCGAGGTGGAGAGCATGTCCACCGCCGATGCGATTGCGGTGCTGGGGCAGCCAGACGTCGCCATCATCGACATTCGCGACCCGCGCGAGATCGAGCGCGAGGGCCGCATTCCCGGTTCCTTCCACGCGCCCCGCGGCATGCTGGAATTCTGGGTTGACCCGGAAAGCCCCTACCACAAGCCGATTTTCGCGGAAGAAAGGAAGTTCATCATTCACTGCGCCTCCGGCTGGCGCTCGCTGCTGGCCACCCAGGTGATGCAGCGCATGGGACTGAAGCCTGTGTTCAACCTCAAGGGCGGTTTCGGGGCGTGGAAGGAAGCGGGTGGGCCGGTCGAAATGGTGGAAAAAAAGAAGTGAGCAACATCCATCTCGTCATTGGCAACAAGAACTACTCCTCGTGGTCGCTCAGGCCGTGGATGGCATTGTCGATGGCAGGAATCCCTTTCCGCGAGACGGTGATCCCGCTGGACACGCCGGAGACGGCGAAACTGATCACAGCGCATTCGGCCGCGGGTCGCGTACCGGTACTCTATCACGGGCGGCAGGTGGTGTGGGAATCCCTCGCCATCATGGAGTATCTGGCAGAGTTGTTCCCCGAGAAGCACCTGTGGCCCAAGACAGTTTCGGCCCGGGCCATGGCTCGCGCCGTCTCCAACGAGATGCATGCCGGCTTCGGCGCGCTGCGCAATGCCTGCCCGATGAACATTCGACGCAAGCCAAAGCCCGTTCCCATGAATGATGCGGTGATGCGCGACATAGCCCGCATCGAACAGTTGTGGAGAGGGTGCCGGGCCAAGTTCGGCAAGGGTGGCAAGTTCCTGTTCGGCAAGTTTTCAATCGCCGATGCGATGTACACACCCGTGGTCTCGCGCTTCGAGACCTTCTCCATTCCGGTTGCAGACGATACGCGAACCTACATGGACACGATCCTCAACACCCCCGCGTTTTCAGCCTGGCGCGAGGCAGCGCTGAAGGAAACCTGGATCGTTCCGTCCGACGAGGTTGACTGAGGTTCAGTGTGCGGCGCCGGAGGGCGCGGCGATGGCCTCGCCGTTGTGCGTCCAGTGAATGCCGCACTCGGTCTTTGCCGTGCCTGCCCAGCGCCCGGCGCGCGGATCGGCCGCCGTGCCGCCAGCCTGGGTGCAGGGTTCGCAACCGATCGAGTAGTATCCGATCTCGGTGAGCGGATGGGGCGGCAGGTCGTGCGCCTTGATGTAGCCCGCGATGTCGAGCGCGGAGAAGCCGGCGAGCGGCTCTACCTTCAGCCGGCCATCGGCGATTGACAGGAAGTCGAGCGTGGCCCGTGCCGCGCCATGATAGCGCTTGCGGCCGGATATGGTGGCTTTGATGCCGTCGAGCGCCTTGGCCAGCGGAATGGTCTTGCGAATGTGGCAGCAGGTGTCCGCGCTGGTCTTGTGCAGTGTTCCGTCGGGATCCTGCGTCGAGAGATCAGCAGCATCCGGCGTGATGATGCGAACGCCGGTGAGCCCCAACTGGTCGATGAGCTTGGCGCGATAGGACAGCGTCTCCCAGAAATGCTTGCCGGTATCGAGGAATATAACGGGCGCCGCCTTGTCCACCTGCGAAACCATGTGCAGCAGAACCGCCGACTCCGCACCGAAGGAGGAGACGACGGCGGCCTTGCCCGCGAAGTCGCGCAGGATCGGCTCCAGCAATTGCCGGCCCTCGAGGCCGGCGTAGCTTTCAAAGATGGACTTGTCCATGGCCATTCAGCCGGCGTGCGGTTGCTCGAGCCAGGGTTCGGCGTCAGTGTGGCGCTCTGTCCAGATCTCGGCCTCCGAACCGCGGCGGAACAACCCGCGCTGATAGGCCAGCGACATCTGCCGCGAGGCCTTCTGCCATGTCTCAAGCGGGAAACGCTCGCCGATCTCGAAGGCGTCGAAGCCAACCTGCAGCATGAACTGGAGCTGGTCCGGCAAGACGTTGCCGGTGGCTCGAAGCTCGCCGCGATAACCCATCTCGCGAAGGCTGCGCGCGATTGAGTAGGCACGGCCGTCATTGAAGGCGGGGAAGGGCAGCACGATCACCGAGAGGCGCGGCAGGAAGGTGCCAAGCGCCTCGGGCCGGTCGGTGTTCGACAGCCTCAGGCCCAGCTTGCCGGGGCGCGCCGAAAGCTCGCCCCATTCCTTGAGGAGCCGCGCGAAGGGAACGATCACATCGCCCGAAGTGGGGAGATCGCCCTCGGCCTCAGCGTTGATCCAGGTGTCGGCGACCAGCACGTTGTTCTTAAGCAGTGGCATAGAGAGCCTCCTTGAAGGGCTTGGGTCCGAGACGGCGGTAGGTGGCGAGGAATTCCTCGCCGGGTTCACGATGCTGAAGATAGGTGTCGAGGATGGTCTCGATGGCGTCCGCCACCTCATGGCCGGCAAAGCCTGGCCCGAGGATTGTGCCGATCGAGGCGTTCTCGGCGGAGGATCCGCCAAGCGTGATCTGGTAGAATTCCTCGCCCTTCTTGTCGAGGCCGAGAATTCCGATGTGGCCGACGTGATGGTGGCCACAGGCATTGATGCAGCCCGAGATGTTGATCTTGAGCTTACCGATCTCGTCCTGCTTCTTCGAGTCCGCGAACTTGCGCGAGATCGACTGGGCAACGGGGATCGAGCGGGCGGTTGCGAGCGCGCAATAGTCGAGGCCGGGGCAGGCGATGATGTCACCGGCGAGGCCATAGTTGGCGGCGGCAAGGTCAGCCTTCTCGAGCGCCTGATAGACGGTGAGCAGATCGTCCTTCTTCACATGCGGCAGCACGATGTTCTGGGCGTGGCTGACGCGCAGCTCGTCACTGCCGAAGCGCTCGGCAAGGTCGGCCATGAGGCGCATCTGGTCGCCCGTCGCGTCGCCGGGAATGCCGCCCTCGGGCTTCAGCGAAATGTTGACGATGGCGTATCCGTCGATCCGGTGAGGGCCGAGGTTGTTCTTCGCCCAGCGTGCGAAAGCCGGGTTGGCGAGTTTTGCTTCCTCGAAGGACGCTGACCAGCGCGGCAGCTTTTCGAATGCAGGGGGCGCGAAATAGGCGGCGATGCGAGCGAGTTCGCGCTCTTCCACTTCCGTGGTCGGGTGCGGGCGGCGGGCATATTCGGCCTCCACTTCCGACTTGAACTTGTCGGCACCGATCTCGTGCACCAGGATCTTGATGCGCGCCTTGTACTTGTTGTCACGCCGTCCATAGAGATTGTAGACGCGCATGATGGCTTCGAGATAGCCGATCAGCTCATGCTGGGGCAGGAAGTCCCGAACGGTGACACCCACCATGGGCGTGCGGCCAAGGCCGCCACCAACGATCACTTCCCAGCCGATCTCGCCTGCATCGTTCTTGTGCAGGCGAAGGCCGATGTCATGCACCTTCACTGCCGCGCGGTCATGCGGGGCGCCGGTCACCGCGATCTTGAACTTGCGGGGCAGGAACGAGAACTCGGGGTGGAGCGAAGACCACTGGCGGAGCAACTCACCCACGGGCCGAGGATCTGCGATCTCGTCGGCGGCCGCACCTGCCCAATGATCGGTGGTGACGTTGCGGATGCAGTTTCCGCTCGTCTGGATGGCATGCATCTCGACGGCGGCCAGCGCGTCAAGAATGTCCGGCGCGTCCTCGAGCTTCACCCAGTTGTACTGGATGTTCTGGCGCGTGGTGAAATGGCCATAGCCCTTGTCCCACGTGTCGGCGATATAGGCAAGCTGGCGCATCTGGCGGCCCGACAGCGTGCCATAGGGAATGGCGACGCGCAGCATGTAGGCGTGGAGCTGCAGGTAGAGGCCGTTCATCAGGCGCAGCGGGCGGAACTCGTCCTCGGTCAGGGCACCTGACAGGCGGCGTTCCGTCTGGTTGCGGAACTGGTCGGTGCGTTCACGCACGAACTGGTGGTCGAACTCGTCGTAACGGTACATCTGAAATTACTCTCCTTCGGGGGCGGCGAAACCGGCACCCTTGCCCTCAGCCTGCTTGCCGAGGTCCAGTCTCACGGTGGGCCCGAGGGCGCGCATGCGCTCGCGGATGTGTGCGGCGCGCACGCGGCCTTCCAGGCGCTCGGCATCGACGAGGTAGGCCCCCGTCACGACGGTCTTCCTCTCGTCGTCGCGGGCACGCGCCTCGAGTGCGGCGGCTGCCTGCGGTTCCAGCGCCAGCACGGCTTCGTCGATCACCTCGCTCCATTCACCCCCGCGGGTGAGGAAAACGGCGATCCCGTCGCGCAGGCGGTTGGCGGTGACCAGTTGTCCCTTTTCAGGCGTCGTCATGATGCGGCTCTCAGAATGTCTTCACGAATGTCCTCGCGGACGGGGAATGCGATCACGTCGGCGGCCTTTGGCTGAGGTACCGAGGGAATGGTTTCGAAGGCGATGCCCTCGGCGGCGACCGAGACGGTCTCCTCCAGGGAGACTTCGGCAGACAGGCGCACCACCAGCTTTCCGGCCTTGGCCTCAGCCAGCAGCAGGTCGGTGGCGCCGTCATAGAGCTCGCCCTTCACAGGCGCGCGCACAGCATCACGCCGGGCCAGTTCCAGAATGGCCTGCGGCACGCCCCGGTCATGAACGATAACGTCGGCCTCCTGCAGCTTGCGCTGTGCCTTGATGGTGAGGAGTTCGGGGTCGTCCGAGCCGAGGCTCACGAAGGTGACGCGGCCCTGTGGCGACTGTGCTTGTTCCGCGAAAAGGTTCTCGACGCCCGCGAGATAGCTGCAGGAGTCTCCCGCCACGAAGGCCTCGCGCACGTCGCCGAAGAAGAAGCGATACCAGAAGGAGCGGCGGCGATTGCCGGGCGGAATGGTCTCTGCCACGCGATGGCGCAAGCCTGCCGCGGTCTTCGCCAGGCCGCCCAGAGCCTGCGGCAACATGGCGTCGATGCGGGCACGCAAGCCCTGGCCAAGAATGGGGGCGGTGCCCTCGGTGCCGATGGCCACGACCACCGGGTCGCGGTCGACGATGGACGGCACGATGAAGGTGGAGATGTCGGGGTTGTCCACCGCATTCACGGGAATGCCCAGCACCTTGGCGTCTTCTGCCACGCGCTCGTTGAGGTCAGCGTCGGCGGAATAGACAAGCGCCGCACCCTCGAGCAGTCCGGCGTGGTAGCCTTTGGCGATCCAGTTGACGCGCTGCTCGGCGGCCAGCTCCTCATGCAGGGCAGGGGCGATGATGTTGAGGACGGCACCCGTCTTCAGCAGCAGGCGCACCTTGCGCAATGCCTCCTCCGTGCCGCCCACCACGGTGACCGGCCTGTCCTGGAGGTCTATGAAGATCGGAAAGTAGCGCATCGCATCTGCTCCCGTTGCTGTCCGTTCGCTGTTCCAAACGTTCGGTCTTCCGGACGGGATCTTGAGGTAAAACACGAATTCGTTTGAACTAAAGGACGAAAACGCGGTATCAAGAGACCCATCGGAACACCCAAAAGAGGTGTTGTTCGTTATAACGAACACCAGTTCTAAGTTCAGGACGACGAAATGTCAACGCGTCGCGGCAGCAAAAACACCTCTTCACAGGACTTTGACCCGACCCCGTCCCTGGGGAAGACCATTCAGCGGCTGCGCAAGGCCTACAACATGTCGCTGGGCGATCTGTCGGAGCATTCGGGCGTCGCCAAGTCGATCATCTCCCAGATTGAGCGCAACGAAACAAACCCCACTCTTTCAACTGTTTACCGGCTATCCCGGGCACTCGACACGACCATCGACGAGGTGCTCCGCACCGAGGGTGCGGCGCTGTTTCTGGAGCACCAGTCGAAGTCCGGCGTACCGATCCTCGAGAGCCAGGATGGACTGTGTCGGTTGGCTATTGCCGGGCCCCTCAACCTCGTCGACCAGGTGCAGTGGTATGATTTCCGGGCCAAGGCGGGCGGTGTTCTGGAATCTGACCCCCACCCGCAGGGCACTGTCGAGCACCTCTACATCCTGGCCGGAGAGCTGGATGTAACCACCGGCGAGGAGACCCGCCGGGTGAAGGTGGGCGAGACTTTGCGCTTCCGGGGCGATTTGCCCCACAAGATCGTCAATGTTGGTGCGGGCGAGGCCCACGCCACCATGATGCTGGTGCTCCGCCAGTTGGGTTCCGCCGACAACACCGGCTGAGGATGGATTAAGGAGCGATGCGCCGGAAGCTCGTTCTCACCCCCGACCTCGTATCGCGCGTCGAACGCAAGATTCCGCAGGACCATCTTCCGCCCGATCCTGACCGCGCGCCGATGACGGACGCAGATTATGCCGAGGCGGTCACCACCATCATCACCCAGCATGGTCCCGCCGCGATCTGGGTCTTTGCCTATGGCTCGTTGCTGTGGAACCCCGGGTTTGACTTCACCGAGCGCCGCCTTGCCACGCTGCGCGGCTGGCACCGTGCCTTCTGCATGCAGCTCTCGCGCTTCCGTGGCTCGCCGGAACAGCCGGGGCTCATGCTCGGCCTCGACCATGGCGGCACCTGCAAGGGCGAGGTCTACCACATCGACCAAGCAGCCGCTCCCACGGAACTCGACAAGCTCCTGCGCCGGGAGGTGCCCTACCGCCGCATCGCCAGCGCCTGGCGCTGGGTGGAGGTTGACGTCGCCGGCTCCCGGCAGAAGGCGCTGACCTTCTATGCTGGCATGCGGCGCGACCGCTTCTATGTCGACCTGCCAATCCACGCACAAGCCCACATGCTTGCCCGCGCCGCCGGCTGGGGCGGCTCCGGCGCCGCCTATCTGCACAACACGGTGATGAAGCTTGAGGAACTCGGCATTCACGACACCTATATGTGGGAGCTGCAGCATCTGGTGGCGGCGGAGATCAGGAAGCAGTCAGGCACGTGACACACTGCCGTCGGCGTGGCGGGTGATGCGCCCCGCCAGGGAGAGTTCGAGCAGAACGGCCGAGAGCAATGCGGCATCCAGCCCGCTCTCGCGCGCAAGATCGTCAATGTCGATGGGGTTGGGCGAGAGCAGGTCCAGCACTTGGCGCATCTCGGCGGCATCCGGGTCTCGCAGCGGCAGGGGTGGCGGCTCGGGTTCGAAAAAACTCATCTGGCGGGGAGACTCGCTACCAACCACCTCCAGCACATCGCGTGCGGTCATCAGCAGCGTGGCGCCGTCCCGGATCAACCGGTTGGTGCCTTCGCATCGCGGATCAAGCGGTGAGCCCGGCACCGCGAAAACCTCGCGGCCTTGCTCGGCGGCGAAACGGGCGGTGATGAGCGATCCTGAGCGCAAGGCAGCCTCCATCACGATCAGCGCCCGCGACATGCCGGAGATGATGCGGTTACGGCGCGGGAAGAATTCGGCCTTGGGCTCTGTGCCCGGCACCTGTTCGGAGACGATGAGACCTTGTTCGCCGATGGCAGCATGCAGACTTGCGTTCTCCGGCGGATAGATCACGTCGAGGCCGCCGGCCACAACGGCGACGGTACCAGTGTCGAGGGCAGCGTCATGGGCTGCCGTGTCGATGCCCCGCGCCAGACCCGAGACGATCACGTGGCCATCGGCCCCGATCTCGCGGGCCAACTGCCGGGTGAACTTGCGGGCCAGTGCCGAGGCATTGCGGGCGCCGACGATGGCGACAGCACTGCGGGTGAGAAGGGTGACATCACCCTTGATGCAGAGAATGGGCGGTGCGGGGTCTGCCTGCCGCAGCAGCAGCGGATAGGCGGTCTCGACGCTGCACAGAAAGCGGGCGCCGATCCTCTCGGCACTCTCCATGGCGCGCTCGGCGGCATCGCGGCTCCAGATCCGCGGTGGGCGGTTCAGGCCGCCCCTGCGGGTGAGGTCGGGAAGCGCGCGGAGAGCCGCTCCGGCCGTGTGGAAACGTTTGATGAGCTTCGTGAAGGTGGTGGGCCCGACAGTTTCGCGTCTCGAGAGGATCAGCCAGTTGAGGCGTTCCTCGTCACTGAGCAGGCCACCGTTCATTCAAGGGTCCATCATGCTGGTTTCGACTTTCCGATGCGCGGCTCCTCGCCCTTGAGGATGCGCGCGATGTTGGCGCGGTGGGTGACGAAGATTGCCGCTCCCATGATCACGGCGGGCAGGATCACGTCACCACGCCCCAGCGCGTAGGCTGCGAAGGGCGACAGGAAGCTGGCGGTCAGGGCCGAGAGCGAGGAGATGCGGAAGAGCAGGGCCATGACGATCCAGACGGCGAGGAAGATCAGTCCGAGCGGCCAGAAGAGCCCGAACAGAACGCCGATATTGGTGGCCACGCCCTTGCCGCCCTTGAAGCCCAGCCACATGGGAAACAGGTGCCCGAAAAAGGCCGCAAGCCCGCCGAGCACTCCCGCCTCGGGACCATAGAGCCAGCCCATCAGCAGGGCGGGCACAGTGCCTTTCAGTGCGTCGAGGATCAGGGTGAGGGCGGCGACCTTCTTGTTGCCGGTGCGCAGAACGTTGGTGGCGCCGATATTGCCGGACCCGATGGTGCGGATGTCACCCAGCCCGGCCGATTTCGTCAGGATCAGCCCGAAGGGAATGGTGCCGCAGAGATAGCCGAACACCAGCGCGATGATCATCTCGAGGCCGGAGCCCATCATTTCCTCTTCCGGATTGCTTAGGGCCGAGCGTAGGCGAAGACGCTCTCGCCCGCAACGACGGTCTCCACCGCGCGGCCTTCCAGCGTGCGGTGCTCGAAGGGCGAGTTCTTGGCGCGCGAGCGCAGAACATCCTCTTCGACAGTCCACGACAGGTTGACGTCGACCAGCACGAAATCGGCCGGCGCACCCGGCGCCAGCCGCCCGGTCTCGAGTTTCAGGATCTCGGCGGGCTTTGAAGACAGCGCTTCGACCAGGCGAGCGAGCGGGACGCCGTCATTGTGGTGCAGGCCAAGTGCCGCGGACAACATGGTCTCCAGCCCGATGGCGCCATAGGCGGCCTCGGCGAAGGGCAGGCGCTTGGTGTCGGCACTTTGCGGGTCGTGGCCCGAGACGATCACGTCGATTGTGCCGTCCGCGAGCGCTTCCACCAGCGCGCGCCGGTCGTCCTCGGCGCGCAGCGGCGGCGAGAGCTTGAAGAATGTTCGGTAGGCGCCGATGTCGTTCTCGTTAAGAACCAGATGGTGGATCGACACCCCGCACGTGACGGGCAAGCCCTTCGCCTTGGCGGCGCGCATCACCTCCACCGAATTCCGCCCCGAGATCTGGGAGGCATGGTAGCGGGCCCCCGTCATCTCGACCAGGCGAAGGTCACGCTCCAGCATGATAACCTCGGACATGGCGGGGTTGCCGGACAGACCAAGACGGCTGGCCGCCTCGCCTGCGTTCATCACGCCCGAGGACAGGGTTGGCTCCTCGACGTGCTGCACCACCAGCATGTCGAAGTCCTTGGCATACATCAGCGCACGGCGGAACACATTTGCGTTGACCAGGGCCCGCGTGCCTTCGGTGATGGCCACGGCGCCAGCCTCCTTGAGAAGGCCGATCTCGGTCATCAGTTCGCCGCCGAGTCCCTTGGTGATCGCTGCCATGGGGGCCACGCGTACCGAGGCGGTATCACGTGCCCGCCTGAGGATGAAGTCCACAATGGCTGCATCGTCGATCACTGGCTGGGTGTTGGGCATGACGATCATGGTGGTGACGCCGCCCGCCGCCGCAGCGCCCGAGGCGCTGGCCAGCGTCTCGCGATATTCCGTGCCGGGCTCGCCGGTGAACACCCGCATGTCGATCAGGCCGGGAATGAGGGTGAGGCCCTTGCAATCGGTCACCGCGGTGGACGCACCGACGCTGTCCTTCGTCACCTTGGGACCGACGTCGAGGATCCAGCCGTCCTCGATCAGGATGCCGCCCTTGCCTTCGAGGCCCTGGGCGGGCGCCACGATGTTGGCGTTGACATAGGCCCTGCGGCGGGCGTTGTGCTTTGCGGGGTTGATCATGCATTGCCTCCGCCGGGCATGTTGCGGCTCAGGGCATCGAGCACCGCCATGCGCACGGCCACGCCCATTTCCACCTGTTCGCGGATCACCGACTGCACGCCGTCGGCAACGTCCGAGTCGATCTCGATGCCGCGGTTCATCGGGCCGGGGTGCATCACCATGGCGTCGGGCTTGGCGATCTTCAGCGTTTCCGCGTTGAGGCCATAGAATCGGTAGTATTCGCGGATCGATGGTACGAAGGCGCCGGTCATGCGCTCAAGCTGCAGCCGGAGCATCATGACGACGTCGGCGCCTCTCAGCCCGCTGTCCATGCTGCGGTGAACCTCGACGCCGAAATTGGCGATGCCGGAGGGCAGCAGGGTTGAAGGCGCCACCACGCGCACCTGTGCGCCCAGCTTGTTGAGCAGGTGGATGTTGGAGCGCGCCACGCGCGAGTGCAGCACGTCGCCGCAGATCGCCACGATGAGGCCTTCGAACTGGTTCTTGTGGCGGCGGATGGTGAGCGCATCCAGCAGCGCCTGCGTGGGGTGCTCGTGCTGGCCGTCGCCGGCGTTGATCACCGCACAGGACACCTTCTGGGCGAGGAGTTCAACGGCGCCCGAGGATTGGTGGCGCACCACCAGGAAGTCGGGTTGCATGGCGTTGATGGTCATCGCCGTGTCGAGCAGCGTCTCGCCCTTGGAGACGGCGGAGTTGGCAACCGCCATGTTCATGACGTCAGCGCCGAGGCGCTTTCCCGCGATCTCGAAGGAGGACTGGGTGCGGGTGGAGGCCTCGAAGAACAGGTTTACCTGGGTCCGGCCCTGAAGCACCAGCTGCCGTTTGTCGGTCTGGCGGCTGACCTCGACGTAGCGTGCGGCCAGGTCGAGGATGCGGATGGCTTCAAGGGAGGAGATATCGTCGATGGCCAGCAGGTGCTGGCGCTTGAGGAGCGGCGGGCGTGCATCGCGTGTCATTAAAGCCGGGTGTGTAAGCATTATCCCGGCGCGCCGCAAGCCTCATCTCGGGGCTTTGCACAGGCCTTAGGGGCCAACCCCGGCCAGCCAGAGAATGAGGGGGATCGTGACAACCGCCGCGATCACTTGCACGGTCAGCATGTTGGCCACCATGGGGGCATCGCCCCCCATCTTGCGGGCCAGCACATAGGCCCCGGAGCCGGTCGGCACCGCCCCGCACAGCAGCGCCACCGCAAAGGCCTCGCCGCTCACCCCCATCAGCCACAGGGTGGCGGCCATCAGGGCTGGCATGGCGAGCAGCTTCAGCACCACGGCCAGCGCCACCGGCGGCCATTGCTCGACCACCGAGCCAATCCGCAGCCCCGCACCCACGGTGAGCAGGGCGAGCCCCAGAGCACCCCGGCCAATCATGTCCAGCACCTGCAGCGCCATGGCCGGCAGCTCAAGCCCCGAAAGCTGCCAGGCAACCCCGCCCAGCGAGGAGAAGACGAACGGGTTCTTGAGGATCGACAGCAGCAATTTACCGGGCGCCAGATCGGTCTCATGTGCGTAGCGGGCCATCACGATGACGCAGAGGATGTTGAGGAGCGGTGTCATCGCCGCCGCACTCACCGCACCCAAGGACAGCGCCTGCGTCCCGAAGACGAGCGGAATGATGGCGAAGGCAATGAAGGTGTGCCAGCGCGCCGAACCCTGGACGAGCGAGGTGAACTGCGATCCGGTGATGCCGAGCCCGTCCATCAGCGGCCTGCTGAACACCACCAGCAGCCCGATCATCGCTATCACCGAAATTGCCATGGCACTCGCCATCTGCAGCACCGGCACGCCGTCGAAATCGGCGGCTGCGATTTCCTTGAAGATGATGACGGGGAACAGCACGAAATAGCAGACGTGGTCGAGTCCAGCCCACTGCTCGGTCGAGATCACCTCCGTCTTGCGCAGGCCCAAGCCCACGAGGATGACGATGAACACCGGCAGCAGGGCGAGGAAGATCGTGGTCATCTGAGTGAATCGAGTGCGGCCTGCAGGATCCAGGCTGCGGCCAGCTTGTCGATCACCTCGTCACGCTTGGCGCGCGAGGCATCCGCCTGGATCAACATGCGCTCCACTGCGGCCGTGGATAGGCGCTCATCCCAGAACACCACGGGCGTGGGCGACAGCCTGGCGAAGTTCCGCGCGAAGGAGCGGGTGGACTGGCAGCGCGGCCCCTCCGTCCCGTCCATGTTGACGGGCAAGCCCAGGATGATGAGACCGATGTTCTCCGCGGTGATGATGGCCAGCAGCCGTTCGGCGTCCTTCGTGAACTTCTTGCGGGCAATGGTCTCGATCGGGGTGGCGATCATCCGGGTGCGGTCGCTGGTGGCAACCCCGATGGTCTTCGATCCGAGGTCGAGTGCCATCAACCGCTTGTCCGGCGCAATGGCGGCAATGGCTTGGGGCAGGGTGAGGTCGGTTGTGGCCATGCTCATCGTTTAGACGTTCCTGAGGCAGGTGCAAGCAAGCCGCTCTCCTCGATACTTCGCCACCCCGACCTGCGCTGCAATGACGGCCAAGAGGTGAAATCGCCGCCTTGCCATTCGTGCAACAGCGGGGGATACCATCCCCTACACCCCAGGGAGTGCCTCAGATGAAGATCACCTATCACGGCCATTCGGCCTTCCGCATCGAGACCGGCGGCGCCGTCATCCTCATTGACCCGTTCTTCACCGGTAACCCGGCCGCCAAGGTGGGTTGGCAGGAGGCCAGCACCGGTCTGACGCACCTGCTTCTCACCCACGGCCACGGCGACCATGTCGGTGACTCGCTCGAGATCCTGAAGGCCACGGGTGCCACACTGGTTTCCAATTTCGAAGTCTGCTCCTGGCTCAACGGCAAGGGCGTCGAAAAATACAGTCCGGGCAATCACGGTGGCCGCATCAGCTTCGAAGATTTCGACGTGATCTTCACCAACGCCTGGCATTCCTCGTCCGACATGGTGGCGGGCGCGCCAGTCTACCTGGGTAACCCGGCGGGCTTCGTGATCGAGCCGAAGAGGGAGCATGGAAACACGCTCTATATCGCCGGCGACACGGGCCTATCCTATGACATGAAGCTGATCCAGGACCTCTATCGCCCCGAGATCGGCATTCTGCCGATCGGCGACCGCTTCACCATGGGCGGCGACCAGGCGGCCTATGCCTGCCGCCACTTCTTCGATTTCAAGATGGTCATTCCCTGCCACTTCGCCTCGTTCAAGGGCTACGTGGACGATGATGCCTCCAAGTTCCTCAAGGCCATGGGGCCGGACGCCGCCCGGGTGCGCGTGATGGCCGCCGGCGAGACGGCGACATTCTGATGGCCAGGAAATCGCAACGACCTGTGGGTCCACTGGTCGATCCGCTGCCGCCCGGTTCCAAGCCCGACATGCGCCCGCTGCACGGCCGCTGGGTGGTTCTGGAACCTGTTACTGCCGAAGCCCACGCCAGGGACCTCTTCGACAGCTTCAAGGATAGCGACCCCGAGGGCGATGTCTGGACATACATGCCATATGGCCCATGGTCGTCCTTCGAGCAGTTTGAGGCTTGGGTGCGGGAGAAGCAGGCCTCCCGTGACCCGTGGTTCTATGCCTTCATCGACCGTGCTACAGGCAAGGCTGTCGGCATGGGTTCCTTCATGCGCTGCGACGCGGCCAACGGCGTGATCGAGATCGGCCATATCTGGATGTCGCCCGGCCTTCAGCAAACCAAAGAGGCGACCGAGGTCATCTTCCTGATGATCCGCCATTGCCTCGATGACCTGGGCGTCCGGCGTCTGGAATGGAAGTGCGATGCCCTCAATGTCCCCTCGCGCAAGGCTGCGCTGCGCTTCGGCTTCACTTTCGAAGGCATTTTCCGCCAGCATTTGATCGTCAAGGGCCGCAACCGCGATACCGCCTGGTTCGCCATGCTGGACAAGGACTGGCAACCCATCCGGACGGGGTTCGAACGCTGGCTCCGGCCGGAGAACTTCGACGACAAGGGCCGCCAGAAAGCCAAGTTGCAGGTGGCCTGAGCGGGTGCTATTCCGCCCCACGAGAGTGTTCCCAAAGGTTTGATTTCATGTCGGTCGATCAGAAAACCGTGAAGCGCGTGGCGCGCCTGGCGCGCCTCAAGGTGAAGGAAGAGGACGTGCCGCGTCTGGCCGGCGAACTCAACGCCATCCTCGGCTTCATCGAGCAGCTGAACGAGGTCGACGTGGCTAACGTCGAGCCGCTCACGTCGGTGGTCACCATGAAGATGAAGATGCGCAAGGACGAGGTGACCGACGGCCACTACCCGCAGAAGATCGTCGCCAATGCCCCCGCGCAGGACGATGATTTCTTCATGGTTCCCAAGGTGGTCGAGTGAAGCGAGACCATCCCCGGTCTCGACCCGGGGATCGCGCCAGGTTCAAAAGGATGGCCGGGACATGCCCGCCCATGATGAGATAGAAAACGGATCGACATGAGCAACCTCACCGCCCTGACGATTGCCGCCGCCCGCGACGGCCTGAAGAAAATGCAGTTCTCCGCCTTGGAACTGACGGATGCCTATCTCGCCGCCATGGAGAAGGCGCGCGTGCTCAACGCCTATATTGTTGAGACGCCGGAAAAGGCTCGCGACATGGCCAAGGCCTCCGATGCGAAGCTCGCGGCCGGGCAGGGCGGAGCGCTCGAAGGCATTCCGCTCGGCATCAAGGACCTCTTCGCCACTGAGGGTGTCCACACCCAGGCCTGCAGCCACGTGCTCGATGGCTTCAAGCCGGAATATGAATCGACCGTCACCGCCAACCTCTGGCGCGACGGTGCCGTCATGCTTGGCAAGCTCAACATGGACGAGTTCGCCATGGGCTCGTCCAACGAGACGAGCTACTACGGCAACGTCATCAACCCATGGAAGCGGACGAACTCCAACGCCGCGCTCGTTCCCGGTGGCTCCTCGGGTGGTTCCGCCGCTGCCGTTGCCGCGCACATCTGTGCCGCCGCCACGGCCACCGATACCGGCGGATCGATCCGCCAGCCCGCTGCCTTCACCGGCACGGTGGGCATCAAGCCAACCTATGGCCGTTGCTCGCGCTGGGGCATCGTCGCCTTCGCCTCCTCGCTTGATCAGGCAGGCCCCATCGCGCGCGATGTGCGTGACGCCGCCATCATGCTGAAGTCGATGGCAAGCGTGGACCCAAAGGATACGACCTCGGTCGACCTGCCCGTGCCGGATTACGAGGCCGCCATCGGCCGCCCGATCAAGGGCCTGCGCGTCGGCATCCCGAAGGAATACCGTGTCGACGGCATGCCGGCCGAGATCGATGCCCTGTGGAGCAAGGGTGCTGAATGGCTGAAGGCGCAGGGTGCCGAGATCGTCGAGATCTCGCTCCCCCACACCAAATATGCGCTGCCTGCCTATTACATCGTGGCGCCCGCCGAAGCCTCATCCAACCTCGCGCGCTATGACGGCGTGCGCTACGGGTTGCGGGTGCCGGGTGACGACATCGTCGACATGTACGAGAATTCCCGTGCCGCCGGTTTCGGCCGCGAGGTGCAGCGTCGCATCCTGATCGGCACCTACGTGCTGTCGGCTGGCTATTACGATGCCTACTATGTCCGCGCCCAGAAGGTCCGCACACTGATCAAGAACGACTTCGACAAGGCCTGGGACAAGGTCGACGTGGTGCTGACGCCTGCCACCCCGAGCCCGGCCTTCGCGCCGGGAGAGATCACCGATCCGGTCCAGATGTACCTGAACGACATCTTCACGGTCACCGTGAACATGGCGGGCCTCCCCGGCATCTCGGTTCCCGCCGGCCTCTCGGCCGACGGCCTGCCGCTCGGTCTCCAGCTCATAGGCAAGCCCTTTGGCGAGGAAACGCTGTTCCAGGCCGCCGCCGCCATTGAAGCCGCGGCAGGTGGTTACACCGCTCCGCAGTGGTGGTGAGGCTTACGCCCGCCAAGCACACCCCTCATCATCGCCGGGCTTGACCCGGCGATCCTTTTTGGGACCACCAAAAAAGATGGCCGGGAAGAGCCCGGCCATGATGACTGCCTTGAATGAGCCCAGCGCTTACTTCGGTTGCGGCACGACCCGCAGATAAGGCTTCAGGGTCTTCCAGCCGCCGGGGAACTTCTCCTTCGCGGCTTCGTCGGAAACCGAGGCCAGGATGATCACGTCCTCGCCCTGCTTCCAGTCGGCAGGGGTGGCGACCGATTTCGTGGCGGTCAGCTGCAGCGAGTCCACCACGCGCACGATTTCATTGAAATTACGGCCCGTGCTCATCGGGTAGGAGGCGATGAACTTCACCTTCTTGTCCGGCCCGATGATGAACACGCTGCGCACGGTGGCGTTGTCCGCTGCCGTGCGGCCCTTGGCGTTGCCTGAGGCATTCGGGTGGATCATGCCATAGAGCTTGGCAACCGACAGGTCCTCGTCGCCGATCATCGGATAGTTCACCGTTGCGCCGGTGACGTCCTTGATGTCGTCCTTCCAGCGCTTGTGATCCTCGACGCTGTCGATCGAGATCCCGATCAGCTTCACGCCGCGCTTTTCGAACTCATGCTTCATCTTGGCAACCGAGCCCAGCTCGGTGGTGCAGACAGGGGTGAAGTCCTTGGGGTGGGAGAAGAATACCACCCAGGAGCCATCGATGTAGTCATGGAACTTGAGGCGGCCATCCGTGGTGTTGGCCTCGAAGTCCGGGGCGATATCGCCGATTTGTAATGACATGATTTTCTCCGTCTTTTGGATGCATAAAACATAAGTCAGGCGTCGTTCGGAATAAAGAACAATTTGTCCGGCAATGCGTTCGGACCGGCTTTGCGGGAATCGCAGAACTTGGGCTAGCTAGAGGCTCACCGGAGAACAGCCGCCATGAAATATATCATTTCCTTTCCCGCCCTCGCCATCGTGATTGCGGCATACCTTTTGATGGCGTCGGGCGGCGACATGCTGATCAACGGTGATGCCTATTCGATGACCCTGGCTTCGGGCGCCGAGATGACGTTGCGCGGCGGCGATGTCTTCGTTGTCGCGGGGCTGTTTGCCCTGTTCCTCGAAATGCTGAAAGCGGCCCGTCCAGGCCGGGCCGCGGTGCTGGACCATGTCCTGTCAGTCGCCACCTTCGTTGTGGCGCTCGTCGCCTTCCTGCTGGTCGACTATGCCGGCACGGCGCCGTTCTTCATCCTGACCCTGATGACGCTGGTCGACGTCATTGCCGGTTTCGCGATTTCGCTGTTCTCGGCGAGGCGTGACCTGGCGATCGGGAACGACCGCTAGCGCCTCACGCCTTGATGCGTTCGCCCTTCGGGTCATAGAAGGACTGGAACTGCACCTTGGCCGGGTAGCGCTTCCACGCCAGTTCCACTTCCCACTTCGCCCCGTCGATCCAGTCCTTGGTGACGCCGTCACGGTTGTGGACGTAGCCCAGTCCCAGCGACAGGTTCACGCGGTGGCCCCAGGCGCCTGATGTCGTGGAGCCAACGAGCACGCCGTTCCGATAGATCGGCTCCTCGTGATAGATCATCGGCGCCTTGTCGGAATTGTCATCCAGTGCGAGGCAGACGAAGCGCTTGGGCAGCACGGGCAGGGCCTTTTGCTTCAGCAGCGCCTCACGGCCGATGAAACCGCCGGGCTTGTCCATGGCAACGGCAAAGCCGAGGCCCGCTTCCAGCGGCGTGTCTTCGTCGGCGATGTCATGGCCCCAGTGGCGGTAGGCCTTCTCGGTGCGGCAGTTGTTCATGGTGTGCATGCCGGCGGGCGTGAGGCCGAACGCCTTGCCCGCCTCCTGCAGCACCTCGAACACGTGTGCCGTGAACTCGGTGGGGATATACAGCTCCCAGCCCAGCTCGCCCACATAGGTGATGCGGCTCGCACGCACGCGGGCATAGCCCACTTCGAGTTCCTTCGAGGTTCCGAAGGGGAAGGCGGCATTGGAAAGGTCCGCGCCCGAAACCTTCTCCAGCAGCGCCCGCGACTTCGGCCCCATGATGGCGATCATCGGCAGGCCGGACGTGATGTCGGTCGCCACGCAATGCGCATCCGAAGGCGTGTGGCGCTTCAGCCATGCCATGTCGCGGGTCTGCGGGGCCGCACCCGTCACGACGAGGAACTTGTTCTCCTCAAGCCGGGTGACGGTGAGGTCGGCTTCGATGCCGCCGCGCTCGTTCAGCCACTGGGTATAGACGATGCGACCGGGCTCCACGTCGACGTTCGCCGCCGACACGCGGTTCAGCACCTTCATGGCATCGCGGCCTTCCACCGAATACTTGGCGAAGCTCGACTGGTCGAAGAAGGCGCAGTCGGTCATCAGCTGCTTGGCTTCGTAGTCAGCACAGGGGAACCAGTTCTGGCGGCCGTAGGAGTATTCATATTCGGGCTTCACCCCGCCTCGGGCATACCAGTTGGGGCGCTCCCAGCCGTTCACCTCGCCGAACACCGCACCCAGTTCCTTCTCGTAGTGATAAAGCGGCGAGCGGCGCACGCCGCGGGCCGTCTCCGCCTGGCGGTAGGGCCAGTGCATGGCATAGAGCAGGCCGAGCGACTCCGACACGCGCTCGCGCACGTAGGATTTCACCGACTGGAAGGGGTGGATGCGGCGGATGTCCATGCCGGTCACGTCCATCGGCGGATGGCCGTTCTTGATCCACTTGGAGAGTACGAGGCCCGCACCGCCCGACGACTGGATGCCGATCGAGTTGAAGCCCGCCGCCACATAGACGTTCTTCACCTCGGGCGCCTCGCCGAGATAATACTTCACGTCCGGCGTGAAACTCTCGGGGCCATTGAAGAACAGCTGGATGCCCGCCGTCTCGAGCAGCGGCACGCGGTTGATGGCGTCCGCCAGGATGGGTTCGAAATGCTCCATGTCCTCGGGCAGGGTCACGAAGGCGTGGTCCTCGTCGATGCCGCCGCCGCCCCACGGCTTGGCCTTGGGCTCGAAGGCGCCGATCATCAGCTTGCCGGCATCCTCCTTGTAGTAGGTGCATTCGTCCGGCACGCGCACCACAGGCATGTTCCGGGGAAGCTCGGCAATGGGCTCCGACACGATGTAGAAGTGTTCGCAGGCATGGAGCGGAATGTTGACGCCGATGGACCGGCCCAGCTCGCGTGACCACATGCCGGAGGCCACCACCACCTTGTCGGCGAGGATGGTGCCGTCGCTGGTCTCGACGCCATAGGCAGCGCCGTCCTTGGTGAGGATCCTGGTGACCTTCACGTTCTCCAGCACCTTCGCGCCGCGCGAACGCGCGCCCTGGGCCAGCGCCTGGGTCACGTCAATCGGGTTCACCTGTCCGTCCTTGGGCAGGAACACGCCGCCCTTGACGTTCTCCATGTTGTAGTGCGGCAGGCGCTCCTTGATTTCAGAGGTCGAGATCACCTGCACGTCGAGGCCGAAATTCTTGGCCATGGAAGCGCCGCGGATGAGCTCCTCCAGCCGGCCATCGTTCAGCGCGATGGAGATCGATCCGTTCTGCTTGAAGCCGGTGGCCTGTCCCGTTTCCTTCTCCAGCCCCTCGAACAGCGTGGTGGTGTATTTGGCAAGCTCGGTGAGGTTGCGGGTGGCGCGCAGTTGGCCGACAAGGCCCGCCGCATGCCAGGTGGTGCCGGAGGTCAGCTGCTTCCGCTCCAGCAGCACGACGTCGGTGATCCCCTCCTTGGTCAGGTGGTAGGCGATCGAACAACCGACGATGCCGCCCCCGATGATGACGACGTCGGCGCGGGCGGGCAGGGACTTGGACATCACATAAACTCCGGATCAGATGGTGAATTCTTCTAACAGGACAGCCCCCCGATCCGGAAGCGCCAAACCGCCTCACGGGAGCGGGCCAGCCCCTCACCTCTGGCCGGTCCAGCCCCCCTTTTCCTTTGCGGGACGAATCCGTTTGGACTAAATCCGTTCGAAACAACGAACGGATCGTTCCATGCATCAGGGTGACATTTCTCCGGCCGAGGCCTACCAGCGGCTCCAGAACAACCCCGCCGCCGTGCTCGTCGACGTGCGCACCCAGCCCGAATGGGTGTTCGTGGGCGTGCCCGCGGTCGAGCGGCTCATCCGGCTGTCATGGCAGGTATTCCCGTCGATGCAGGTGAACGGCAATTTCGTGGCGGAAGTCGAGCAGCTGGGACTGCCGATGGACGCCGAAATCCTGTGCATTTGCCGCTCCGGCGCGCGCTCGGCTTCGGCCGCCTCGGCGCTGACCCAGGCCGGTTACAGCAATGCCTGGAACGTGGCGCAAGGCTTCGAGGGCGACAAGGACGCCACCGGCCACCGCGGCACGCTGGGCGGCTGGAAGGCCGCCGGCCTTCCCTGGGTCCAGAGCTAGGAAGACCCGTCCGATGAAGAAGAAAAAGTCCGATCCCAAGACCTGGGGAGACGCCACCAAGCTCGTCCGCGGCGGGCTGGATCGCACCAAGTATGGCGAGACCTCGGAAGCGCTCTTTCTCAATTCGGGCTTCGTATATGACGAGCCGGAAACCGCCGAGAAGCGCTTTGCCGGCGAGGATGACGGCTATGTCTATGGCCGATACGGCAACCCCACCGTCACCATGTTCGAAGACAGGCTGGCGATGCTCGAAGGGGCAGAGGCCTGCTATGCCGTGGCCTCCGGCATGGCCGCGGTCTTCGGCGCACTGGCCTGCCAGCTGAAGGCGGGCGACCATCTCGTCGCTTCCAGGGCGCTGTTCGGCTCCTGCTACCAGATCGTCACATCGATCCTGCCGCGCTTCGGCATCAAGATCACACTGGTTGACGGCAAGGACCTCAACGCCTGGAAAGAGGCCATCACGTCTGACACCAGGTGCGTATTCCTGGAGACGCCGTCGAACCCCGGCCTCGAGGTCATCGACCTCGAAGCCGTCTGCGCCATTGCAAAGGCCAAGGGCGCCAACATCGTGGTGGACAACATCTTTGCCACCCCCATCCTGCAACGCCCGCTGCGCTACGGCGCGGACGTTATCGTCTACTCCGGCACCAAGCACATGGACGGGCAGGGCCGTGTGCTGGGCGGCGCCATCATGTCGACCAAGAAGTTCAAGGAAGAGCAGCTGAAACCCTTCCTGCGGCACACCGGTCCGTCGATCTCGCCGTTCAATGCCTGGGTGCTGCTGAAGGGTCTGGAGACCATGAAGCTCCGCGTCGAGGCACAGAGCCACGCCGCCCACAAGGTGGCGGCAGCGCTCGAGGCCATGCCGGGCATTGCCCGCGTGCTCTACCCGCACCTTGCATCACACCCCCAGGCAACTCTCTGCCGCAAGCAGATGACGCTTGGCGGCACGATGGTCACCTTCGAGGTTGAGGGCGGAAAGAAGAAGGCCTTCGACCTTCTGCGCACTCTCGGCATCATCGACATCTCGAACAACCTCGGCGACGCCAAGTCGCTGATGACGCACCCCGCCTCCACCACCCACCGCAACATTGGTGCGGAAGCCCGCGCCCTGATGGGCATCACCGACGGCATGCTGCGCCTGTCAGTGGGGCTCGAGGATGTCGACGACCTGATCGGTGATTTGACGCAGGCGATGAAGGGCTGAACGCCTTCTCATCAATGATCTCTCACTCACATTGCCCGGGCTTGACCCGGGCAGCCTTTTTGGTGGCCAAGAAAGAGGATCGCCGGGTCAGGTGCGGCGAAGGTGAAAGTTGAGCGAGACGGGTATGGGTTGACTCAACACATGCCGCTTCATACCGTTCCACTTATGCCGGGGGCCGCACATGCTGAACATCGCGAGGATGGCGCAAGCCATCCGCTTCGTCCTGCTTTCGCTTCTTCTGTCGTCAGTCACCGCAATGGCCACTGACACCGTCCCGCTGCCCGACACCATTTCACCCGAGGCGAAAGCCGTCATCGAGTTCCTGCAGTCAGCAGGCCTCAAACAGCTGAAGGGACCGGCACCCGACGACATCGCCGGGTGGAAGGCGCTGCATGACGCGCAGGAGAAGGCACTGGAGGCGCCCAACAAGGCTGTCCTCGACCAGCTCGGCGCCACGGTCACGGATGCCGTGATTGGCGGCGTGCCGGTGCTCGACATCAGACCGAAGGGCTGGACGGATGATGGCCGCGTCATCGTCTACATCCACGGTGGCGCCTTCACGCTTTTCAGCGCACGCTCCATGGCAGGTCTCGGCGCGCTTGTGGCCAACGCTGCCGGGATGCGCATGATCTCCATCGACTACACCAACCCGCCCGCCGCGCAGTGGGACACGGTGCAGGCGCAGGTGGATGCTGTTCTGAAGGGCATCGTGGCACAAGGCACACCGATCGATCGCGTGGCGCTGTTCGGCGACTCCGCCGGCGGCAACCTGGTCATCCGGGCGGTGCTGAAACTGCGTGACGAGGGCGCTGGGCTGCCCGCCGCCGTGCTGCTGTTTTCGCCGTGGGCCGACCTCTCCAACAGCGGAGACACCGCAATCACGTTGCCGGAGGCTGACCCGACGCTGTCCTATGGCGGGTTGCTGGCCAATTCGGCACGGGCCTATGCCGGCGAACTCGACCTCAAGGATCCTCGCGTCTCACCGCTTTACGCGAATTTCGCCAAGGGCTTTCCGCCCGCTCTCATCCAGGACGGCACCCGCACCATCCTGCTCAGCGACAGCGTGCGCACCTATCGCGCACTGAAGGCCGCGGGGCAGGACGCGGTGATCGATCTTTACGAGGGCATGTGGCACATCTTCCAGGGCGCCCCCGCGCCGGAGGCTGCCGAGGCGCTGGCGAGCGCCGGTGCTTTCCTCAGGCAGCGGCTGCAGTAACGGCCGGACTGCGGCGGGCCAGCCGGTCGGAGACCAATAGGTGAACCAGGGCCAGCCCGGCGCTGGCGCCTGCCGCAACCCCCAGCACCGAAAGGCCCTGCCAGTCGAGTAGCCGCGCGCCCACGGTGGAGCCGATGGCAATGCCGGCATAGATCATCGCCGCGTTGAGGGCCAAGGCCAGGGCCGGTGCCTGCGGCGCAATGGTAACCAGGCGCGATTGCTGCGCGGGCAGGAAGCACCATGCGAAGCTGCTCCACACCAGCACCAGCAGCGCCAGCAGCCAAGGGTTCCACGGCATCACCGAGAACAGTGGCAGCAGCACCATGTGCGCCAGGCACACCAGCACCAGCGTGCCGCGCGGCCCGAAGCGGTCGCTCAGGTAGCCGCCGACGAAGTTGCCGCCCACCGCGCCCAACCCGAACAGCATGAAGAACAGTGGCCGCGTGTCGGCATTCGCCCCCGCCGATGCCTCGATCAGTGGGCCGAAGAAGGTGAACACCACATAGACCGAGGCCATCAGCGTGGCCGTGAACGTGACGGCCACCATGAGGCGCAGGTTGCCAAGGGCCGAGAGGATTGATGAGACACTGCCCGTCGGCACATGGATGCTGCGTGGGATGGTCCGCAGCAGGACCACGGCGCAAATCGCGGCCAGCGCCGCCACTAGGAAGAATGGCGCATGCCAGCCGAAGCGATAGGCCATCCAGGCGCCCAGCGGCACGCCCACGACCTGCGCCATGGTCATGCCGGCGAAAACCTTGGCAAGTGCCCGGCCGCGCTCCTCGGGCGGTGCGACGGCAACCGCAACCCCGGCGGAGAGCGGCGTGTAGAGTGCCGCCCCCAGTGCCACGACGAGGCGCGACAGGGTGAGCATCAGCAGCGTGGTGGAGAACGCCGACAGCAAGGAGCCCAGGCAGAACAGCCCGAGCGATGCAACAAGCACCGTGCGGCGAGACAGGCGACCGGTCAACGCTGCCCCGATCGGCGAGAGCAGCGCATAGGCAACGGCATAGCTGGTGATCAGAATGCCGGCATCAGCCGCCGACACGGACAGTGCCTCGGCGATCGGCGAGACGATGCCGATGACCACGAAGACGCCCATGCCGACAACGAAATTGCCGAGGGCCAGAAGCGACAGGAGGGAGGAGGCTTTCGCCTTTTGCTGGGCGTCGGCCATTTTTCAGCGATCAGACGATCGCCGAGGCGACGTCGCGGATCGATGTCTTGGCAAGGCTCGAGTGCAGGGCACATTCGGCGGCCCTCAGCGGCCCGGTGAGAATGCGGCCCAGCTGTGCGGCAACCGGGCAACTCGACTTCGGGTCCGTCTTGTGCATACGGAAGACGTTTTCGTCCTCCACCGCAAAATAGACGTCTGCCAGCGTGATGTCGCCCGGGTCCTTGTTCAGCTCGAACCCGCCGGCGCGGCCGGCCACCGACTTCACCAGATGTGCCTTCTCCAGCTCGGTCATCAGCCTGCGGATGACTACGGGATTGGTATGGACACTTTCGGCGACCATCGCCGAGCACACGGGGCCCTTGCCCTTGAACCGGGCGAGGACGCTCATGGCGTGGACGGCGACGACGAAGCGGCTGCTGGACAACATAATGGTAACTCCGAGAGTTACATCGGCACGGAGGCCCCAAAGGTCAAGTGATTTAAATCTCTGGGCTGTGAGGGATTGTTAACCGAGTCCGTCGAAACCTGCGACTGGATTCAACGGGACTCGGTCCATGCGCCGCTTCGACTTCATCGTGACTTGCGTCTGCTGTGCGCTGCTCGGCTACTTTGGCTGGCACGCCTACAAGGGGCCGCGCGGCTTTCCCCACCGGGATGGTCTCGTGGTCAAGGTTGCAGGGCTCCAGCAGAAGTTCGAGGCTCTCCAGGATCAGCGGGTGAAGCTGGAGGGCAAGGTCACGCTGCTGCGGCCAGAGAGCATCGACCCCGACCTGCTCGACGAAATGGTTCGCGGGAACCTTGAGCTCGCCAAGCCAACCGACGTGGTGGCCTTCACCTCACGGCAAATCTCCGAGTGAAATCCGCAGCGTAAACCGAATTTCGGTTAATCGTTGAAACCCCCTGCATTCTCAAGCCTTTAATGTTATGACTCTCGTGTTGGTCATGGCTGGAGGAAGCGTTCATGGCGGTCAAGTCGGCCTATATCTCGAAGAAATCGGCCAAGGGTGACAAGCCCAATCTCACCAACAGTGGCTTCACCACCGAGGAAGAGCTCTTCGCCTACAAGGAAATGCTGTTGATCCGCCGTTTCGAGGAAAAGGCCGGCCAGCTTTACGGCATGGGCTTCATCGGCGGCTTCTGCCACCTCTACATTGGCCAGGAAGCGGTCGTGGTGGGCATGGAAATGGCCCAGAAGGAGGGTGACGCGGTCATCACCTCCTATCGCGACCACGGCCACATGCTGGCCGCCGGCATGGACCCCAAGGGTGTCATGGCGGAGCTCACCGGCCGCAGGGGCGGCCTGTCCAAGGGCAAGGGCGGCTCCATGCACATGTTCTCCAAGGAAAAGCAGTTCTACGGCGGCCACGGCATCGTCGGCGCGCAGGTGCCGCTGGGGGCTGGGTTGGCCTTCGCCAACAAGTACCGTGGCAACGACAATGTCTCGGTCGCCTATTTCGGCGACGGTGCCGCCAACCAGGGCCAGGTCTACGAGACCTTCAACATGGCCTCGATCTGGAAGCTGCCGGTGATCTTCGTGATCGAGAACAACCGCTATGCCATGGGCACTGCAGCCGCCCGTTCCACCGCCGTGTCCGATCATCTCGGTGCCCGTGGCGCGGCCTTCGGCATTCCCTATGAGCAGGTGGACGGAATGGATGTCCGCGCCGTGCGCGATGCCGCCGAGCGCGCCATCGAGCACTGCCGCGCGGGCGAGGGCCCCTACATCCTCGAGATGATGACTTACCGCTATCGCGGCCACTCCATGTCGGATCCCGCCAAGTACCGCTCCAAGGAAGAAGTGCAGAAGATGCGCGAGGAGCATGACCCGATCGAGCAGGTGAAGGCCCGCATCCTCAACGGCAAGCTTGCCACCGAGGACGACCTCAAGAAGATCGATGCCGAGATCCGCGCCATCGTGACGGAAGCCGCGGAATTCGCCCAGAATGATCCGGAGCCGGATGCGTCCGAGCTCTTCACCGACATCTACGTGAACGCCTGAGCCGGGGACGCCAATGCCATCCATCCTCATGCCCGCCCTTTCTCCCACCATGGAAGAGGGCAAGCTTGCCAAGTGGCTCAAGAACGTGGGCGACATGGTGAAGCCCGGCGACGTGATCGCCGAGATCGAGACCGACAAGGCGACGATGGAAGTCGAAGCCGTCGACGAGGGCGCGCTCACCGCCATCCTCATTCCCGCCGGCACCGAGAACGTGAAGGTCAACACGCCCATCGCCGTGATCGGCGAGGCCGATGCCGCTCCCGCTCCCAAGGCTGAAGCGCCGAAGGCGGAGGCGCCCGCCGTTGCCGCCCCTGCCGTGGTGACGTCGCCACACGTTGCGGACCCCGAAATCCCCGCCGGCACCGAGATGGTCACCATGACGGTGCGCGAGGCGCTGCGCGAGGCCATGTCGGAGGAAATGCGCCGCGACCCGGACGTGTTCCTCATGGGCGAGGAAGTGGGCCAGTACCAGGGCGCCTACAAGATCTCGCAGGGCATGCTCGACGAGTTCGGCCCCAAGCGCGTCATCGACACGCCGATCACCGAGCATGGCTTCACCGGCCTCGCGGTGGGTGCGGCCTTCGCGGGCCTGAGGCCCATCGTCGAGTTCATGACCTTCAACTTCGCCATGCAGGCCATCGACCAGATCATCAACTCCGCCGCCAAGACGCATTACATGTCGGGCGGCCAGCTGAACTGCTCGATCGTGTTTCGCGGTGCCTCAGGTGCAGCTGCCCGCGTCGGCGCCCAGCACAGCCAGGACTATGCCGCCTGGTACGGCCACATCCCCGGCCTCAAGGTGGTGATGCCCTACAGCGCGGCTGATGCGAAGGGCCTCTTGAAGTCCGCCATCCGTGACCCGAATCCCGTTGTCTTCCTCGAGAATGAAATTCTCTATGGCAAGAGCTTCGAGGTGCCCAAGGTCGAGGACTGGCTGGTGCCGATCGGCAAGGCGCGCGTCGCACGCGTTGGCCACCACGTCACCATCGTCTCCTTCGGCATCGGCATGACCTATGCCATGGCGGCGGCCGACAAGCTCGCCGCCGAGGGCATCGAGGCCGAGGTCATCGACCTCCGCACCATCCGCCCGATGGACCTTGAGACGATCCTGCAGAGTGTCAGGAAAACCAACCGCTGCGTCTGCGTGGAAGAGGGCTTCCCGCAGTTCTCGGTCACCAGCGAGATCGCCGCCCAGGTGATGACGCATGCCTTCGATTACCTCGACGCGCCCGTCGCACGCGTCGCCGGCAAGGACGTACCCATGCCCTATGCGGCCAATCTCGAAAAACTGGCGCTGCCCAATGCCGATGAGGTGGTCGCCGCAGCAAAGGCTGTTCTCTATGTCTGACGATCATCACCACCACAACCACCACGGCGAAACCCACCCGCACCAGCTGGAGCCGCCGCATGAGGTGTTCCACGATCCCAAGGCCGGCGAAGTCGTCCGCGGATGGATCACCAACGGGGGCTTGAGCCTCTCGCTGCACGCCATGGCCTTCGGCAAGGCCGAGGTCTGGGGCCATGTTCTGGCCGGCATGGCGCAGCAGGTGGCTTCCGCCTGCGCCGAAATGGGCGAAGGCAACGCGGCTGACAATTTTGCGGCCATCCGCAAGGTGCTGAACGAGGACCTGAACAAGGTCGCCGCCCAGCTCTCGCCGCTCGCCAACAAGAGCTGAGACGATATCCGCCGCCGGGACCCGTTCCCGGCGGCGAAGACCAAGAGGAATGGGGAACTCCGCCGATGCCCGTGAACGTGCTCATGCCCGCCCTGTCGCCCACCA